>JBJMIQ010000114.1:0-8468 GCA_045806805.1 Nocardioides sp. | reverse complement strand
GGCCACCTGGTCGTCACCGACGTAGCGCACCATCCCGCACAGTCCGGTCGCCGCGCCGGCGACGCAGAGCAGGCCGGCGCCGGGGTAGCGCGCGGAACCGGCCCGGATCCCCACCACTCCCCGCGTGTACTTGTGCGCCTGCGGGTCGGGCCTCGGCAGCAGACCAGCAATGTCTTCTGGCTGGAGCGCCTCCACGGCGGCGTCGGGCAGGTCGAGCCCGATGTCGACGAGGTGTACGACGCCGCACGCGGCGGCCGCCGGGTCGACGAGGTGGGCGACCTTGTGAGTGCCGAAGGTGACGGTGACCGTCGCGTCCACGTGGGGTCCATCGAGCTCGCCGGTGTCGACGTCGACCCCGGACGGCACGTCGACCGCCACGATGGGGACGCCCTCCACGTCCGCCAGCGCGTCCACCGCGTCGGGACGCAGGCCCGGCCTGCCGCCGATCCCCACGATCCCGTCGACCACCACCTCGGGTCGTGTGCTCAAGCGGCTGCCGGGACGACCATCTGAGCCCACGACCCGGCCACCGGCCTGCGTCAGCGCGGCGAGTCCGCCCTCGTGCACGCGCTCGGAAAGCAGCTGCGCCTCCACCGCGCAGCCGCGGCGGGCCAGCATCGCGCCGGCGTACAACGCGTCTCCGCCGTTGTCGCCAGAGCCGACGAGGAGCAGCACCCGCCGTCCGTAGGCGGAGCCGAGCAGGTCGAGGACGGCGTACGCCAGGCCGGCGGCCGCCCGTTGCATCAGCGCCCCCTCCGGCAGCGTCGCCATCAGGGCACGCTCGGCCGCCCGCACCTGCTCGACGGTGTGCGCCTGCCTCACCGTGCTCACGCTAGCGGGGTCGTGTGCCTGAGCGCGCGGCATGGCGCACTGTCGGGCACACGACCCGTCTGCCTGTGGAGGAGGAAAGAGTGCTGCCCGGAATCCGGGAAGGGACCAGCATGGAAGAAGCCGTTCGCCGACTCGTGGCCGCCCAACACGGAATGGTCGCCCGTCGACAGCTAACGGCTCACGGTGTCGATCACTACAAGGTCCGGAACCAGATTGCGGCACAGCGATGGGTCGAACGGACACCACGCGTCATCAGCACGTTCACCGGAGAGATGACCCGCGATCAACAACTCTGGCTCGCGGTTCTCCACGCGGGCCCACGCAGCATGCTCGGTGGCCTGACTGCGGCCGAAGTGCACGGTCTCACCGGTTGGGAGCGCGACGACGTGACCGTCCTCGTCGACGACGTACTCAGCTTCGAACCCGTCGACGGCGTCCACTTCTTCCGGTCACGACGGCCTTTCGACGTATTGATGAGCAACCGGCCGGGCATCCCGCGCTGTCGGCTCGAGCCGGCGATCCTGCTCTGGGCCGGGTACGACGCCCACGTCCGGCCCGCGCACGGAATCATCGCCGCGACCGTCCAGCAGCGACTCACGACGGCGGAGCGGCTCGTGGAGTGGGTGGACCTGCTCCGGCCACTCCGGCGCGCGAAGGCCTTCAAGCGAACGATCGGGGACATCGGCGGGGGCGCGCAATCTGGCGCGGAGCTCGACGTCCGACGCATGTGCAGGAGGTTCTCGATGCGCCTACCGGATCGGCAGCGCATGCGGGCAGATCGGGCGGGGAAGCGTCGCTGGACCGACTGCGAGTGGGACCTGCCGGACGGCACGACCCTGGTGTTGGAGGTGGACGGGGCATTCCACATCGAGGTGCGCCAGCAGGGTGAGGACTTCAAACGCGCCCGCCGGATCACGACCAGGAACCGGATCGTGGTGCGTTGCTCGGCGTACGAGCTGCGACACGAGACTGAGGATGTAGCGGTGGACCTGATTGCCCTCGGAGTGTGGGGTCGTGTGCCCAAGGGTGCGGCGTAGCGCCCTCTCAGGCACACGACCCGTCAGCGCGCAGCGACCTCAGGACTCCAGCACCACGACCGCCGAGGCGATGCCGGCGTCGTGGGAGAGCGACAGGTGCACCGAGCCGACGCCGAGGTCGTTGGCCCGCGCCAGGACGGAGCCCCGCAGCTCGAAGTACGGCCGGCCCGACGGTTCGGAGAACACCTCGGCGTCGTGCCAGGCCATCCCGCTCGGCGCTCCGAGGGCCTTGGCCATCGCCTCCTTCGCCGCGAACCGGGCGGCCAGGGAGGCGGACTGGAGCGCGGCCTCGGCCGGGGTGAAGAGACGCTCACGGAGACCCCGCGTCCGCTCCAGCGACTCGATGAACCGCTCGATGTCGACAACGTCGATGCCGAGCCCGATGACCGGCATTACTCGACGGTGACGGACTTGGCGAGGTTGCGCGGCTGGTCCACGTCGTGGCCCATCACGGAGGCGAGCTCGCAGGCGAACAGCTGGAGCGGGACCACCGCGACGAGCGGCTGGAGAAGCGTCGGCACCCGCGGCAGCGGGATCAGCTCGTCGGCGTACGGCGCGATCGAGTCGTCGCCGGCCTCGGCCAGGCAGATCGTCCGCGCCCCTCGCGCCCGCACCTCCTGGATGCCGCTCACCATCTTGCCGTGGAGCTGGTCCCGGCCCTTGGGAGGTACGACGCAGAGCACCGGCATCCCCTCCTCGATCAGCGCGATCGGGCCGTGCTTGAGCTCCCCTGCCGCGAACCCCTCCGCATGCAGGTAGGCCAGCTCCTTGAGCTTCAGCGCACCCTCGAGCGCGATCGGGTAGCCGGCATGCCGGCCGAGGAACAGCACCGACTTGGTGTCGACGTGCTGGCGGGCCAGGGCGTAGACCGTCTCGCGCTGGTCGAGCACGGACTGGATGTGGGCGGGCATCGATTCCAGCTGGTCCATGATCTGCGCGATCTCCTCGCCGTAGCGCGTGCCCTTGAGCTGCGCGAGGTAGAGGGCGAGGAGGTAGCAGGCCACGAGCTGGGTCAGGAATCCCTTCGTCGAGGCGACCCCGATCTCCGGCCCGGCATGGGTGTAGATGACGGCGTCGGACTCCCGCGGGATGGTCGAACCGTTCGTGTTGCAGATCGCCAGGACCCACGACCTCTGGGCGCGGGCGTGCCGGATCGCCTGCAGCGTGTCGGCGGTCTCGCCCGACTGGCTGATCGCCACGACGAGGGTGGAGTGGGTGAGGATCGGGTCGCGGTAGCGGAACTCCGACGCCAGCTCCACCTCGACGGGAATCCGGGTCCAGTGCTCGATCGCGTACTTCGCGACCAGGCCGGCGTAGAACGACGTACCGCAGGCGATGATGATGACCTTGTCGACCTCGCGCAGATCCTCATCAGAGAGTCGCACCTCGTCGAGCTGCAGCTCCCCGGACGTCGTACGGCGGCCCAGCAGCGAGTCGGCGACGGCGCGCGGCTGCTCGTGGATCTCCTTGCGCATGAACCAGTCGTGGCCGTCCTTCTCGGCCGCCGACAGGTCCCAATCGACGTGGTAGCGCTTCCCCTCTGAGGGCGACCCGTCGAAGCCGGTGACCGAGAAGCCCTCGGCCGTGATGGTGACGACTTGGTCCTGGCCGAGCTCCAGCGCCTCACGGGTGTGCTCGATGAAGGCGGCGACGTCGGAGCCGAGGAAGTTCTCCCCGTCCCCGATCCCGACCACCAGGGGCGAGTTGCGGCGGGCGGCAACCACCTGGGCCGGGTCGAGCGCATCCACGGCGACGAGGGTGAACGCGCCCTCGAGCCGACCGCAGACGGTCTGCATCGCCGCGGTGAGGTCCGCGCCTGCCACCACCTCGTTCTCGATCAGGTGCGACACCACCTCGGTGTCGGTCTCGGAAACCAGGTCGTGCCCTGCATCCTCGAGCTCGGTCCGTAGCGTCACGAAGTTCTCGATGATCCCGTTGTGCACCAGCGCGACCCGTCCGGTCGCGCCGGGATGCGGGTGCGCGTTCCTGTTGTTGGGCGCGCCGTGGGTTGCCCATCTGGTGTGGCCGATACCGGTCGTGGACTCCGGTAGGGGGTCCTCGGCGATCGCCTTCTCGAGGTTGGCGAGCTTGCCGGCCCGCTTGGCCAAGGCGATGGAGCCGTCGGCCACGAGCGCGATGCCGGCAGAGTCGTAGCCGCGGTACTCCAGCCTCCGCAGGCCCTCGATCACGACGGCCTGCGCCTGCCTCGCACCGACGTAGCCCACGATTCCGCACATGGCAGGGAGTCTAGGGTGAGCGCCATGTCCCCCCACGGCGCCCAGCCGGGCTCCGACGACGTCAGACGCGAGTCCTCGCCGTACGTCGAGCTGGACCGGGCGGCATGGGCAGCGCTGGCCAACTCGACGGCGAGCCCCCTGACTGCCGACGAGATCGCCCGGCTGCGCGGTCTCGGTGACGCCCTCGACCTCGACGAGGTCGAGCAGGTCTACCTTCCGCTGTCGCGGCTGCTCAGCCTGTACGTCGAGAGCGCGGGCCGGCTGCACCGCCAGCAGGAGGAGTTCCTCGACCAGCCACAGCCACCGCGGACGCCGTTCGTCATCGGCCTGGCGGGATCGGTGGCGGTCGGGAAGTCCACCACCGCCCGGGTGCTGCAGCAGATGCTCGCGCACTGGCCCGCCCACCCCCACGTCGCGCTGGTCACCACCGACGGGTTCCTCTACCCCAACGCCGAGCTCGAGCGCCGCGGGATTCTGCACCGCAAGGGCTTCCCGGACTCCTACGACCGCAAGGCCCTGCTCCGGTTCGTGGTCGACATCAAGTCCGGCAAGGACGAGGTCGACGCGCCGATCTACTCCCACCTCGTCTACGACGTCGTCCCCGACGAGCGACTGGTGATCAAGCGGCCCGACATCGTGATCATCGAAGGACTCAACGTCCTCCAGCCGGCCCGGGTCCGCGAGGACGGCCGCACCGGCCTGACCCTGAGCGACTTCTTCGACTTCAGCGTCTACGTCGACGCCGGCACCGACCACATCCGTTCGTGGTACGTCGACCGCTTCCTGCGGCTACGGGAGACCGCGTTCCGGGACCCGGCGTCCTACTTCGCGAAGTACGCCGCGCTGAGCGAGGAGGGGGCCGTCGCCGAGGCGGAACGTCTGTGGGACACCATCAACGGCCCCAACCTGACCCAGAACATCCTGCCCACGCGGTCCCGCGCGACCCTCGTGCTCCGCAAGGACCGCGACCACTCCGTGCGCTACGTGCGGCTGCGCAAGCTCTGAGCCGGACGCAGGACCCGGAACTTGCGGCGGCGTTCACGCTTCTCCTCACGGATCATGTCGAGGGCACGGCACAAGGCCAGGGCTTGGGTCAGTGACTCGATCATGCCCCGAGACTCCGGCTAAGGAGCCCCGCAGACATCGGGAGAACGCCCGATTCACCGGGTCGCCTACCTCAGAGCGCGAGCTGGGCGCGTACGACGCCGGCGAGCCGGTCGGCGATCGACTGGGCCTCGTCGGCAGTGCCGGCCTCGACCATCACCCGGACGATCGGCTCGGTCCCCGAGGGCCGCAGCAGGATCCGGCCGCCGTCGCCGAGGGCCGCCTCCTCCTCGGCCACGGCGGCCGCAAGGACGGCGTCGTCGTCGGCCCGGGACTTGTCCACGCCGGAGACGTTGACCAGCACCTGTGGCAGCCTGGTCATCACCGAGGCCAGCGCCTGGATGCTCTTGCCGGTGGTGGCCATCCGCTCCAGGATGTGCAGGGCGGTCAGGATGCCGTCGCCGGTGGTCGCGTGGTCGGTCATGATCACGTGGCCCGACTGCTCGCCACCGAGCGAGTAGCCCGAGACCTTCATCGCCTCGAGGACGTAGCGGTCGCCCACCTTGGTCTGACGGACCCCGATGCCGGCCGACCGCATGGCCTGGACGAAGCCGAGGTTGCTCATCACCGTGGCGACGACCGTGTCCTTCGCGAGTCGACCCTGGTCGAGGAAGGCGTGGGCGAGCACCGCCAGGATCTGGTCTCCGTCGACGACGTTGCCCTCGTGGTCGACCGCGAGGCAGCGGTCGGCGTCACCGTCGAGTGCGAACCCCACATGGGCCTCGTCCTGGAGGACGGCCTGCTGCAGGCGCTCGAGGTGGGTCGACCCGCAGTTCTGGTTGATGTTGAGCCCGTCGGGCTGGGCGTGGATCGCGGTCACCTCCGCGCCCGCGTTGACCAGCGCCTCCGGGCCGGCCTCGTGGGCCGCCCCCTCAGCACAGTCGAGGACCACCCGGATTCCGGCCAGGGGGTGGTCGATGGTGCGGACGAGGTGCGCGGTGTACTGGCTGATCGCCCAGGGGTACGGCGTCACCCGGCCGACGTCACCGCCGACGGGCCGCCTCCACTCCTGACCGAGCCGCCGTTCGATGGCGATCTCGATGGCGTCGTCGAGCTTGTGTCCGCCTCGGGCGAGGAACTTGATGCCGTTGTCGGGCATCGGGTTGTGGGAGGCGGACAGCATCACGCCGAGATCGGCACCCAGGCTGTCGGTGAGGTAGGCGACCCCTGGGGTCGGGAGGACTCCTAGCAGCAGCACGTCGACACCGGCCGACGCGAGGCCGGCCACCACCGCGGACTCCAGGAACTGCCCGGAGATCCGGGTGTCGCGGCCGACGACGGCCAGCGGACGGTGTCCTTCGAACTCGCCGCGGTCGGCCAGGACCTGCGCCGCCGCGACGGACAGGTCCAGGGCCAGCTCCGCGGTCAGCTGAGCGTTCGCCAGCCCCCGGACCCCGTCGGTGCCGAAGAGTCGCGCCACGAGCCCGACCGCTGCTCGATTTATCGCTTGCTGAACTGGGGCGCCTTGCGGGCCTTCTTCAGTCCGGCCTTCTTGCGCTCGATGACGCGGGCGTCGCGGGTGAGCAGTCCGGCCTTCTTCAGCGAGGCCCGGTTGGCGTCGATGTCGACCGCGTTGAGCGCGCGGGCCACCCCGAGGCGCAGGGCACCGGCCTGGCCGGTGATGCCGCCGCCGTGGATCCGGGCGATGACGTCGAAGCGGCCCTCGAGCTGGGTGGCGACGAAGGGCTCGTTGACGACCTGCTGGTGGAGCTTGTTCGGGAAGTAGGAGTCGAGGGTGCGGCCGTTGACGGTCCACACGCCGGTGCCGGGGACGATCCGGACACGGGCCACGGCCTCCTTGCGCCGGCCGGTCGCGGCCGCGGGGGCGATGGTCGCCGCGCGCAGCGGGGCGTCGGCGGACGGGGCGCTCTCGGAGCTGTAGGCCACGCCCTGCTCGTCGGTCTCGTAGGTCTCCTCGACCTCAGTGCTGTTCTCAGTCACTTCGTGTTCCTCAATCAGTTCTGGGTCGCGTGCTTACTGGGAGACCTGGGAGATCTCGAACGGCGTGGCCTTCTGGGCCTGGTGCGGGTGGTGGGGGCCCGAGTAGACCTTGAGCTTCTTCAGCACCTGGCGGCCGAGCTTGTTCTTGGGGAGCATGCCCCAGACGGCCTTCTCGACGACCTTGCGGGCGTCCTTCTCGAGCAGGTTCCCGACCGGGGTGGCCGAGAGGCCGCCCGGGTAGCCGGAGTGGCGGTAGGCCAGCTTCTTGGTGGCCTTGTCGCCGGAGAGGGCGACCTTCTCCGCGTTGACGATGATGACGAAGTCACCGGTGTCGACGTGGGGGGCGAAGATCGGCTTGTGCTTGCCGCGGAGCAGGTTCGCGGTGTGGACGGCGAGGCGACCGAGAACCACGTCGGTCGCGTCGATCACGTGCCACTCCCGCTGGATGTCAGCGGGCTTGGGGCTGTAGGTACGCACGGCTGTTCCTTCTTCGTTCGTAGGTTCCGCCCGGTCGACCCGGGCGGCGGTGGTGCGGCGGCTTCTGACGAACACGGCCCGGCTCCCCACCGTGGAGGTGGGCTCCGGATCTGCACCCAGATCGCCGTGGCGGGAGATCGGAGCGCGGCAGGAGTCGCGACCGACAAGACTACGGGTGGCGTTATCGCAGGTCAAAACGCCGGTAGTCGCTCCTCGACGGATTTCAGACCCGACTATCGCCCGATCGGGCGAGCGCGGCTAGGTTGGGACGGTGACTGATTCGCTCACCGTCCGTGACAACCGTACGGGGCAGGAGTACGACGTCCCGATCACCGACGGCACCATCAAGGCCGCGGACCTCGGAGCCATCAAGGAGGGCGACGGCCAGCCCGGTCTCGCCGTCTACGACCCGGGCTTCGTCAACACCGCCTCCTGCCGCAGCGCCGTGACCTACATCGATGGCGAAGAGGGGATCCTCGAGTACCGCGGCTACCCGATCGAGCAGCTCGCGGAGCACAGCACATTCCTGGAGACGGCATACCTGATCCTGTTCGGCGATCTGCCGACCGCATCGCAGCTGGAGGCCTGGCAGAAGGAGATCACGCTCCATACCTTGGTGCATGAGAATATCAAGGACCTGATCGACGCCTTCCGCCACGACGCCCACCCGATGGGCATGTTCATCAGCGCAGTCGCGGCGCTGTCGAGCTTCTACCCTGAATCCAGCGAGATCTTCGACCCGAATGGGCGCAGGCGCGAGGTCAGGCGGCTGATCGCCAAGGTGCCGACGATCGCGGCCTTCTCCTACCGTCACAACATGGGCTTTCCCTACATCTACCCC
>JBJMIQ010000113.1:0-10058 GCA_045806805.1 Nocardioides sp. | reverse complement strand
CATGACGTCGACGACGACACGGGCCACGGTGGACTCCTTGGAGTGCGCGGGATTGCCGCGGTGAGTCTATCCGCGCGGCGTGCGCAAGAATCGGGGCATGTCCCAACAACCGCGCACCGTCCAGGGCCTCGCGCTGGAGTTCCCCCAGTCGCTGGCCGTGTACGACGACTACGCGTCGGCCCAGAAGGCCGTCGACTTCCTCTCCGACAACCACTTCCCGGTGCAGAACTGCATGATCGTCGGCACCGAGCTCAAGCAGGTCGAACGCATCACCGGTCGCCTGACCACGGGTCGGGTCGCCCTGGCCGGCGCACTCTCCGGACTGTGGCTGGGCCTCTTCGTCGGTCTGATCTTCGCGCTCTTCGGCGACGGCAACCTGCTCGCGATCGTCGGCTCCGCGGTGGTGGTCGGCGCGGTCTTCGGGGTCATCTGGGCGCTCGTCGGCTACGCCGGAACCCGCGGCCAGCGAGACTTCTCCTCGGTCAGCGCGGTGGTCGCGACGAAGTACGAGGTCCTGGTCGAGCACAAGCACCGGGAAGCCGCCCGGGAAGTCCTCGCGAAGCTTCCGGGCGGCCTGCCGGATCCCTTCGCGTGAGCCCAGTACCTGAGGTCAGTGCCTGAGCTCAGGCGCCCTGGGTGACCGGGTAGATCTCGTCGGCCTCCAGGCCGTGGGCCTCGCGGTGCACCTGGGCAGCGGTCTCGGCGTCGGGCGCCTCGACGAGGCAGAAGATCTTCCCGTTCTTCTCGTCCACCCAGTAGTGCTGGTAGTCGACGCCGTACTTCTCCTGCGTCTCGACGTCCTTCTGGTGCGCCCCGGCCACGTCCTCGGCGGTGACGCCACCGTCCATGTGGTGCACGTCCATGAAAAGACCCATGATGATCCTCCGTCGACCCCGCGGCATGGCCGGACCGTCCGGCGCGGCTCGGAGCCCCGGCGTCACCTTTCTCCCCCGTCCCGGGCAGGGTCAATAGCCCGGTCTGGTCAGGAGAGCTCGCGCTTGAGGATCTTGCCGGTCGCGGTCATCGGCAGCTCGTCGACGAACTCCACGATCCGGGGGTACTTGAACGACGCCATCTCGTCCCTGGCCCACGCCACCAGGTCGTCCTCGGTGACGTCGTCGTGGTCCTTCTCCCGGATCACCACGGCCTTGATCTCCTCGCCGTGGCTCTCGTGCGGTACGCCGATCACGGCGGCGAGCGAGACTGCCTCGTGGCCCATCAGGACCTCCTCGACCTCGCGCGGGTACACGTTGAAACCGCCGCGGATGATCATGTCCTTGGAGCGGTCGACGATGTAGTACCAGCCGTCCTCGTCGCGACGACCGAGGTCACCGGAACGGAACCACCCGTCCCTGATCGCCTCCGCGGTGGCGTCCGGGCGGTTGTAGTAGCCCTTCATGATGTTGTGGCCCTTGATCGCGATCTCGCCGACCGCCTCGGGGTCCTCCTCGACCTCGTCCCACGTCTCGGGCTTCAGCAGCTTCATCTCCACGCCCGGGATCGGGATGCCGATGGAGCCGACCCGCACCTGTTCGCCGTACGGAGAGAAGCTCGCGACCGGGGACGTCTCCGACAGGCCGTACCCCTCGAGGATCGTGACGCCGAACTTGTTCTCGAAGTCCTTGTGCACCTCGACCGGGAGCGCGGACCCGCCGGCGGCGGCCACTCTCAGGTTCCGGGCGATGGCCTTGACGTCCACGTCGTCGTCCAGCGCCCCAAGGAGCCCCCAGTACATCGTCGGTACGCCGGCGAAGAACGTGACCCGCTCCTTCTCCATCAGGCGGAGCGAGGCCCGTGGATCGAACCGGGGCAGCAGGACGACGGTGCCGCCGAAGGCGAAGCCACCGTTCTGGATCACTGTCTGGCCGAAGGAGTGGAACAGCGGCAGCACGCAGAGATAGGTGTCGGGGTTCTCGGCGTCGGCGCCGAAGAGGTCCGACCCTGCCCGCGCGTTGGCGTGCATGTTGCGGTGCCGCAGCTCGGCACCCTTCGGCTGGCCCGTCGTGCCCGAGGTGTAGAGGATCACCGCCGTGTCGTCCTCGTCGGTCTCGACGGTGTCGAAGGTGGGCTTCTGATTGCCCATCCCTGCGCCGAGCGTCTCCGCGCCCTCGATCGGCGAGTCCGCCGCCGGGTCTGCGGTGATCAGGAAGAAGTTCTCGCAGTCCTTGGTGCTGGAGAAACCGTCGTGCCCTGCCTGGCCGATGGGCAGCTCGGGGGTGCCCTCGAAGCAGAAGTAGGCCTTCGCATCGGAGTCGTCGAGGTGGTAGGCGATCTCGCGGCCCTTGAGCAGGACGTTGAGCGGGACGACCGTCGCGCCGGCCTTGAGGATGCCGTAGTAGACGATCGGGAAGTAGGGCAGGTTGGGGCAGCTCAGGGCCACCTTGTCGCCGGGCCGGATGCCGCGCTCGACCAGGAGGTTGGCCACCTGGTTGGCCGCGCCGTTGATCTCGGCGTAGGTCAGTCGGGTGTCGCCGAGCACGATGGCGGCACGGTCGGCGTACTTCTGGGCGGAGTCCTCGAGCAGGCTGGCCAGGTTCAACATCCCGCCAACCTAGTCGGCAGAACGCCGCCCACGGAAGGCCACCCACACCAGTGCGACGCCGAGGCCGGCGACGACCGGGCCGATGATCGCCCACGTCGCCTCGCCGGTCATCGGGCTCCCCTCGAGGTAGCCGAGCCCCTGGAGCATCCAGACCAGCCCGACCAGGATCATCAGGGCGCCGATGCCCGCTGCCAGTGCCTTCATGGTCGTTCCTTCCTCAGGGTCCCTGTCCCGAACCTAGCGCGCCGGCGGCGCGGCGCAGGTCACTCCGGACGGCGTACGGCGCCAGGCCGCGGAGCGCCCAGCCGAGCGGCCGCAACGGGAAGGTGGTCGTGACGTCGACGGTCGCGGTGACGCGGGTGCCCTGAGGGATCACCGCGAACCCCAGCCGGAGGCTCGCCTCGATGCCGCGCCAGCGCCCGACCTCGGCCCAGCTCGTCGCCGGCTCGGACTCGGTCACCTCCATCCGTGGCCGGGCACCGACGGCTGTGACGTCCCGCCAGGTGGTGCCGACGGCTCCGTCGCCGCGCAGTGCCTCGATCCGCCGGAGGCTTCCCTGCCACTCGGGCCGGCGGGACGGGTCGGCGAGGTAGTCGAAGACGACGTCGACCGGGGCCGCGAAGTCGACCGCGACCGGTCTCACCAGGTCTGGCCCGTCAGACGCTCGAAGGCCTCGACGTAGCGCGACCTGGTCAGCTCCACGACCTGGTCCGGAAGGGGCGGCGGCGCGTCGCCGGACGTGCGGTCCCAGCCGCTCTCGGGACCGGTCAGCCAGTCGCGGACGACCTGCTTGTCGAACGCCGGCTGCGGTCGTCCCGGCTGCCACTCGTCGGCGGGCCAGAACCTCGAGGAGTCCGGAGTGAGGACCTCGTCGGCCAGCACGATGTTCCCGTCGCCAGTACGGCGTCCGAACTCCAGCTTGGTGTCGGCCAGGATCATCCCGCGCTCGAGGGCGATCCCCTCGGCGCGTGCGTAGACCGCGAGCGTGAGCTCGCGCAGGGCCGCGGCGTCCTCGGCTCCGACGGTGTCGACCACGGCGTCGTAGTCGACGTTCTCGTCGTGGTCGCCGATCGCGGCCTTGGTGGCGGGGGTGAAGATCGGCTCGGGCAGGCGCGACCCGTCCTCGAGCCCCTCGGGCAGGACGATCCCGCACACACCGCCCGTGGTGCGGTAGTCGGCGAGCCCAGAGCCGGCGAGGTAGCCGCGGGCCACGCACTCGACGGGGAACATGTCGAGCGGTTCGCACACAACGGCTCGGCCGCGAACGGCGTCAGGGACGTCGGTGGAGACCACATGGTGGGGCACCAGATCGGCCAGCTGCTCGAACCACCACAGCGACATCCGGGTGAGGATCTCGCCCTTGTCCGGGATGGTGGTGTCGAGCACGAAGTCGTAGGCGGAGATGCGGTCGCTGGCCACCATCAGCAGCCGGCCCGCGTTCTCTCCCTCCTCTAGGCGGTAGAGGTCGCGCACCTTGCCGGAGTGGAGGTGGGTGGCGCCCTCGACCGCGGACGCGTACGGGAGGTTCAGCATGCGCCCGACACTAGTGGCGCGCGTGAGGATGCGCTGTGGCGACCACGCCAGCTGACGGCTCGCCGATAACGCCGTTTGGTACCAAACGGCGACTTTCCAGCTCGCCGGCGTGCCGTTTGCCCACAATCGCGGGTGTTCGGAGAGGCGCGGGGACACCCTCGCCGACCCACCAACGATCCGGAGAGACCTCAGTCGACGTCGAACCCTCGGGCGCCGGTTGCCGCGGTCTCCCGTACGTCGACGCGCTCCACCCGAGCCCGCCTCGGCCCCTTCTTACACCAGGCCACCATCGCCTCGACGGCGTCGGGCTCGCCCTCGAGGTGGGCGGCCACCGTGCCGTCGGGCTGGTTGCGCACCCACCCGGCCACGCCGAGCCGGTCGGCCTCCCGTTGGGCCTCGGCGCGGAAGAACACGCCCTGGACCAGCCCGGTCACGGTGACCTCGACTGCCTTCGTCATCCCCCCATCCAACCCGACCATGGATTGCTCGTGGATGCTGTGGGGGTGAGCGACGAGCCGGATCCCCGCCGCTGGCGCATCCTCGCCGTCACTCTGATGGTCGGCTTCATGTCACTGCTGGACGTGACGATCGTCAACGTTGCGATTCCCTCCATGCGCACCGGGCTCGACACCACGGCCGGCACCGTGCAATGGGTGGTGTCCGGCTACGCCCTGGCCTTCGGCCTCACCCTCGTCGCCGGAGGGCGGCTCGGCGACGCCCACGGGCGACGCCGGATGATGCTGATCGGCCTCTCCGGCTTCATCCTCTCCAGCGCCGCGGTCGGCCTCGCCCCCAGCATCGAGCTGGTGATCGTGGCCCGACTGGCCCAGGGGGCCACCGCCGGCCTGCTCACCCCGCAGAACACCGGCCTGATCCAGCAGCTCTTCCGCGGACCCGAGCGCGGCAAGGCGTTCGGGTTCTTCGGCCTGACCGTGTCGATCTCTTCGGGCCTCGGGCCGATCCTCGGCGGCCTGATTCTCGCCCTGGCTGGTGAGGAGGAGGGCTGGCGCTTCCTCTTCCTGGTCAACGTCCCGATCGGCCTGGTCGCGCTGGTCGCGATCGCCCGGATGGTGCCCGGCGCGGATGCCCAGCCGGACCGCGACACCCGACTCGACCTGATGGGAGCCGCGCTGCTGGGGCTTGGGGTGCTGTCCGTGCTGTTCCCGCTGGTGAGCCTGGAGGGCGGGGCGCGGTTGCCGCTGGTACTGCTGGTCCTGGCCCCTGCGTTCCTCGCCGGTTTCGTGCAGTGGGAACGACGGGTCGTCCGCACCGGCGGGGCGCCGATCCTCGACGTCGGGCTGCTCCGCCGGACCCCTGGTTATGCCGGAGGGCTGGTGATCCAGACCCTCTACTTCACAGGTTTCACCGGCATCTTCCTGGTGCTCTCGGTCTTCCTGCAGGAGGGGGTGGGGCTCTCGCCCCTCACCGCCGGGCTGCTCATCACCCCGTTCGCCCTCGGCTCCGCGGTGACCGCACCGCTGGCCGGCCGGTTGGTGTCCGTCGTGGGCCGGAGGGTCACCGTCATCGCGCTGACGGTGATGATGACGGGGGTGCTCGCGACCGCGCTGTTGGTGCCGGGTCGGTTGCCCGACGAGCTCTGGTGGGTGATGGTGCCGGCTCTGCTCCTGGCCGGGCTCGGCGGCGGCGGCGTGATCTCGCCGAACTTCACGCTGAGCCTGGCGGAGGTTCCGCCGGCGATGGGCGGCGCGGCGGGAGGGGCCTTGCAGACCGGCGCCCGGATCGGGTCGGCCATCGGCGCGGCGTTGCTGATGACGGCGTACCAGCTGGTCGGAGAGCCACCCGGCGACGCCCTGCAGGCAGCGCTCTTCACCGCGCTCGGCGTGCTGGCGGTGGCCATGGTGATGGCGGTGCGCGACCTGCGGGTCACGAGCGGATCGGTGCTTCCATCCTGATGCAGGGCACGGGAGCCCCGGTGGACCTGCCCGCGGTCCGGGCATCGGCCACGCGCTCGACCGCCGTGAAGCCGTACTTCGTGTAGAGCGGCTCGCCGGACAGGGTGCTCATCAGCGACATGCGGGTGAACCCTTCGGCGGCAGCGGCTTTCTCGCAGGCCTGGAGGATCATCCAGCCGATCCCGCGCCGGGCGAAGCGCGGGTCGGTGTACATCGCGCGCACCCTGGCGGCGTCTTCGGTGGGGTCGAGCAGGTGGGCGTCCCGGCCGGCCGTGTCGTCACTGCCGTAGAGCGTGGCGCGCCGGCTCCATCCGCCGCAGCCGACGACCTGACCGTGGTGTTCGACGACGAAGTAGGTGCCGTCCTCCACGAGCTGGCTGTCCAGACCCATGATCTGGCGGCTGGACTCGATCTGTTGCTCGCTCAGGAAGCCCTTCTGCAGCTCCGCGATCGCGGCGTCCATGACGGCCCGGAGCTTCGGCAGATCGGCCGTCGTGGCCACCCGCAGGTCCATGCCACTCGGACTAGAGGATCGCGCCGGGCGAGTACGCCGCGGCCTCCGGGAAGCGGCCCACGACCTCCGCCACGCGGCGGCAGACGGCCTGGGTCTGGGCGACGGCGGCCCCGGTGAACGTCATCGGCTCAGCCACGAGCGACGCAAGCTGCTCGGCCGTGAGCCCGAGCCGTTCGTCGGCGGCCAGCCGGGCGAAGACGTCGTTGTCGGCCTGGCCGCGGCGCATGTCCAGGGCGGTGCCGACTGCTGCCTCCTTGATCGCCTCGTGGGCGACCTCGCGACCCACCCCGTTGCGCACGGCTGCCATGAGCACCTTGGTGGTGGCCAGGAACGGCAGGTAGCGGTCGAGCTCGCGCTGGATCACCGCCGGGAAGGCACCGAACTCGTCGAGCACCGTCAGGAAGGTCTGGAAGAGCCCGTCGGCGGCGAAGAACGCGTCCGGCAGCGCGACGCGTCGTACGACGGAGCAGGAGACGTCGCCCTCGTTCCACTGGTCACCGGTGAGCTCGCCGACCATGGACAGGTAGCCGCGGAGCACCACCGCCAGTCCGTTGACCCGCTCGCAGGACCGGGTGTTCATCTTGTGGGGCATCGCCGACGAGCCGACCTGCCCCTCGGCGAAGCCCTCGGTGACCAGCTCGTGGCCGGCCATGAGCCGGATCGTGGTGGCCAGGCTGGCCGGGCCAGCCGCCAGCTGCACGAGGGCCGAGACGACGTCGAAGTCCATGGAGCGCGGGTAGACCTGGCCTACCGAGGTCAGCACCCGGCCGAACCCGAGGTGCGCGGCCACGCGCTGCTCGAGGTCGGCCAGCTTGGTCTCGTCGCCGTCGAGAAGGTCGAGCATGTCCTGGGCGGTGCCCATCGGACCCTTGATGCCGCGCAGGGGGTAGCGGGCGATCAGGTCCTCGACGCGCTCGAGCGCAACGAGCATCTCGTCGGCGACCGTGGCGAACCGTTTGCCGAGCGTGGTCGCCTGGGCCGCCACGTTGTGGGAGCGACCGGCCAGGACCGTGGTCTCGTGCTCGGCCGCCAGCCGGCCGAGCCGCGCCAGTACGGCGACGGAGCGGTCCCGGAGCAGCCGGAGCGAGGAGAGGACCTGCAGCTGCTCGACGTTCTCGGTCAGGTCGCGCGAGGTCATCCCCTTGTGGATGTGCTCATGACCCGCGAGCGCGCTGAACTCCTCGATCCGCGCCTTCACGTCGTGCCGGGTGACCCGTTCGCGCGTGGCGATCGACTCGAGGTCCACCTTGTCGGCGACGTCCTCGTAGGCCTCGACCACCCCGTCGGGCACGTCGACCCCGAGGTCCCGCTGTGCCCTGAGCACCGCGATCCACAGCTGCCGCTCGAGGACGACCTTGTGCTCCGGCGACCAGATGCGCACCAGGTCCTCCCCGGCGTAGCGGGTGGCGAGGACGTTGGGGACGGTCACGTGCCGGATTCTTCCATCCCCGCGTCCCAGGACCGCGCTGAGTCGGTGGGTCGCCGTCGGGCCGTTTCCAGCATCTGCAGGAAGGGCGCCTTGCTGGTCAGGAGGACCGTGTGCTTGGCACCATCGATGATGAACGTGAGGCGAAACAGCCCCACGGGCCCGCTGACCAGGCCAGGGTCGATCGGGCCGATCGGCGCCGTCGGGCGCGGGAACCAGGTCGTCGCGGTCAGAATCCAGAGCTGGTTGTCGTTGGTCAGCGCGGCGAAGCGGGACTCGGTCTGCAGCTTGGGCAGAACGATGGAAGCAACCATGGCAAGGGAGATGACAAGAAGCGGCGGGAGAGGCCGTACGAGCAAGTCCCAGAGAACCGCCGCGCCGAAAAGGGCAAACCAGCCGATGTCGACCAGCCACGCGTAAGACCGCCGCCGCGCGACCGGCACTGCCTCCGCGACCGGAGTGCCGAGAATCTCTGTCGCGGCCTCGACCCAATCCTGTGGTGTCGCCACGACGGCCACCCTAGTGCTCGCAGGACGTCACTCGGGCCGAGCAAGTGGTGTCACCATCGGCATGACGTCCTGGGCCGTGTCATGGGGACGTATCGGCTCCATCGAAGCTCAGCGGACGGTCCCACTCGGGTGGTGGTCGCCAGGTCTCCCAGCCCTCGTCCAGCGGCCAGGCAGCGGGGACGACTAGCTCGTGGCGGGCCTGCTCGGCGATCTCACGGACCGCGGCCACCTGCTCCGCCGAGTAGGCACCGGCCTCGACCGCGGCGGCCAGTTCATCCTCGTCCTTCAGCCACAGGGAGCCGTCGACCTCCAGCCACAGGTCGAGGATCAGGTCGCGGGTGTAGGTGCAGGACCGACCGTCGGCGGCGCGCAGGTGCGGCAGCTCGAGGTTGACGTAGTGCCCCTCGAAGGCGCCCTGTTCGCTGAAGAAGTACCAGATGGACCAGGGGACGCCGGTCGGTGCGATGCGCAGGATCCCCGGCCCCAACCACGGCTTCACGATCATGTCGAAATCCCGGGCGGCGAACAGCCGCGCCCGGTCGGCGAGCGGGCGCTCGCGCAGTCCACGCCCGTCACGCGGGGTGGCCGCGAGCTGCTCCGATCCCGCGGGCAGCCACGCCACCAGTCCCCGCTCGTCGTCCCGGACCACCCGCAGCACCTGGGCAAAGAGGCCGTACCGGTAGCTCACGACCTCCCCAGGCTGGAGGAACGGCGCCGTGCCGGCCGGACGCGTCGGTTCGCCGGGGTCGAGGCGCAGCGGCTCCAGGACGGCAAGGTCCGGTACGGCGGCGCGGGTCGGGCCGGACAGCAGGACCATGGTGCCGCCGCTGTCGGAGACCCGCGTCTCGTCGGCGGTCACGAGGGATCGGGGACCTTGGCCGCGATGTCGGTGCGGTGCTGCGCACCCTCGAAGCGGATCTCCCCCACGCCTCGGTACGCCGCGTCCCGCGCATCGGCGACCGACGAACCGGTGCCGACGACCGCCAGCACCCGACCGCCGGCGGTCACCAGGTCGTCGCCCGACAGGGCGGTGCCGGCCTGGATGACGTGGACGCCGTCGAGCGCCTCGGCGGCGTCGAGTCCGGTGATCACGTCACCCTTCGAGGACGACTCCGGGTAGCCGGCCGAGGCCAGCACGACGGCCACGGCGGATCCCGGGCGGAAGGAAGGAGGAGGAACCTCGCCCAGCGCGCCGGTCGCGGCACCGAGCAGGAGGGGCGAGAGGGGTGAGTCGAGGAGTGCAAGGAGGGGTTGCGTCTCGGGGTCGCCGAAGCGGGCGTTGAACTCCACGACCCGCAGGCCTCGGGACGTGAGCGCCAGCCCGACGTACAGAAGCCCCCGGAACGGCGTGCCCCGGTGCGCCATCTCGTCGACCGTCGGCTGGAGGACGGTCGTCTGCACCTCGTCGACGAGGTCGGCCGGCACCCACGGAAGCGGGGTGTAGGCGCCCATCCCGCCGGTGTTGGGGCCGCGGTCGCCGTCGTGGATCCGCTTGAAGTCCTGAGCCGGCTGGAGGGGGTAGACGCAGAAGCCGTCCGTGATCGCGAAGAGCGACACCTCTGCCCCGTCGAGGTACTCCTCGATGACCAGGCGGTCGCAGGCCTCGGCGTGGGCGAGTGCG
>JBJMIQ010000112.1:0-4798 GCA_045806805.1 Nocardioides sp. | reverse complement strand
TGACCGGTCAGGGCGGTCTTGTACTTGCGCGGGAGGTTGGAGTACGCCGGGTTGCCGATCGCGCGCCGCTTGATCTCGGCCAGTGCCTCCGAGCCGTCGATGATCTCGTCCTTGGCGATGCCGGCGACGGGGGAGCCGAGGAAGGGCCGCGGGCTGTCGCCGCACGCCTCGATCGTGGTGAGGCCGACGGCCTCGAGCCGCTCCCAGATCGCCGGCACGTCCTCGATCTGGATCCAGTGGTACTGGATGTTGTTGCGGTCGGTGATGTCGGCGCTGTTGCGGGCGTACGCCGAGGAGACCTCGCCGAGGGCCCGCAGCTGCGCGGGGCCGAGGATCTTCCCGTCGGTGCGGACCCGCATCATGAAGTAGCGGTCGTCAAGCTCCGCCTCCTCGAGCATCGCGGTCTTGCCGCCGTCGAAGCCGGGAGCGCGCTGGGTGTAGAGACCCATCCAGCGGAACCGGCCGCGCAGGTCGGCCGGATCGATCGAGTCGAAGCCGCGCTTGGCGTAGATGTGCTCGATCCGGGCGCGAACGTTGAGCGGGTCGTCGTCCTTCTTGGACTGCTCGTTCTTGTTCAGCGGCTCGCTGTAGCCGAGGGCCCACTGACCCTGGGCGCGCTTGGGGCGCGGAATCTGGGTGTGCTTCGCAGGCTGGGACTGGAAACGCAAGTCCGGCATGGGGATGGTCCTTCACGCTGAGTGCCGCGCGCGACGGTGAGCGCGGATTCGAGAGACTGGGCGGCGTGGTTCAGCGGGGCCAACACATCATGCTGCGGGTACGCCCGAGGTCCACGTGGCGTCGTACCACGAGGTGCGCGTGCGTCGCAGCGGTGATCATGACGAGGAGTCTCACCTTGCGGACGCCCTGCTCACAAGTCGGAATCTCATGCGATGAGACGCGAG
This sequence comes from Nocardioides sp., assembly GCA_045806805.1. Taxonomy (GTDB): domain Bacteria; phylum Actinomycetota; class Actinomycetes; order Propionibacteriales; family Nocardioidaceae; genus Nocardioides. Next base: position 3,896 of record JBJMIQ010000112.1, on the reverse strand, counting down.
TCCACAGAGTGAGACGACGGCTCGCATATCGGGCGGGACGGGCGGCCCGGCGTGCGGCCCACGTCACACGAGGACCGGTCACTAGTCTGTCCCCATGACCGATGCCCTGATCAGCAGCGCCTACCGCCAGATCCTCGAGGTGATGGGCTCGGTCGAGCCCCGGATCGCCGAGGCGACCCGTCAGGAGCTGGTCGACCAGCGGGCGTCCCTGAAGCTGATCGCCAGCGAGAACTACGCCTCCCCGGCGGTGCTGCTCACCATGGGCACCTGGCTCAGCGACAAGTACGCCGAGGGCACCGTCGGGCACCGCTTCTACGCCGGCTGCCAGAACGTCGACACCGTGGAGTCCGTGGCCGCCGAGCACGCCCGCGAGCTTTTCGGCGCGCCGTACGCCTATGTGCAGCCGCACTCCGGCATCGACGCCAATCTGGTGGCCTACTGGTCGATCCTTGCCCACCGTGTCGAGACGCCCGGCCTGGAGAAGCTCGGCGCCAAGAACGTCAGCGAGCTGAGCGAGGAGGACTGGGAGACGCTGCGGGGCGAGCTCGGCAACCAGCGACTCCTGGGCATGTCGCTGGACGCCGGCGGGCACCTCACCCACGGGTTCCGGCCCAACATCAGCGGCAAGATGTTCCACCAGAACCAGTACGGCACCGACCCCGAGACCGGCTTGCTCGACTATGACGCGGTGGCCGCCAAGGCTCGTGAGTTCCGGCCCCTCGTGCTGGTCGCCGGCTACTCCGCCTACCCGCGCCGGGTCAACTTCGCCAAGATGCGCGAGATCGCCGACGACGTGGGCGCCACGCTGATGGTCGACATGGCGCACTTCGCAGGTCTGGTGGCCGGCAAGGTGTTCACCGGTGACGAGGACCCGGTGCCCCACGCGCACGTCACGACCACCACGACCCACAAGTCGCTGCGCGGCCCGCGCGGCGGTCTGGTGCTGGCCCAGGAGGAGTTCGCCTCCGCGGTCGACCGGGGCTGCCCGATGGTCCTGGGCGGACCGCTGTCCCAGATGATGGCGGCCAAGGCCGTGGCCTTGGCCGAGGCGCGGCAGGACTCCTTCAAGACCTATGCGCAGCGGGTGGCCGACAACGCGAAGTCGCTGGCCGAGGGCTTCCTCTCGCGCGGGGGCACCCTGGTCACCGGCGGCACCGACAACCACCTGGTGCTGCTCGATGTCTCGTCGTTCGGTCTGACCGGCCGCCAGGCCGAGTCGGCGCTCCTTGACGCCGGCGTGGTGACCAACCGCAACTCGGTGCCCCACGACCCCAACGGCGCCTGGTACACCTCGGGCATCCGGCTCGGTACGCCGGCCCTCACCACCCGCGGTTTCGGGCACGACGAGTTCGACCACGTGGCCGAGCTGATCGTCCACGTCCTGTCCAACGCCGAGCCGGGCACCACCAAGAAGGGAACGCCGTCCAAGGCGTCGTACACCTTGGCCGACGGGGTCGCCGAGAAGGTCAAGGACGCCTCAGCGGAGATGCTGGAAAAGTTCCCCCTCTACCCAGGTCTGAACCTCTCGTAGCGAGCGAAGCGAGCTACCGGCGTGGCCTTCGACCTCGCCTGACGCATCCGGTGGTTGAGGAGGTTGCGCTAGCAACCGTCTCGAAACCACCGTCCGACCGAAGGCGTAGGTCCTCGGGTGGACCCTCCGGCGGGCGGTGAGACGTGAGGTGGTGGTTTCGAGACGGGCCGCGAGGCGGCCCTCCTCATCCACCGAGGGCCGGCGGTCCCACCGGTGGTTGAGGAGGTTGCGCTAGCAACCGTCTCGAAACCACTCATGCAAGGCAGGTCGTCCACAGGAAAAATCTCGAGCGTTGCCAGGCCGACCGGCGTTCCCGAGGGTGACCACATGGCGTGGACCTACCTCCTCGAGTGCTCGGACGGTTCCTACTACGTGGGAAGCACGTTCGACCTGGAACGTCGGGTGGCACAGCACGAGGCCGGTGAGGGTGCGGCGTACACACGTCGTCGTCGTCCGGTGCGCCTGGTGTGGGCCGCGGAGTTCGACCGAATCGACCAGGCGTTCTGGTTCGAGAAGCAGGTCCAAGGTTGGAACCGCCGCAAACGCAGGGCTCTCATCGACGGCGACTGGGACGCTCTCCCTGAGCTGGCCAGCCGGAGCTGGGCCGCCCGTCGGGCGCGCGAGTAGACAGGGTGGTTTCGAGACGGGCCGCGATGCGGCCCTCCTCAACCACCGGCGATCGGGGTGGTGCGTTCCACGATCGCTCGGAGGTCACCGCCGGCGAGGGTGCCGAAGGTGCCGTCGTAGGACGAGCCGAGACGCGAGGCGCAGAAGACGTCGGCCACCTCGGGGGGAGCGAAGCGCACCAGCAGGGACCCCTGGAGACAGGCGGCCATCCGGCCGGCGAGGCGCCGGGCGGACTGCTCGATCGTGGCTTCGTCGCCCAGCAGGGCCAGCGCGTCGTCGACGGCACGGTCGAGCCGGGGGTCCGCGCCGCGCGCGAGCCCGACCTCGGTGATCCAGGCCTCGAGGGCAGCAGGCTCCCGGGCCAGCGCCCGCAGGACGTCGAGCGCGTTGACGTTGCCCGATCCCTCCCACACCGAGTTGAGCGGCGCCTCGCGGTAGAGCAGCGGCATCACCGACTCCTCGACGTACCCGTTGCCGCCCAGGCACTCCAGCGCCTCGGCGACCATCGCCGGGGTGCGCTTGCAAACCCAGAACTTCGCCAGCGGGAGTGCGATCCGGCGCAGGGCTGCCTCGTGCGGATCCGCGAGGTCGTCGACCGCAGCCGCGAGCCGCACGGCGAGGGCCGTGGCGGCCTCGGACTCGACCGCGAGGTCGGCCACGACGTTCTGCATCAACGGCTTGTCGGCCAGCAGGCCACCGAAGGCGGATCGGTGGGCCACGTGCCACGATGCCTCGGCGACCGCGCGCCGCATCAGCCCGGCGGATCCCAGGACACAGTCCAGCCGGGTGGCGTTGACCATCTCGATGATGGTGCGCACACCCCGGCCCTCGTCGCCGAGCCGGTGCGCGATGGTGCCGTCGAACTCCAGCTCGCTCGACGCGTTGGAGCGGTTGCCGAGCTTGTCCTTGAGCCGGACCACGTCGAGCTGATTACGCGTCCCGTCCGGCAGGACCCGGGGTACGACGAAGCAGGTCACCCCGCCCTCGGCCTGGGCGAGCACGAGGAACATGTCGTTCATGGGCGCCGAGGTGAACCACTTGTGCCCGTGGAGCGTGTAGTCGCCGTCGACCGACGTCGGCCGGGCCACCGTGACGTTGGCGCGGACATCCGAGCCACCCTGCTTCTCGGTCATTCCCATGCCGGCCAGCGCGCCGCGCTTCTCGGAGGCGGGTCGCAGGCCCGGGTCATAGCTGGTGGAGGCCAGCAGGGGCACCCACTCCTTCGCGACCGCGTCGTCCACACGGAGGGCGGGGACGGCCGCGTAGGTCATCGAGATCGGGCAGCCGTGGCCGGGCTCGGTGTGCGACCAGGCGAGGAATCCGCCGGCTCGGCGGACGTGGGCGTGCGGTGACTCGCTCTCCCACGGGGCGGCAGCCAACCTGTGGCCGACCGCGCGCTCCATGAGCCAGTGCCACGAGGGGTGGAAGACCACCTCGTCGACCCGGTTGCCGTAGCGGTCGAAGGGCCGCAGCGTCGGGTGGTTCTCATTGGCGAGGAACCCGTGCTCGCGTGCCTCGGAAGTGCCGGCCTCGGCGCCCAGGGGCGTCAGGTCGTCCTCGACCTCAGCGGACGCGTGCCGGGTGACCGCCTCGACCAGGGCGGCGTCGGTGGTGACCACGTTGTGCCCGACCAGGGGCGGGGACTGGTTGGTGGCGACCCGGATCTCGCCTCGCGTTTTGGGGCCTTCCATGTGGATACCGTAGGCCCATGGGCGCCACGGAGAGCCACTCCGGTTCC
>JBJMIQ010000111.1:0-17413 GCA_045806805.1 Nocardioides sp. | reverse complement strand
CTCCTACGACATCTTCAAGCTGGCGTCCTCAGGAGCGGACGGTTCCGCGGTTCCCGGCGTCGACTACACCAACACCGGAGTCGACCTGGCAGCGGCCGGTGGCACGCTGTTCATCGCCAAGAAGACCGCCGGCTACGACGTCGGCACCGGCGCCTTCGCCGCCGACCAGTACGTCGCCGACCTGGTCGGTTGGGGCTCCAGCAACGTCGCGGAGGACACCGCGGCGGACGTGGCGGCCGTGACCTCGTCGAGCAGCCTGACCCGTGCCGCGGGCGCGGTCGACACCGACATGAACGCCGACGACTTCTCCGTGGGCGCCCCCACCCCCAACACGGCCCCGAGCATCCCGACGAAGGCCATCGCCGAGATCCAGGGCACCGGCCCGACCACACCGATGGCCAACGCCCAGGTGACCACCACCGGTGTCGTGACCGCCGCCTACCCGAGTGGCACCGGCAACTTCTCCGGCTTCTACATCCAGACCCCGGGCGCCGACACTCCCGAGGCCTCGGACGGCCTCTTCGTCTTCACCGGGTCCCAGGCCCTGGCCCCCGCCCCTGCCGTGGGTGACGCCGTGACCGTGACCGGCAAGATCAGCGAGTTCTCCGGCATGACCGAGATGACGCTCGGAACGACCGCCGGCAGCTACGCCAACAGCGGTGCCTCCGCTCAGGCCGTCGTCTCGAAAAACGTCCTTCCCGGCACCGACTGCGCCCTCCCCGGCACCGACTGCCTCACCGGCGCCGCCCTCGAGGCAGAGCGTGAGAAGCACGAGGGCGAGGCCTTCCAGCCCACGGCGCCCTTCACCGTCAGCGACTCCTACGACGGCACGCCGTGGAGCCAGGCGGGCAGCCGCGGCTTCCAGATGGCTGGTGAGATCGGCCTGGCCGCCAACGACACCGAGCCGCTGATGGCGCCCACCCAGGTGGTCAACCCCAGCGACGCTTCGGGGCTCGCGGCCAGGAACGCCTACAACGACGCCCACATGATCACCCTGGACGACGGCGCCAACGTCGACTACACCAGCGTCACCGGCTCCGCCTTCCCGTGGCTGACCCCGACGCACACGGTGCGGATGGGGGCCGACGTCACGTTCACCAAACCGGTCGTCCTCGACTACCGCAACAGCCTCTGGAAGGTGCAGCCCCAGGGCAAGGTGACCGGCGACGGTGAGACCTACGTCCACATCAGCCAGGACCGCGACGCGGCTCCCGACAACGTGCTGGGTGACACCGGTGACCTGAAGATCGCCACCTTCAACATGCTCAACTACTTCAACACCACCGGTGAGCAGTGGGTGGCCGATGACCCGGTCGGGGGCGGGGTGCGCAAGTGCACCTACTACACCGACCGCGCCAACAACCGGATCTCCAACAACACCTGTGAGGAGACCGACAGCTCCACGACGCCCCCCACGGTCCTGCCGGGTCCGCGCGGTGCCGCCAACCAGGCGAACTTCCTCCGCCAGGAGGCCAAGGAGCTCGAGGCCATCAACACGATGGACGCCGACGTGATGTCGCTGGAGGAGGTCGAGAACTCCACAAAGGTGGGCGACGCCGACCGCGACGATGCGATCATCCGCCTGGTCGGACAGCTGAACGCCCACTGGGCGGCGGCGCACCCGTCGTACGTCGGCGACCGCTGGGCGTATGCCCCGTCGCCGCGCGCCGCGGCACAGCCGACTCTGCTCGAGCAGGACGCGATCCGCTCCGCCTTCATCTACAACCCGAGCAAGGTCGAGCTCGTCGGCCCGTCGCGGATCCTGGTCAACTCGGCACCCTTCCGCAACGCCCGCGAGCCGCTCGCCCAGGCGTTCAAGCCGCTCGGCACGGGGCGCGCCAATGCCTTCGGCGTCATCGTCAACCACTTCAAGTCCAAGGGCGACAGCTCCGGGACGGCAAGCGGTGACAACGTCGACCGCGGCGACGGTGCCGGTTCCTACAACGGTGACCGCAAGCGCCAGGCCGCCGCGCTGCTGGCCTTCTCCGACCAGTTCCAGTCGGACCGCGGGATCGACAAGATGTTCCTGACCGGCGACTACAACGCCTACGCCAAGGAAGACCCGATCAAGGTCATCACCGACGGCGGCTACCACGACCTGCACCCGGCCAACAACGAGCAGACCTACAGCTTCGGCGGTCTCGCCGGCTCGCTCGACCACGTGTTCGCCAACGAGGCGGCTCACGCGATGGTCACCGGCGAGGACGTCTGGTCGATCAACGCCAACGAGTCGGTCTACTACGAGTACAGCCGCTACAACAGCAACGTCACCGACCTGTACGCCGCGAACCCGTTCCGCTCGTCGGACCACAACCCCGAGATCATCGGGATCGACGCGGGCGACCCCATCCCGGACCCCGACGTCGACACGGTCCAGGTCCTGGCCACCAACGACTTCCACGGCCGGATCCTCGACGACCCGGGCAGCGCTGCCGCCGGTGCCGCCTCGCTCGCAGGTGCGGTCAAGACGCTGCGCGCGGAGAACCCGGACACGGTGTTCGCCGCCGCCGGTGACCTGATCGGTGCATCGACCTTCGAGTCGTTCATCGCCCACGACAAGCCGACGATCGACGCGCTCAACGAGGCGGGTCTCGAGGTGTCCGCCGCGGGCAACCACGAGTTCGACCGGGGGTACCGCGACCTGGTCGACCGGGTGATGAAGCCCTACGACGCCGAGACCAACCCCTACGGTGGCGCCGCCTGGCAATACATCGCCGCCAACGTACGGATGCGCGACGACCACTCCGCCGCGCTGCCGGAGACCTGGTACCGCGAGCTCCCCGACGGCCGGACGATCGGGTTCGTCGGCGCGGTGACCGAGGACCTTCCGTCCCTCGTCGCCGGCGACGGCCTCTCGGAGATCGAAATCACCGACATCGTCGACTCGGTCAACACCTACGCCGACCAGTTGAAGGCCCCGGGCGGCTGCGGCGAGAGCGACGGCTGCGACCTGGTGATCGAGCTGGTGCACGAGGGTGCCGCCACCACGGCGTACTCCTCGGTGACCGACGACTCGACGTTCGCCCACATCGTGGCGGGTGCGGACGAGGACATCGACGCCATCGTGTCCGGTCACACCCACCTGGCCTACAACCACAAGGTCCCGGTCCAGGAGTGGGCCGACGAGGGCCGCGTGGTGACCAAGCGCCCCGTGGTGTCGGCCGGTCAGTACGGCGCGAACCTCAACCGGCTGGAGTTCGAGTTCCTGCCCGGGACCGACGAGCTGGTCAACATCCGCCAGACGGTGCTTGCTCTCAAGGACTACGACGCAGACCCGGCCACGCAGGACATCGTCGACGACGCCGTCGCGGTGGCCGCCGAGCAGGGCAACGTCCCCCTGGGTGACCTGGAGGCACCGTTCCAGCGCGCGCTGCGCAAGGACGCGGTCACCAACACGGTCGTCGAGAACCGCGGTGGGGAGTCGACGCTCGGCAACCTCGTGGCGGAGATCCAGCGCTGGAAGACGGGGGCCGATATCGGCCTCATGAACCCCGGTGGCCTGCGGGCCGACCTGATCGGCAACGACGGCACACCGCGGGTGCTCACCTATCGCCAGGCGGCCGACGCCCAGCCCTTCGCCAACACCCTGGTGACGATGGATCTCACCGGTGCCCAGATCAAGACGATCCTGGAACAGCAGTGGCAGCGCGACGCCGACGGCAACATCCCGTCGCGCCCGTTCCTGCGGCTGGGCACCTCCAAGGGCTTCACATCGACGTACGACGCCTCGCTGCCCGAGGGCCGCCGGATCACCGGCATGTGGCTCGACGGCGTCCCGCTGGACCCGTCCGCGACCTACCGGGTGGCCGCAACCTCGTTCCTCGCCTCGGGCACCGGAGACAACTTCTGGGGCTTCGCGGCGGCAACGAACAAGCAGGACACCGGCAAGACCGACCTGCAGGGCGTCGTGGACTACCTGGCCGAGTTTGCCGAGCACGGGGTCGACGCCCCGCTGCCGGTCGACTCCCGCCAGCACGCAGTGGGCATCGCCTTCCCGGCGAGCGCTCCGGCGACCTACGGGCCGGGGGACACGCTGTCCTTCTCGGTGTCCTCCCTCGCGATGACCGGGGCGGGTGACCAGCAGGACACCGAGGTCGCGCTGATGCTCGGCGACACGGTGCTCGGGACCTTCCCGGTCTCCAACACCCTGGAGGGCGTCCCGTTCGACGAGGCCGGCACGGCTTCGGTGAGCGTGCCCGTTCCGGACGCCGTCGCCGACGGTAGGACCGAGTTCACGCTGCGCGGCACCACCACCGGGACCAGGGTGACGGTGCCTGTCGCCACGAGCGATGGCCGTCCCGACACCACGGTGACCGGGAGCGACCAGGAGATCGTCTACGGCGAGCCGGGCACGGTCCTGGTGACGGTCGGCCCGTCCACAGCCTCCGGCACGGTGACGCTGAAGGACGGCGACACCGTGCTCGGCTCGGGCACGCTCGAGGACGGCGCCGCGGAGGTCGCCCTGGGGGCCGGTTCTCTGCCAGTCGGCACTCATCAGCTGACGCTCGTCTACGCCGGTGACGCCGACCACTCAGGTTCTACGGACACCGTCGAGGTGACCGTGACCAAGGCGACGCCCACCATCACGGCGACGCCGACTCCGGCATCGGTCGAGGTCAACGACGGCACGTCGTCGATCGCCGTGACGGTCTCCGCGACGGGGGTCGACCCCAGCGGGACCGTGACTGCCTCGGTCGACGGTGACGTGGTCGACAGCCAGACGCTCGTCGACGGTGCAGCCACGCTGACCGTGGGTCCGTTCGCCACCGCCGGCGACGAGACCGTGACGATCGACTACACCGGAGACGACACCACGTCCACCGGGTCCACCACGACCTCGGTGACGGTGAGGGAGCCGACTCCTCCGCCGCTGGACGACACGACCACGAGGGCCACTGCCGCCCCGATGGTCTACGGCACCGACGGCACGGTCGACGTGACCGTCGCTCCCGGCACGGTCACCGGGTCGGTCCAGCTGCTCGACGGCGAGACCGTGATCGGCAGCGGCACCCTCGACCCCGACGGCAAGGTCAGCATTCCGGTCCTGGGCACCGCGCTCTCGGTGGGCAGCCACACCTTGGACGTCGACTACCTCGGCGACAGCGGCCACAAGCCATCGGAGGACTCGGTCGTGATCGTGGTGAGCAAGGCCGACTCGACCACCCAGGCCGTGGTCACCCCGACCCGGCTCGAGGTGCGCGGCGACACGGCGACGGTGCAGGCCTCGGTCACGGCCACGGGCTTCACCCCCACCGGCAACGTCGAGGTCTACGTCGACGGGACGCTGGCGACGACGGGCGCGCTGACCGATGGGTCCGACGTGCTCCAGGTCGGTCCCTTCGCCACGGTGGGCCAGCACCGGGTGGTCGTCACGTACGTCGGTGACTCGACCACAAGGACGAGCTCGTCGAGCGCGCAGACGGTCACAGTGGTCAAGGCCACGCCTACGATGACGGTGACCACGAGCCCCAGCCCGATCACCACCAGGTCCAAGGTGGCGATGACCGTGGCGCTGACGGCTCCCGGACAGGTGCCGACGGGCACGGTGACGGTCACGTGGGGCAAGAAGGACAAGGCCGTCGGCAACCTCTCGGGCGGACACGTCGTGTTGCCGCTCGGGCAGTTCGCGCCGGCGGGCGACTACACCTTCAAGGTCAGCTACTCCGGTAGCCCGACCGTGGAGGACGTCACCGCGACGAAGACCATCACGGTCCTCAAGAAGTGACCCTGCACTGACAGGCAAGGGCCTCGCCATCTCGACCGGGTGGCGAGGCCTTGCCGTGCAGCGGGTCAGCGGCCGGCCAGCCGGTACGCCGCGCGCACCAGGGCGAGGTGGCTGAAGGCCTGAGGGAAGTTTCCGACCATCCGTCCGGTGGCGGGGTCGTACTCCTCCGACAACAGGCCGACGTCGTTGACCAGCCCGACCAGCCGGTCGAAGAGCGCGTGCGCGTCGGTGGTCCGCCCGGCGAGGGCGTACGCCGACACCAGCCAGAACGAGCATGCCAGGAACGGGTGCTCGTCGCCGCCGAGCCCGTCGACCCCGGTCTCGGTCCGGTACCGCAGGAGCAGCCCGTCGCGCAGGAGGTCCTGCTCGATCGCCTCGATCGTGCCCAGCATCCTGGGGTCGTCGCCGTCGATGAACCCGATGGAGGGCAGGACCAGCAGCGAGGCGTCGACCTCCGTGGTGTCGTAGTGCTGGGTGAACGTGTTGCGCCGTTCGTCGAAACCCCGAGTCATCACCTCCTCGCGACACGCGTCCCTCAGGCGGCGCCACTCCTCGACCGGCCCGGTGCGGCCGTGATCCTCGACGGCCCGCACCGCGCGGTCGAAGGCGGCCCACACCATGACGCGGGAGTGCGTGAAGTGGCGCAGCGGCCCGCGGATCTCCCAAAGGCCGTGGTCGGGCTCCTGCCACGTCTTGGCGAGGTTTCCGATCAGCACGGTCTGGAGTGCCCAGGCGTTGTCGTCGTGCTCGACGCCCGCATCGCGCGCGGTGTGGAGCGCCACCATCACCTCGCCGAGCACGTCGCTCTGGCGCTGTTCAACCGCCCCGTTCCCGATCCGGACGGGCCGGGATCCGGCGTAGCCGGGGAGGTGGTCGAGGATCATCTCGGGCAGGCGGCGCGCGCCGTCGACCTTGTACATGATCTGGAGGTCCTCGGGGTCACCGGCGACCGCCCGGAGCAGCCAGTCGCGCCACAACGAGGCTGCGTCGGTGTGCCCGGCGGCGATGAGCGCCTCGATGGTCAGGGCGGCGTCGCGCAGCCAGCAGTAGCGGTAGTCCCAGTTGCGCTCGCCCCCGAAGTCCTCGGGCAGGGACGCGGTGGGAGCGGCGACGATCCCGCCGGTGTCCTCGTGTGTGAGCAGCCGCAGCGTCAGCAGCGAGCGGCGTACGACGTCGGGGTGGGGCACGTCGATCTGGCAGGCCGCGACCCACTCGGCGTCCTCGTCCAGGGTCGACTCGATGCGCTGCCCGGCGTCGACCAGTTCAGGATCCGGGGCGTAGGAAGGGAGCCAGGTGGTCGAGAACGTCAGCCGCTCACCCTCCGCGACGTCGAACTCGTCGGTGTGCCGTCGGCCAGAGGCCCTCGGCAGCCGCGGCCCGCGGAGGACGAGCTGGTCCGGCCCGGCAACCGCGGTGATGACCTCCTCGCCGTCGATCCGCCGTCGCCGCACCCAGGGGTGGACCTCGCCGTAGTCCGCGCGGACCGCCCACTCGTGATGCATTCTGACGCGGCCGCTGACCCCGGTCAGGACCCGGACCACGTCGGCCCGGTCGTCGCCGGTCGGCATCAGGTCGACCAGCTCGACGACCCCGGTCGCGGTCGTGAACGTCGTCTCGAGAACGGCGGAGTCGTCGAGGTAGCGGCGGCTGACCTCGTACTCTCCGATGGGGCAGAACTGCCAGCGGCCGTGCTCGCCGGTGCCCAGCAGGGCGGCGAAGCACGCGGGCGAGTCGAAGCGCGGGAGGCAGAGCCAGTCGACCGAACCGTTGTTCCCCACCAGGGCGGCGGTGTTGCGGTCGCCGATCACGGCGTAGTTCTCGATCGGCAGGGCCATGGTGGCGAGGCTATCCGCCGGGGGCGGGCAGCCTGAGCACGAAGCAGGCGCCGGCGGGTCCGGCGTCGCGGTCCGCGAGCGCGAGAGTGCCGCCGTTGCGCTCTGCGAGCGTGCGTGCGATGGCGAGTCCGAGTCCACTCCCGGAGGTGTGTCGTGAGCGGGCAGGGTCGCCGCGGTGGAACCGGTCGAAGATCCGGCCCCGGTCGGCCTCCGCGATGCCGGGGCCATCGTCCATGACGTCGAGACGGGCTCCCGCGGAATCGGCGGAGGCGCGCACCTGGACCGCTGTCCGGGCATGGGCGAGAGCGTTGTCGAGCAGGTTGCGGACGATCCGCTGCACGTCGTCGCGGTCGGCCAGGGCGGGCGCCGCGGAGACCCCCGAGGTGTCGACGGACACGGACGCGCCGGTGCGAGCGCGGGCGGCCTCCTCCAGGGCGACGTCCTCGAGGTCGAGGGGGACCGCGTGCGGACCGGTGGCGCCGTCCTCAGCGGCTGCGAGGACCAGCAGGTCCCGGACCAGGTGCTCCATCTGGGTGGTCGAGGCGAGCAGCTCGCGCCCGAGGGTGACGGCGTCCGTGCGACCGGGATGCGCCAGCGCCACCTCCAGCTGGGCGCGCTGGCCTGCCAGGGGGCTCTGCAGGTCGTGGGAGGCGTCTGCGACGAATGCCCGCTGCCGGGTCTGGGCGGCCTCGAGCCGTTCGAGCATCCGGTTCATGGTCGCCGCCAGCCGTCCCACTTCGTCGGCGACGTCGCTCTCCGGCACCCGGTGACCGAGCCGGTCTTCGTCGATGCCGTCGACTTCCTCCCGGATCCGGTCGATCCGCCGAAGGGCGCGGCCCAGGACCCACCACAGCGCGGCCGCCAGGAGCATCAGCGCGAGGGGTACGCCGACCAGCAAGGCGTCGCGCAGGGTGCGGGTGGCCTCCGACACCGACTCCAGACTGGACCCGACGTAGACAGTCACCGGGCCGTCGGGGCTGGGGCCCTCAGCCATCCACACCCGGTAGTCCTCGATCTCGTCGTCGTCCGGCGCCTGCAGGGTGCGCACCACCGGCGTGGCACCCGGGTCGGCGTCCGCGATCGCGGCCTGGCCCGCGACGTTGGTGGAGGCGGCCAGCACCTCACCATCGGCGGAGACGACCTGGGCGATGCCCTCGTCGTCGATGTTGCGGATCGTGTTCGGGAGCTGGTCCTGCTGCGCGAGCGCGAGCAGGTCCTCGACCCGGGACCGGGCCAGCCCGTCGCCGTTGACCGTGAGTCGCCCCTGCAGGACGAGCACCAGGGCGACGGCGCACGCGACCAGCGTGACCGCGGTCAGCGAGGTGGCGAGGATCGTGGTGCGCGTCCGCAGGGTCGTGCCGGAACGTCGGCGCAGGCTGCCCCAGCGCACCTCAGCCGCCCTCCGGGTCGAGCCGGTAGCCGACGAGCCGGACGGTCTGGAGGCTGTGGCGGCCGAACGGTTCGTCGATGCGCTGACGGAGCTGGCGGACGTAGACCTCCACGATGTTGGGGTCGCCGTCGTAGGTGAAGTCCCACACGTGCTCGAGGATCCGCGCCTTCGACAGCACCTCACCGGCCCGGGAGATGAGGAACTCCAGCAGCGAGAACTGCCGCGGGGTCAGCTGGATCGGATCTTCGCCCCGCCACACCCGGTGGGCCGCCGGGTCCAGCCGGAGGTCGCCGGCGGCAAGCACGGTCGGCCGCTCGCGCCGCCCGCGTCTCAGCAGCGCGCGGAGCCGGGCGACCAGGACCATGAAGGAGAACGGCTTGGACAGGAAGTCGTCCGCGCCGGAGTCAAGGGCCCGGGCTTCCTCCGCCGGACCGGATCGAGCGGTGAGCATCAGGATCGGCGTCCAGTCCCCGGCCTCACGGCGCCGCGAACACAGCACGTCACCTGCCACCTCGGGAAGCATCACGTCGAGCACCAGGGCGTCGTAGTCGTTCTCGGTGGCCAGCCACTCACCGTCCCGCCCGTCCAGGGCAACGTCGACGGCGTAGCCCTCGGCTTCGAGCCCGCGCTTGAGGGCGCCCGCGAGGTGCTTGTCGTCCTCGACGACGAGGATCCGCATGCCGATCAGCGTGCCACGCACGCGCTGAGCGCCGGCTGAATGCGTGCTGAATCTCCCGGCCCGCGGGTAACCACTAGCATCGCCGGCATGACGACGGCGGCCGCGGTGCTCGAGCTCCTCGAGCGGCGCGGCGCGACGCTGGCGACCGCCGAGTCGCTGACCGGGGGCCGGGTCGCGGCCGCGGTGACCGCGGTGCCGGGCTCCTCGGCGTGCTTCGTCGGCGGCGTGGTGGCCTACGCGACCGCGGTGAAGGAGTCCGTGCTCGGGGTCCCGCGGGCGGTGATCGACGAGCACGGCGTGGTCTCGGCGGAGTGCGCCCGCGCGATGGCCAGCGGAGTGCGGTCACTGACCGGGGCGACGTACGCCCTGAGCACCACCGGGGTCGCGGGCCCCGGTGAGCAGGACGGGATCCGGGCGGGGACGGTGTATGTCGGTGTGGCCGGCCCCGGCTCACCCACGGCCGTGGCGCTGGAGCTGTCCGGCGGCCGCTCGGCCGTCCAGGAGCAGGCGACCATGGAGGCATTGTCGGCGGTCGCCGCGATCCTCGAGGAGGAAGAAACCGGACTCGGGTAGCGTTGACCCCGGACCCACGGAAGGACTTCAGGCATGGTGCTGTTTCGTCGGCTGCTCGGCGAGGTGCTCCGCGACCGGCGGATGCAGCGTGGCCTGACCCTGCGTGAGGTGTCCGCGGAAGCCCGGGTCAGCCTGGGTTACATCTCCGAGATCGAGCGCGGCCAGAAGGAAGCCTCCTCCGAGCTGCTCGCGTCGCTGTGCCACGCGCTCGACATGCCGCTCTCCGACGTGCTGCGCAACGTCTCCGATGCTGTGGCGATCGAGGAGGCGGCCCTGACCGCGACCCCGATCCCGGTCGTCACGCGGTCCGACACCGGCGAGGTCGTGGCCTCGGCGGCCTAGGCCTGCGTTGCGGGCTGGCACGACGGGCACCAGTACGTCGCACGCCCGTCTGCGTTCTCGCCCACCTCGATGCTGGTCTGGCAGCGCAGGCAAGGCTGCCGGTCGCGCCGGTAGACCCAGTGCCGCTCGCCCCGGCGCAGGTTGCCGGTCGTGGTCTGCTCCGAACGATCCTTGTTCTGCTCGAGCATCTGACGCGCGCGGCGGACCAGCCGGTCCAGCTCGGAGACCTCCCCGATGGGCGCAAGGGGATGGACCCCGCTGGTGAAGCAGAGCTCGGCGGCGTACATGTTGCCGATGCCGGCCAGGCAGCTCTGGTCGAGGAGCGCTTCGTGGACGGGACGGTGTGGGTCGGCGGTCAGCCGGTTGAGGGCCTCGTGCTCGTCCCAGTCGGGTCCCAGCAGATCGGGTCCGAGGTGACCGACGACGTCGCCCTCGCGGTGGCGCGGGACGAGCTCGACGATCCCGAGCGCGAAGCCGACCGCCTGCCGACTCTCGCTGGTCAGCACGACCCGGGCCTCATGGACCGGACGGCGCCACTTCTGCCCGTGCTGGTAGATGTGCCAGGACCCCTCCATCTTCAGGTGGGTGTGGAGGGTCCAGGCCTCACGCGCCTCGATCCGGGTGAGGAGGTGCTTGCCGCGCGACAGGGTGCGGAGCACCTTGCCTCCGGCGAGGTCGACTGTGGCCAGCTGGGGGACCCGGAAGTCGGTGTGGGTGAGGATCTGCCCCGCCAGGGCCCGGTCGAGGGACCTGGCGGCGCGCCAGACGGTGTCCCCCTCAGGCACGGAGCCGCAATCCCTTCGGAGTGGCGACGAAGCCGGCGTCCTGGAGGGCGTCGCGCAGCGGTGTGGTCCCGGAGCGGAGAAGCTGGGTGCCGTCGGCCTTCTCGACCGTCAGCCGCCCCAGCGAGCCGCGGCGGACCGCAGTGGAGAGCGTCTCGGCCGCCGGGCGGAGCTGCTCTGGGTCGTCGGACCAGGTGAGCAGGGTGCGCCCGCCCCGTTCGACGTAGAGCGTGAGGCGACCGTCGACGAGCACGACCAGGGCCCCGGCCTTGCGACCGGGGCGGTGAGCGCTCCGCTCGTCGCCCTCGTCGGTGGGCCAGGGCAGGGCGGCTCCGTAGGGGTTGGCCGGGTCGGTGGCCGCCAACGCAACCGCGGTCGGCTTCGACCCGCCGTCCGCGGGCGCAACCTCGGCGAACGTGCGGAGCCGGTCGATCGCACCCGCCGTACCGAACTGGGCGGCGCCGAGCCCGGCCACGAAGTAGCCGCGACGGCACCGGCCGGAGTCCTCGAAGGCTGAGAGCACGCGGTAGATGGCGGCGAACCCGCCGGGCGTGCGTTCGCCGACCACGGCCCCCCGGGTCACCACGCCGTGCCGGTCGAGCAGCGCCTCGGCCGTGGCATGGGCGCGGCGGGTGGGGTCGGTGTCGAGCTGCGGCAGCAGGGCCCAGCGTCCTGCGGTCTCCGGCGGCCCACTGCGGACGGGCATCCGCGACCGCGAGCCGGGCGAGGTGCGGGTGCGGGGTGGCGGGCGGCGGCTGCGGTGGGACGGGGTGCCCGACCTGGTGAGGGCCCGGAGGGGGGCCAGGGTGTCGTTACCGATCCGGCCGGACCAGACGAGCTCCCACAGCGTGGCCGAGAGCGCGCGATCGTCGGTCGAGCCCACGGCGTCGGCGAGCTGCCGGAAGAACCATGCGCCGCCGGGTGACAGCGCGTCGAGCACTGCGTCGTGGAGCGCGGAGTGTTCGGAAGGCTGGGGGGTGGGCAGGGTCAGGGGCGCCTGGTCGGCGAGGTGGAGCGAGACCCAGCCGTCGGCGCCGGGCAGCGCGCCGTGGCCGGCCCAGAGCACCTCGCCGGAGCTGGTCAGCTCATCGAGGTACGACGGTTCGTAGTCGCGCACGCGCGAGGGCAGCACCAGCGACTCGAGCGCGGAGGCCGGCAGGGGGCACCCGGCCAGCTGGTCGATCGCGGTGAGCACGCCGTCGACACCGCGCAACCCCTTGGAGCCCGGAGCGACCCGCTGCCACGACCCGAGGAATCGAGCCAGTGCTTCGGGCTCGACCGGCTCGACCTCGTGGCGCAGCTTGGCGAGCGAGCGTCGGCGCAGACGGCGCAGGATCTCGGCGTCGCACCACTCGGGGCCGGCCCCGGACGGGCGGAACTCACCGTCGAGGACCCGGCCCTGCGCGGCGAGCCGCTGCAGGGTGTGGCGGACGACCGCGGCGCCGAGGCCCAGCCGGGAGGCGACCTGATCGGTCGTGAACGGCCCGTGGGTGCGGGCGAAGCGGGCGACCAGGTCGCCGACGGGGTCATCGACCGGCTCGGCGAAGGGGTCGGGGGTGCCCGGTGGAACCGGGACCCCGAGCCCGTCGCGCAGCCGACCGACATCCTCGATCACCGCCCAGCGAGCCTCTCCGGCGACCCTGACTTCGGTGATCCGACGGGCGGCGGCGAGCGAAGCGAGCACATCCCCTACGTCGAAGTCCTGGGCTCGGTCCGTCACCTCCGCCGTGGACAACGGCCCGAGAATGCGGAGCAGGTCGGCCACCCCCTCGGCGTCGCGCGCCTGCCGGTCGGGGGCGAGCCGTTGCAGCTCCGCCTCCACCTCGGCGAGCACGTCGGGGTCGAGCAGCTCGCGGAGCTCGGCGCGGCCGAGCAGCTCGGCCAGCAGTCCCTGGTCGAGCGAGAGGGCGGCGGCCCGCCGCTCGGCGATGGGGGAGTCGCCCTCGTAGACGAACTGGGCGACGTAGCCGAACAGCAGGCTGCGCGCGTAGGGCGACGGCTGCTGGGTCGCCACGTCGACGACCTCGATCTCACGCCGCTGGAGGCGACGCATCAGGTCGACCAGGCTCGGCAGGTCGTAGACGTCCTGGAGACACTCGCGAACGGCCTCGAGCACGATTGGGAACGAGGGATACTTCGCCGCCACCTCCAGCAGCTGGGCGGAGCGCTGGCGCTGCTGCCACAGCGGCGAGCGGCGGCCAGGGTCGCGGCGCGGAAGCAGGAGCGCCCGGGCCGCGCACTCGCGGAACCGGGAGGCGAAGAGGGCAGAGCCGCCGACCTCGCTGGTGACCAGGTCGTTGATCTCGTCGGGCTCGAACACGATGAGCTCGCCGGTCGGGGGCTCGGCGTCGGTCTCGGGGATCCTGATCACGATGCCGTCGTCGGAGGCGATGGCCTGCCCGTCGACGCCGTAGCGCTCGCGTAGCCGCGCGTTGATCGCCAGCGCCAGCGGGGCGTGGACCGGGGTGCCATAGGGGGAGTGGACGACCAGGCGCCAGTCGCCGAGCTCGTCGCGGAACCGCTCGACCAGGAGGGTGCGGTCGCTGGGCAGCACGTTGGTGGCCTCGACCTGCTCGGTGAGGTAGCCGACGAGGTTGGCCGCGGCGTAGGCGTCGAGACCATTGGCCTGGGCGCGCTCGGTCGCCTTCTGCTGCGGCATCGAGGCGAGGTCGCGGGTGAACTCGCCGATGGCGGCTCCGAGCTCGGCCGGACGCCCGAGGGCGTCGCCCTTCCAGAACGGCAGGCGGCCGGGTACGCCGGGCGCGGGGGAGACCAGGACCCGGTCGTGGGTGATGTCCTCGATCCGCCAGGAGGTGGCGCCGAGCGCGAACACGTCGCCGACCCGGGACTCGTAGACCATCTCTTCGTCGAGCTCGCCGACCCGACGTCCAGGGCCTTCGCCTCCGACGAGGAACACGCCAAACAGCCCGCGGTCGGGGATGGTGCCGCCGCTGGTGACAGCGAGCCGCTGGGCACCCGGACGCCCCGTCAGGGTGCCGGCGACCCGGTCCCACACGATCCGGGGGCGCAGCTCTGCGAACTCGTCGGACGGGTAGCGGCCGCTGAGCAGGTCGAGGGTGGCGTCGAACGCGCTCCGCGGCAGGCCTGCGAACGGAGCCGACCTGCGCACCAGCTCGAACAGCCCGTCGACGTTCCAGGCGTCGAGTGCCGTCGCGGCCACCACCTGCTGCGCGAGTACGTCGAGGGGGTTGGCCGGGACGCGGAGAGACTCGATCGCGCCCTGCTGCATCCGCTCGACGGCCACCGCAGTCTGGGCGAGGTCGCCCCGGTGCTTGGGGAACAGCACCCCGCGACTCGTCTCACCGACCTGGTGGCCGGCCCGGCCCACCCGCTGCAGCGCACTGGCGACGCTGGGAGGCGACTCGATCTGGATCACCAGGTCGACCGCTCCCATGTCGATGCCGAGCTCGAGGCTGCTGGTGGCGACCACGCAGGGCAGCCGCCCACGCTTGAGGTCGTCCTCGATCAGTGCGCGCTGCTCCTTCGACACCGACCCGTGGTGCGCCTTCGCGATCACCGGGCTCGCGCCGAGAGCGGCCCCTGACTGCGCCATGATCTGGGCCGGCGGGTCCGGATCGGTTTCCAGCCGGTCGCTGGCGATCTCGTTGAGCCGGGCCGTCAGCCGCTCCGCGAGGCGGCGGGAGTTGGCGAAGACGATCGTGGAGCGGTGCTGCCCGATCAGGTCGGCGACGTGCTCCTCGACGTGGGGCCAGATCGACTGGCTGCGGGTCGGATCTCCGCCCTCGGTGTCGTCGTACTGCTCGGGTGCGGTCATGTCCTCGACGGGTACGACGACCTTGAGGTCCCACTGCTTCTCCGATGCCGGCGCCACGATGTCGACCGGCGTCTGGCCACCGAGGAACCTCGCCACCTCCTCGAGCGGGCGGACGGTGGCACTGAGCCCGATCCGCTGGGCCGGCCGCTCGAGCAGGGTGTCGAGCCGCTCGAGGCTGACTGCGAGGTGGGCGCCGCGCTTGGTGCCGGCCACGGCGTGCACCTCGTCGAGGATCACCGTCTCGACGCCGCGCAGCGACTCGCGGGCCTGGCTGGTCAGCATCAGGAACAGCGACTCGGGGGTGGTGATCAGGATGTCGGGCGGCGCGGTGACCAGCTTGCGGCGGTCGGCGGCGCTGGTGTCGCCGGACCGGACCCCCACCCTGAGGTCGGGGACCTTCTCACCGAGCCGTTGAGCGGTCTGCCCGATCCCGGTCAGGGGGGCGCGCAGGTTGCGCTCGACGTCGACGGCGAGTGCCTTGAGCGGGGAGACGTAGAGGACCCGGCAGCGCTTCGCCTTCTCGGGCACCGGGCGGGTCAGCAACCGGTCGATCGACCACAGGAAGGCACTGAGCGTCTTGCCGGACCCGGTCGGCGCCACGACCAGCGCATGGCGCCCCGCACCGATCGCCTGCCAGGCGCCCACCTGCGCCGCGGTCGGCTCCGCGAACGCCGCGCCGAACCAGGTGCGGGTCGGCTCGCTGAAGTCCTGGAGCGCGCTCACCCGGCCAGTCTCCCTCATTGCACCGACACACGCTCTGGAGCGCCGTCTCGGGGGCGGCGCGTGGTTGGATCCTCCCGTGCGCAAGCGGCGGGACTGG
Organism: Nocardioides sp.; assembly: GCA_045806805.1. Classification (GTDB taxonomy): domain Bacteria; phylum Actinomycetota; class Actinomycetes; order Propionibacteriales; family Nocardioidaceae; genus Nocardioides. The sequence continues at coordinate 1,471 of JBJMIQ010000111.1, read as the reverse complement.
CAGCTCGTCGACCACGACGTCACGATCACCGATGACCTGGTGCTCCGGCCGGTCCGGCCCTGGACGCCGACGATCCACGCGCTCCTCCAGCACCTCCGGGCGGAGGGGCTGACCTCGGTCCCCGAACCGGTCGGGATCGAGGGAGACGTTGCGGCCGTCCGCTTCATCCCGGGGGACTCCGGCGTCGATGCCTGGCAGCACCAGCACAGTGAGGAGGGCCTGCGCTCGGCCGCCCGGTTGCTGCGCGAGATCCACGAAGCGTCCCGCGGCTTCGTCCCGCCGCCGGGGGCCGAATGGGCGCTTCCGCCCCAACCTCGTGCCGACGTGATCTGCCACGGCGACCCCGGTCCCTGGAACATGGTCTGGGACGGGTCACGCGCCGTCGGGCTGATCGACTGGGACCTCGCGCACCCGGCTCCGGCGATCAGCGACGTCGCCTACGCGCTGGAGCACTTCACGCCGTTCCGCAGTGACGAGCTCGCCTGCGACACCACCGACGGTCACCACTTTCCGGCACCGCCCGCTCGCCGTACCCGGCTCTCGACGTTCGCCTCGGCCTACGGCCTGGAAAGTACGACGGGTCTCGTCGACCGCGTGATCGACCGCCAGGGCGCCACCATCATCCAGGTCCAGGACCTCGCCGAGCGTCACGTCCAGCCACAGCGGACCTGGGTCGAGGAGGGTTTTCTCGACGAGCTGCGCACGCGCGTGCGCTGGACGCGCGAGCACCGGTACCTGTTCGAGTGAGGCAGCGTTCTCCGCGCTGTCATGCGGAATCGAGGGCGGGGCCGGGAGACGTTCGGCTGATAGGCCCGGAGGCGGCCTAGGCTCGAGTGCCATGACCAATGACGCCGTCGCTCGCGAGATCCTCGATGCGAATTCCTACGTGGTGCTCGCGACCGCTGACGCCGACGGGGTGCCATGGGCCTCGCCGGTGTGGTTCGCGAGGGAGGACTCGGATCTGTACTGGATGTCCCATCCCGGCGCACGCCACTCACAGAACATCGCCGTGCGATCGCAGATCGCGATGGTCGTGTTCGATTCAAGAGTCACGCCGGGAAGTGGGCAAGGGGTGTACATGGCGGCCTCCGCCGAGCAGCTGATGAACCCTGACACGCTCGAGAGCGGGATGGCAGTCGTCTCCCGCAAGTCGGTGCGCGGCGGCGACGGGGAGTGGGGTGTGGATCGGGTCACCGAACCGGCACGACTGCGGCTGTACCGAGCGCGCGTGCTCGAGTCCTGGATCCTCGATCCGGACAGCCCGTTCGACGTGCGCGTCGGTGTCAGGCCGTGACCGCCACCCCAAATCCCCAGATGACTCACGACCGGGCGCGAGGTCCGGTGCCGAATGACTGACCTGTTCGCCCACGGAACCGTCGTGCTCGACGGCGGGCTGTCCAACGCACTGGAGGACCGTGGGCACGACTTGTCCTCGGACCTGTGGACCGCGCGGCTGCTGCGCGACGACCCG
>JBJMIQ010000110.1:0-7770 GCA_045806805.1 Nocardioides sp. | reverse complement strand
ACGACCTGGAGCGGCGCCTCAACGGCTGAGGAAGGTGGCCTGCACCGTCGGACCGACCGGCTGGGTGCCCCACCGGATGCCGTCCCGGAACGAGATCTCCATCGGCGCGATGGTGGCTTCGCCGGTCTCGTTGGCGTCGAGGATCTCGAGCACCAGCCCATCGCCGGGCTCGAGGGTCGCGCCCGCTGCGTCGGTCACGGTGCTGCAGAACTCGTCCGGCTGCGAGGTGACCGAGATCGTGCCGTCCCTGCACACCCGGGCGACGACGGTCGCCGCCCCGTCGACCTCGATGGTGGCCTCGCTGATGTGCAGGGTTCGCTCGTCGTCGGCGGCGGGATCGTAGATGCCGACGTAGACCGCCTCGCCCAGGGGCACCTCGACCGCGACCGGCTCGTCGGGAACCGGCAGCGGAGCGGGGTGAGTGACGAACCAGGCGCCGAACGCGACCACGACCGCGAGAGCACCGATCCAGAGCACCACCAGCCCGCGGCGAGAGCGCTCGACGCGGAGTTCTCGTGGGGTCCGGGCGTCGGTCATGTGACGAGCGTAGGGGACCCGGCTGCCAGACTTCGGCCATGAGCAACGTCAAGCGCCCGGAGCTCGAGGGGACGGTGGCGGTGCGCGACGACCGGCGACTGAGCTTCGCCGAGTACGGCTCGAGGCGAGGCCCGGCCATCGTGTGGATGCACGGAACCCCGGGCGCTCGCCGGCAGATCCCGCTCGAGGCGAGGGCGTACGCCGAGGAGCAGGGGCTGCGCATCGTGGGCATCGACCGCCCCGGCATCGGCTCGTCCACTCCGCACCTCTACGCCGACATCCTGGACTGGACCCGCGACCTGGAGATCCTGCTCGACACGCTGGGGATCGACACGCTGCGCCTGATCGGCCTGTCGGGCGGGGGCCCCTACGTGCTCGCCGCGGGCGTGGCGATGCCCGAGCGCGTCCACGGCGTCGGGATCCTGGGCGGTGTCGCGCCGACAACCGGGGAGGACGCGGTCGGCGGCGGACTCATTCAGCTCGCGGTGCGGCTCGCCCCGTTGCTGTCGGTCGGCCGGGTCCCGCTGGGCGTGGCGCTGACCGGAGCGATCCGGCTGGTGCGGCCGCTGGCCGGCCCGGCACTCGACCTGTACGCCGCGGTGCAGCCCCCCGGCGACCGGAAGCTCCTGGCCCGGCCGGAGTTCAAGGCCATGTTTCTCGATGACCTGCTGAACGGCAGCCGGTTCCAGACCTCCGCGCCGCTCACCGACCTGGTCCTGTTCACCCGCGACTGGGGGTTCGCCGCGGCAGACGTGACCGTCCCGGTGCGCTGGTGGCACGGCGACGACGACCACATCGTGCCGCTGGCGCATGGGCAGCACCTCGTCGAGCGCCTGCCCGACGCGACACTGAAGGTGATAGCCGGAGAGAGCCACCTGGGTGGTCTGGGCATCACCCAGGAGGTGCTGGGCACGCTGATGGACCTCGGCCCACGCCGTTCGACTGCCCGCCCGGCGAACTGACGCGACGCAGCGCGAAACACCTGTTTCACTGGTATTCAGTCGCCCCATGGGCCACAATGGTGGCCACAACTACACACGTGTGACTCTCTCGTGAACCCGTTCACTCCGTCGCCAGACCGCTGGGGAAGGCGTATCTCGACGCCGGAGATGAAGGAGGACACGGTGACCGCACGCACCGCCAGCCGCCCCGAGGGCGCGGGGACGAGGGGCATTCTCTACGTGCACTCGGCTCCCTCCGCGCTCTGCCCTCACATCGAGTGGGCCGTGGGAGGCGTACTCGGCCTTGCCGTGAGCCTGGACTGGACGCCGCAGCCGGCGCAGTCCGGGACGTATCGCGCCGAGCTCTCGTGGACCGGAGCCACGGGGTCTGCCGCGGAGATCGCCTCGGCCCTGCGCGGCTGGGGCCATCTCAGGTTCGAGATCACCGAGGAGGGGACCGCCTCCTCCGAGGGCGTTCGCTACTCCTACACCCCCGAGCTGGGTGTCTTCCACGCCGTGGCCGGGCTGCACGGCGACATCATGATCCCCGAGGATCGCCTCAAGGCGGCCGTGGTGAAGACGGCGCTGGGGGACACCACACTCGAGCTCGAGATCGACAAGCTCCTCGGCAAGCCCTGGGACGACGAGCTCGAAACCTTCCGCCATGCCGGCGAGGGCGCCCCCGTGCGGTGGCTGCATCAAGTCGTTTAGGAGCTGTCAGCGACGCCGCATCCGGAAGTACCCCGGCCTGACCCAGCGCACGTGACTGGTGCACTCGTTGGCAGGGCCGGGCAAGCCGTTGCACGTCCGCCAGCTCAGCTTGCCGGTGATCTTGAACCGGCCGCGGCGGGTGACGTCGTTGCAGAACCGGAAGTGGTTCGCGCCCCGCCTGGGGTTGGCCTTGTTGTCCATCGTGTTGGACGCGATCGTCCGGCCCGACGGCGCGTGCAGGAACGTCTCGAACAGCCAGCCCCGGGTGGGCGGTCGCACGACGTACTGGTAGCGGTAGCCGTGGCAGCCTTCGCGCAGGACCTTGTTGCCGGCCCAGACCCGGCCGAACCTGAGCTCGCCGGCCTGGGCAGGGGCGACGAGGGCGCCGGCCAACAGGGCGCCTACCGCGAAGATCAGTGCGATGTGTTTCATCGGCTTCCCTCACCTCTCGCCCTGTTCAACGCGGGAACGTGAGGAGCGTTACGCCGACCCTTCCCCGGAGGGGGTCAGAGCGGGATGTTGCCGTGCGCTCCGCGGCGTACGCCCTCAGCCTGGACCGCGTTGTCGATCGCCCTGGCCAGAGCGGTTCGGGTGGCCTGGGGCTCGACGACCTCGTCGACGACACCGATCTCGACCGCCTTGTCCACGCCCCCGGCCAGCCGCTCGTGCTCGGCGGCCAACTCGGCCTCTACCTGGGGCCGGATGTCGGGCGCGACCTCGGCGAGCCGACGCCGGTGCAGGATCCGGATGGCGGCGACCGCACCCATGACCGCGACCTCCGCGCCGGGCCACGCGAACACCCGGGTCGCACCGAGCGAGCGGGCATTCATCGCGATGTAGGCGCCGCCGTAGGTCTTGCGGGTCACCAGCGTCACGCGCGGCACCACGCACTCGCCGAAGGCGTGCAACAGCTTCGCCCCGCGCCGCACCACGCCGTCCCACTCCTGGCCCACACCGGGAAGGTAGCCGGGGACGTCGACAAGCACGATCAGGGGGACACCGAGCGCGTCGCAGAGACGGACGAAGCGAGAGGCCTTCTCCGCGGACAGGGAGTCGAGGCAGCCGCCGAGGCGCAGCGGGTTGTTGGCCACCACCCCCACGGTGCGACCGCCAAGGCGCCCCAGAGCGGTGACGATGTTGGGCGCCCAGCGCGCGTGCAGCTCGGAGACGGTGCCCTCGTCGAGGATCGACTCGACCAGCGGGTGCACGTCGTAGGCCCGCTTGCGGGACTCGGGCAGGAGCTCGGAGAGGTCGCGGTCCTCGACGTCCTCGACCTTGAGGCTGCCCTGGGAGCCGAGCAGGGTGGCGACCCCGCGCGCGCGGTCGAGCGCCTCGCGTTCTGACTCGGTGAGGATGTGAACCACGCCGGAGCGACGACCGTGGGGTTCGGGCCCGCCGAGCCGGAGCATGTCGACGTCCTCGCCGGTGACCGAGCGGACCACGTCGGGACCGGTCACGAAGATCCGGCCCTCAGGCCCCAGGATCACCACGTCGGTCAGCGCCGGCCCGTAGGCGGCGCCTCCCGCAGCCGGCCCGAGCACCACCGAGATCTGCGGGATCTTGCCGGACGCCTGGGTCATCACTTGAAAGATCCGGCCCACGGCGTGCAGCGACAGGACCCCCTCGGCCAGGCGGGCGCCGCCGGAGTGCCACAGGCCGATGATCGGAACTCCGTCGGTCATCGCCCGGTGGTAGGCGTCGACGACCACGCGGCAGCCCTGGTCGCCCATCGCGCCGCCCATGACCGTGGCATCGGAGCAGAATGCGACCACCCGGGTGCCGTCGACCAGTCCGACCGCCGCGAGCATGCCGGAGTCGTCGTCGGGGGTGATCAGCTCCAGGGAGCCCTCGTCAAGCAGCGCTGTGAGCCGGTGCACCGGGTTGCGCGGGTCCTGCTCCCGCGGCAGCTTCTGCTTCCGGGTGGCCGGAGCCGCCGGCGCGGTGGTCGCGGACATCAGGCGCTCCGGAAGGCGAGCGCCACGTTGTGGCCGCCGAAACCGAACGAGTTGTTGAGCGCGGCGACGTCGCCGGCCGGCAGGTCGCGCTTCTTGTCCGCCAGGTCCAACCCGGTGTCCTCGGGGTCCTCGAGATTGATCGTGGGGGGCACGGTGCGCTCGTGGATGGCGAGGATCGTCGCCACCGACTCGAGGGCCCCCGCGGCCCCCAGCAGGTGCCCGGTCATCGACTTGGTAGAGGTGACCACGACACCATCCGCAGCGTCCCCCAGGGCGGCGCGGATCGCGCCTGCCTCGGCCAGGTCGCCCAGCGGTGTCGAGGTCGCGTGGGCGTTGATGTGTCGGACGTCGCCCGCCTCCAGATCGGCTTCGCGCAGGCACAGCTTCATGGCGCGTGTCGCCCCGAGGCCCGCCGGGTCGGGCTGGGCGATGTCGTGGGAGTCGGCCGTGATGCCGGCGCCCGAGGCTTCGGCGTAGACCTTGGCGCCGCGGGCCTCCGCGTGCTCCGCGGACTCCAGCACCACGACGGCCGCTCCCTCACCGAGCACGAACCCGTCGCGGCCCTTGTCCCATGGACGGGATGCGGCTTCGGGGTCGTCGTTGCGCCGGGAGAGCGCCATCATCTGGCCGAAGGCCGCCATCGGCAGCGCGTGGACGGCCGCCTCGGTGCCGCCGCACACGACCACGTCGGCGCGGCCGAGCCGGATCATGTCGATGCCCAGGGCGATCGCCTCGTTGCCGGAGGCGCAGGCCGAGACGGGGGTGTGCACCCCGGCCTTGGCCCCGAGCGCGAGACCGACGTTGGCCGCGGGGGAGTTCGGCATCAGCATCGGGATCGCCAGCGGCGAGACCCGGCGCGGCCCCTTCTCCTTGAGCGAGTCGTAGTTGGACAGCAGCGTCTGCACGCCGCCGATCCCGGAGGCCATCGCCACTCCGAGACGCTCCGCGTCAACCCCGGCGTCGGACAGACCGGAGTCGGCCCATGCCTCGTTGGCGGCGATCAGCGCGAACTGGCCCGAGCGGTCCAGCCTGCGCGCCTTGACCCGATCCAGGACCTCGCTGGGCTCGACCGCGACCTCGGCCGCGATCCGGGCGCCGAGCTGCTCGGCCCAGTCCTGGGTGAGCGCGGACACCCCGGACCGCCCCTCGAGGAGGGCGGACCAGGTGGTGGGCACGTCTCCGCCGACCGGGGATGTGGCCCCCAGGCCGGTCACGACGACTCGCTTGGCAGACATGAGGTTCCTTTGCTGGGTGGTGGTCTCGGCGCCCCGACGAGCGCCGCGGTGGTCAGCCCTGGGCGCGCTCGATGAACGCGACCGCGTCACCGACCGTCTTGAGGTTCTTCACCTCGTCGTCGGGGATCGAGACGCCGAACTTCTCCTCGGCGGCCACGACGACCTCGACCATGGACAGGGAGTCGACGTCGAGATCGTCGACGAACGACTTGTCGAGCTGGACGTCCTCGACGGGGATGCCGGTGACCTCGTTGACGATGTCGGCGAGGTCGGCGCGGATCTCTTCGGTGCTGGCCATCAGGCTGTTTCCTCTCGTTGGTGCCGGGGTCGGCTGCTTGCGGTCTGGTGGGGGAGCGGTCGGTCAGGGGACGCGGATCACCTGGGCGGCGTAGGACAGGCCTGCGCCGAACGCGATCAGCAGGGCCAGGTCTCCGGACCGCGCCTCGCCGTCCAGGACGAGCTGGCGCAGCGCCAGGGGGACGGAGGCGGCGGAGGAGTTGCCCTGGTGGGCGATGTCGCGGGCGACCACGACCCGCTCGGGCAGCTTCATCGACCGCACCATCGCGTCGGTGATGCGCATGTTGGCCTGGTGCGGGACGAACACGTCGAGGTCGTCGACGGAGATGCCGGTGCGGGTGAGCGTCTCCTCGGCGATCTTGGCCATCGAGAACGCCGCCCACCGGAACACCGCGTTCCCCTGCATCACCAGGTGCGGCATCCGCGGCGAGTCCGAGGCCAGCACGTCACGCCAGTCCTCGCGTGAGCGGATGAGGTCGTACTGCTCACCGTCGCTGCCCCAGACCACGGGACCGATGCCGGCGACCTCCGCGGGACCGACCACCGCGGCGCCCGCGCCGTCGGCGAAGATGAACGCCGTGCCGCGGTCGGTCGGGTCGGTGATGTCGGACAGGCGCTCGACGCCGACGACGAGCACATGGGTCGCCGACCCGGCGCGGACCAGGTCGGAGGCCAGGGCGATCCCGTGGCAGAACCCGGCGCACGCCGCTGAGATGTCGAAGGCGGCTGCCGTGCTGCCGAGCTCGTGGGCCACCGCGGTGGCCACCGACGGCGTCTGCAGGAGGTGGGACACAGTCGCCACGATCACGCAGTCGAGCTGAGCGGCCGAGATCCCCGCGTCGTCGAGGGCGGCGCGAGCGGCGCTCACCGACATCAGCTGGACGGTCTCCTCGGGGGTGGCCCAGCGCCGCTCGATGATGCCGGACCGCTGCTGGATCCACTCGTCGCTGGAGTCGATCGCGTCGACGATCTCGGAGTTCGGGACCACGCGGCTCGCCCGGTGGTGGCCGAGGCCGACCACCGCGCTGTGGCGCAGCACGCCACTCTGGCCGAGGTTGCCCGTCGCGTCGTAGGTCATGCCGGCGTGCCCTGCGGCAGGTCGGTTGCGGGTGCAGGCGTCGTCACTGGACCGTTCACTGGGCCACCGCCTCGGGATGCAGTCGGACCAGCGGCTGACCAGGGGAGACGAGGTCGCCGTCCTCGACCAGCCACTCCACGATGGTGCCGCCGTGCGGGGCGAACACGGCCGTCTCGTCGCGCGTGGACCGGACCGTGCCGATCGTGCTGGCGGGCGCCAGCGAGTCGCCCTCGCCACCGGCCGAGCGCTCGAAGGTGCCCTTGGAGGGCGAGACCAGCAACCGCCACGTCGGACTGACGTCGAGCGCCGACTGGGTGCCGTGCTTGTCGACGAAGTCGCGGGCGGCGTCGAGCTGGTCGGGGGTCTTCAGCGCGAACGTCTCCACGCCCGGCAGTGCCCGCTTGGCGATCCCGGTGAGGGTGCCGGCCGGCGGCATCTCCAGGAGCCCCGTCACGCCGAGGTCGCGCATGGTCTCCATGCAGAGGTCCCAGCGGACCGGGGTCGCGACCTGCGTGACGATGCGGCGTACGACGTCGCGGCCGTCGTGAACGATCTTGCCGTCACGGTTCGAGATCAGGGGCGTGCGGGGATCGTGCGTGGAGACGGCCCTGGCCAGGGTGCCGAGAACCCCCACCGCTGGAGCCATGTGCTCGGTGTGGAAGGCGCCGGCGACCGACAGCGGCATCAGCCGGGCGCGGGCCGGCGGGTCCGCGGCGAGTGCCGCGAGCTGCTCGAGGGTGCCGGCTGCGACGACCTGGCCCGCTGCGTTGACGTTCGCAGCGACGAGGCCGTGCTGCGTGAGCGCGGCCTGCACCTCGTCCGCGTCGCCACCGAGCACCGCGGTCATCCCGGTCGGAGTGGCGGCGGCGGCCTGCGCCATCGCCCGTCCGCGCTCGCGAACCAGCACCATGGCTTGCTCGCCGCTGATCGCCCGCGCACCGGCGGCCGCGGCCAGCTCTCCCACACTGTGCCCCGCGACGGCTCCGATCTTGCCGAACGCCTCCGCCGGGTGCGGG
>JBJMIQ010000109.1:0-17595 GCA_045806805.1 Nocardioides sp. | reverse complement strand
GAGTACGCCGTCGAGCCGCTCCTGCGCGTAGCGCACGGTGGCGGCGTACCCGCCGAACTCCTGGCCGAGCATCACCGGCGTCGCGTCCATCAGGTGGGTGCGGCCGGACTTCACCAGGTCGGCGAACTCGTCCGCCTTGGCCTCCAGACTGCGCTGGAGGGTGGCCAGCGCCGGGAGCAGCTGGTCGACGACGGCGAGGGTGGCGGCGACGTGGATCGACGTCGGGAAGGTGTCGTTGCTGGACTGGCTGGCGTTGACGTGGTCGTTGGGGTGGACGTCCCCGCCGTCGGCGGCCACCACGCCGGCGAGGACCTCGTTCATGTTCATGTTCGAGCTGGTGCCGGACCCGGTCTGGAAGACGTCGATCGGGAACTGGTCGTCGTAGTCGCCGTCGGCGACCCGGCGGGCCGCCGCCTCGATGGCCTCGGCCTGCTCCTTGGTGATCACCTCGAGCGCACCATTGACCTTGGCCGCGGCGCCCTTGATCAGGGCCAGGGCACGCACGTGGCTCGACTCGAGGGGGGTGCCGCTGATCGGGAAGTTCTCGACCGCACGCTGGGTTTGGGCCCGCCACAGGGCGGCGGCGGGGACCCGGACCTCGCCGAGGGAGTCGTGCTCGATGCGGTAGTCCTGCTGCTGTTCGCTCACCCGTCCGAGGCTACTGCGCCGACGCGGGCGACGTGCAGCCAGTACTTCTCCTCCCGGTCCTGCAGGATGACGTCGCATCCCGTGGTCTCGGCGTTGCCGAAGACCTGCTCCAGCACCGTCTCCAGCTCGGGCGAGACCTCCGCGGACCAGATCGCGACGGCGCCTCCCGGCCGCAGGATGCGGCGCAGCTCGGAGAGGAACGGCTCGCGGTAGAGCCCGGCGTTGTGCTGGTGCACGAGGTGGTCCGGGCCGTTGTCGACGTCGAGCAGCACCAGGTCGTACGACGCGTCGGCCACCTCCTCGATCGCGGTCGCGATGTCGGCCACGACCGGGTTGGCCCGCTCATCGGCCAGCATGGCCGGTCCGTGGGGAACGGTGCCGTCCCGCATCCACTCGACCAGCTCCGGCTCGATCTCGACCACGGAGCAGCGCTCGACGCGCTGGTCGGCCAGCACCCGGTGCATCGTGTAACCGAGCCCCAGCCCGCCGACGAGCACGTCGCGCGGCTGCTCGACCAGCTTGAGTGCGGCGTCGGCCAGCGCCTGCTCGGTGCTGGTCTCCTGGGTGTCCATCACGAACACGCCGTTGGCCCGCAGCTCCAGTACGGTGGGCGCGCCGTTCTCGTGACGCTCGCGCAGCACCAGCTCGCCGCGCTCGGACTCCGCGCGCGCGATCTCGACGTACTCCACGCCGCCCATCCTCTCGCGGCGGCGGCAGCGGAACCGTCAGGACGTCAGGGCGTTTCCGAGGAAGACCAGGGCGGCGAAGCTGCCGGCCAGCGCCCCGCCGTAGCAGAGCAGCGCGACCAGGCCCTTGTGCTTGACCTGGAGACCGTCGTAGAGGGTGTAGCGGAAGCGGTGGGCTGCATGGATCAGGATCACCGGGAAGACAGCCAGCAGGACCAGGAAGGTCAGCGGGTGGCCGACGATGGCGGCGATCTGGTCGTGGTCGGGCGGGGCGATCCAGCCCAGCGGGAACGCCAGCGCGAACAGGAAGGCCAGGACCGGCAGCAGGATCGCGGCGAGCACCCCGCCGCCACTGAACGCCAGCCAGATGAACGGGTAGACCGAGAACCTCATCCGTGGGGTGGTCATCGAGTCACCAGCCAGTACACCAGGGCCGACACCACCGCCAGGCCGGCGTACTGCCCCGCGATGACCCCGGACGCCGGGACCCGTCGCCCGCGCACGCTGACCACCATCGCCTGGGGAGTGAGCGAGAACCACGTGACCGTGTGCAGCAGCACGAAGCCGAAGGCGACGACGTTGAGCACCACGAGCCACGGCGAGGCCGCCCGGTCGAGGAAGGCGGCGTACGCCTCGGGGCCGCGGTCCACCGCGCGGATGAAGAGCAGCAGGTAGAGCACCAGCCAGGCGATGAACAGGCTGCTGAGCTCGCGCATCACGAACAGGAAGTAGGTGCGCTTCCGGGTCCACCACCACACCGAGACCGGGCGCCGGTAGGAGAGGTCGCTCATCGCGCCTCACTCATCTCAGGGCCCTGGGGAGCAGGAACGCCTTGACCGACTGCTGTGCGGCTTTCAGCTTGTAACGCTGGATGGCGCCGGCAGGGTCGACGTGCTTGGGGCAGACCCGGGTGCACTCACCCACGAACGTGCAGCCGTAGACCCCCTCGTGCTCGATCAGCACGTCCAGGCGCTCGCGGGCACCCTGGTCGCGGGAGTCGAGGTCGTAGCGCTCGGCCAGGGCGATCGCGGCGGGTCCGACGAAGTCGGGGTCGAGCCCGTAGACCGGGCACGCGGCGTAGCAGAGCATGCAGTTGATGCACATGCTGAACTGCTTGTAGGCGTCGAGCTCCTCCGGGGACTGGAGGTACTCCCCGTCGTCCACCGGCTGCTCCTCGTCGCGGATGATCCACGGCTTCACGCGGGGCAGCTTCTGCATGAAGTCCTCGATGTCGACGACCAGGTCACGCGCGACCGGGAAGTTGCCGAGCGGCTCCACCCGCACCGGACCGGGGGCGTAGTCGGACAGGAAGGTCGCGCACGTCAGCCGGGGCTCGCCCTCGACGTTCATCCCGCAGCTGCCACAGATCCCCATCCGGCACGACCAGCGGAACGCGAGTGTGGTGTCGATGTCGCTCTTCACGTGGTTGAGTGCGTCGAGGACGGTCCACTCCTCCCGCAGCGGTACTTCGTAGTCCTGCCAGGTCGGTTCCCGGTCCTTGTCCGGCCGGTAGCGGGTGACCCGCAGGCTGATCTGGTCGTCCACCCGTCACCTCCCGTAGACGCGCTCGCCCGGCGGCCAGCGGGTGATCGTCACCGGCAGCGATTCCACCCTGGGTGTGCCGTCGTCGCCGCGGAGGTTGAGCTGGTGGGCCAGGAACCGCTCGTCGTCCCGGCCCGGGAAATCCGTGCGCTGGTGGGCTCCGCGCGACTCCTCCCGATGGAGCGCAGACGCCAGCATGCACTCGGCGATGTCGAGCATGTTGGCGGCCTCCAGGGCGCCGACGAGCTCGGTGTTCCAGCTGCGGCTGGTGTCGCGGACGCCCACCTTCGGCAGCCGACCCTGGAGCTCTCGGAGGCGGTCCGCTCCCTTGGACAACGCCTCGCCGGTGCGGTAGATCCCGGCCGCCTCCTCCATCGTCTCCTGCATCTCGGTACGGATCGAGGCGACCGAGTCGTCGCGCGGAACCTCGCCCATCACCCGCTCGATCCGGTGCACCTCGTCGGAGACCTGGGCCGCGATCGTCGAGGACGGCGGCCCCGCGGAACCGGCGTACTCGGCGGCGGCCGCTCCGGCGCGGGCGCCGAAGACGAGGCACTCGGGCAGCGAGTTGGAGCCCAGCCGGTTGGCCCCGTTGATGCTCACGCAGGCGGTCTCGCCCGCGGCGAAGAGACCGGCGAGCGGGGTGGCGCCGTAGCCGTCGGTGGAGACGCCGCCCATCATGTAGTGGACGACGGGGCGCACCGGGATCAGTTCGGTGACCGGGTCGATCCGTTCGTACTTCAGGCACAGCTCGCGGACGAACGGCAGCTTGGTGTCGATCAGCTTCGCGCCGAGGTGGCGCAGGTCGAGGTGGACGACGTCGCCGTACGGGGAGTCGACGGTGCGGCCCTTCTCCTGCTCGTGGATGAAGGCCTGGGAGAGCCGGTCGCGCGGACCGAGCTCCATGCTTCGCAGCTCGGGGGTGGGCGTCGGCTTGCCGAGGTCGTAGTCCTGCAGGTAGCGGTAGCCGTCCTTGTTGAGCAGCCAGGCGCCCTCGGCGCGGGTGGCCTCGGTGATCAGGATGCCGGTGAACGGCAGCCCCGTCGGGTGGTACTGCACGAACTCCATGTCCTTGAGCGGTGCGCCCGCGCGGTAGGCCAGCGCCATGCCGTCGCCGGTGTTGATGTTGGCGTTCGTGGTGAACGGGAAGACCTTGCCGCAGCCGCCGGTGGCGAGGATGACCGCTTTCGCGGCGATCGCCTCGATCCGCCCGGTGCGCAGCTCGAGTGCCACCACGCCGTGCACCCGGCCCTCGTCGACCAGCAGACTGGTCACGAACCACTCGTCGTAGCGCCGGACCCCGTCGAACTTGAGGGAGGTCTGGAACAGGGCGTGCAACATGTGGAAGCCGGTCTTGTCCGCGGCGAACCAGGTGCGCATCTTCTTCATCCCGCCGAACGCGCGGACCGCGACGTGGCCGTCTGGCTGCCGGCTCCACGGGCAGCCCCAGTGCTCGAGCCGAAGCAGCTCCCGCGGGGCCTCGTGGACGAAGCCCTCGATCGCGTCCTGGTCGCCGAGCCAGTCGCTGCCGGAGATCGTGTCGTAGACGTGCTCCTCGAGGGTGTCGTCCCCGGCGATCACCCCTGCCGCGCCGCCCTCCGCGGAGACGGTGTGACTGCGCATCGGGTAGACCTTCGACACGACCGCCACGTCGAGGTCGGGGCGCGTCTCCGCCACGGCGATGGCCGCGCGCAGGCCGGCGGCACCTCCGCCCACCAGGAGTACGTCGTGCGTGCCGGCAGTCGGGGGGTCACTCACCCCGGAACTCCTCGTCCACCAACACTCTGCCGTGGTGGTTCACGACCATGTGGTGGACGCTGCCGTCGTGGAACTCCTCGCGGTAGCTCTTGCAGCCGCAGTCGAAGCGCAGCTGCTCGGTCACCAGGCCGTGCATGTCCTCGGCGACGTACTGCTCGCCTCCGTGCTGCTTGCCGCAGGGTGCGACCCGCGCTTCGAAGGTCGTGATGGTTGCGGTCACGGGCCACCTCCTCGGCAGGGGCCCGGAGCTGGGGCCCACCTCCAGATTCCTCCTTCGCGAACCGTTTGTGAAGTGACTTCCGACCTGCGCGAGCAAGGTCGTATGTCGCACCCTTGACGGTCGTTGCAGACGATCAATACGTTGCCGAGATGGACCTCCTGCCGTCCGCTCACGTCGACACGTTCTGCCGCGACCACCTTCCGCCGGCCGAGCAGTGGCCCGAGCTGATCTTCGACCTGACTGAGCTGGCCTACCCCGAGCGCCTGAACTGCGCGACCGCGCTGCTCGACGACGTGATCGCCCGTTTCGGCGGTGGGCGGCACGGCGGCGACCGGCCCTGCCTGCACTCGCCCGGCGCCGACACCTGGACCTACGGCGACCTGCTGGCCACCTCCAACCGGATCGCGCACGCCCTGGTCGAGGACCTCGGGATCGTGCCCGGCAACCGGGTGCTGCTGCGGGGTCCCAACAACCAGTGGCTCACCGCGTGCTGGTTCGGGCTGCTCAAGGCCGGAGCCGTTGCCGTCACCACGATGCCGCTGCTGCGACCCGGCGAGCTGGCCACGATCCATGAGATCGCGCGGCTCGACCTGGCGCTGGTCGACGAGCGGTTCCTCGAGGGCACCGAGGGGCTGTCCGGCGACCTCGGTGTGCGGGTGGTGCCCTTCGGCGGTGCCACCGGGTTGTCCGCGCTGGTGGCGGACAAGCCGCCGGCGTACGACGACGTGGCCACCTCCTCCGACGACGTGGCCCTGCTCGCCTTCACCTCCGGCACCACCGGGAGGCCCAAGGCGACCATGCACTTCCATCGTGACGTGCTCGCGATCTGCGACACCTTCTCCCGCCACGTGCTGCGCCCCTCGCCCGACGACGTGTTCACCGGCACCCCGCCCTACGGGTTCACCTTCGGGCTGGGCGGGGTCCTGCTCTTCCCGCTCCACGCGGGCGCCTCGACGGTGCTGGTCGAGAAGGCCACCCCGCCCGAGCTGGCCGGGATCATCGACGAGTTCGGTGTGACGACCTGCTTCACCGCCCCGACGGCCTACAAGGCGATGTTGGCTGCCGGGGCCGCGGTGCCGTCGCTGAAGGCCGCGGTCTCCGCGGGCGAACACCTGCCGGCCGCGACCTGGGAGGCGTTCCGGGACGCCACCGGGGTGCGGATCATCGACGGGATCGGCGCCACCGAGATGCTGCACATCTTCATCTCCGCGGCCGGTGACGACATCCGGCCGGGATCGACCGGCCGGGCGGTGCCGGGTTACACCCCCACCGTGCTCGACGAGCACGGTGGCGAGGCGGCGCCCGGGGAGCCGGGGCGGCTCGCCGTGAAGGGCCCGACCGGGTGCCGCTACCTCGCCGACCCGCGGCAGGAGACTTATGTGAAGAACGGCTGGAACATCACCGGCGACACCTTCAGCCGCGACGAGGAGGGCTACTTCTGGTACCACGCCCGCAGCGACGACATGATCATCTCCGCCGGCTACAACATCGCCGCGCCGGAGGTGGAGGAGGCGCTGCTGAAGCACCCGGAGGTCGCAGAGTGTGCCGTGGTCGGCGTACCCGACGAGGCCCGCGGATCCGTGGTGAAGGCCTACGTCGTGCTCGCCGACGGGGTAGGTGCCTCTGGCGACAAGGTTCGCGAGCTGCAGGACTTCGTCAAGACCGAGATCGCGCCCTACAAGTACCCCCGCGCCCTCGAGTTCGTTGGCGCCCTCCCGCGAACCGCCACCGGCAAGCTGCAGCGGTTCCGGTTGCGTCAGGACTCGTGACCTCGTGGACGTGGCTCCGCGTCAGCTGATCCTGACGCTCTATGGTCTCTACGCCCGCGAGGAGGGCAATTGGCTCTCGGTGGCGTCGCTGATCGGGCTGATGGCCGAGCTCGGCACCGACTCCGCGGCGGTCCGCTCGTCGGTGTCGCGGTTGAAGCGGCGGGGGGTGCTCGTGGCCGCGCGCCGGAACGGACAGGCGGGCTATGCCTTGTCCGCCGACTCGCTCGAGGTGCTCCGCGAAGGGGACCACCGGATCTGGTCCCGCCCCCGGGCCACCGCCGCCGACGGCTGGCTGGTGCTGGTGTTCTCGGTGCCGGAGTCGGAGCGAGAACGCCGGCACGCCCTGCGGTCGCTGTTGTCGCGGCTCGGCTTCGGGACCGCCGCGCCGGGGGTGTGGGTCGCGCCGGCCACGTTGTACGACGAGACGCAGCGGGCCCTGGACCGGGAGGGGCTGGCGGCCTACACCGAGCTGTTCCGCGGCGACTACCTCGGGGCCGGCGACGTGGCCGAGCGGATCGCGGAGTGGTGGGACCTCGCGGCGCTGACGGTTCTCTACGCCGACTTCATCGGTGCCTATGGCCCAGTCGCGCGACGTCGATCGTCGTCGTCGCCGGCTGCCGCGTTCGCGGCATACGTGCCGATGCTGACCGCGTGGCGACGACTGCCCTACCTCGACCCCGGCCTGCCGCTCGAGCACCTGCCGGGCGATTGGCCGGGCATCGAGGCGGCCGAGCTGTTCGCGTCGCTGGACGCCAGGCTGCGCAACGACGCGCACACCCACGCACACGCAATCGTGCACGGGTAGGTTCGAGGAACCACCGACGGGAGGGCAAGCCGTGATCGAGCTGAGCAAGGGCCAGGAGCTCGCGCTGACCACCGACTCCGGACAGCCGCTGACCCGGCTGCAGCTCGGGGTCGGTTGGGACAAGGAACCGACGGCCGGCTTCATCGGCACCGGCGCCCCCGAGATCGACCTGGACGCGTCTGCGGTGCAGTTCGCTGGCGGCCAGCTCTTCGACCTCGCGTTCTACAACAACCTGAGGACCCGCGACGGTTCGGTGGTGCACCTGGGCGACAACACCTCCGGCGCCGGCGAAGGCGACGACGAGGTGGTCACCGTCGACCTGAGCAAGGTCTACGAGAAGGTCGACACGATCGTGCTGTTCGTGAGCAGCTACCAGGGCCACACCCTGGAGTGGATCGCCAATGCCTATTGCCGACTCGTCGTCGATGACGAGGTGGAGCTCGCCCGGTTCCGGCTCACGGGCGGCGTACCCGAGACCGGCGTGGTCATGGCCAAGCTCTTCCGTGACGGTGACCAGTGGCGGCTTCGGGCGATCGGTGAGGGGATCGCGGTCAAAGTCCCGACCGAGTCAGTCGAAGCGCTGCGACCGTACGTGTGAGGTCCGGTCGCGGTGCGGGCCCAAGGCGTCACTGGGTGATGACCGAACCTCCGGCGACGTCAAGCACCACCCCGGTCACCCACCCGGCTCGGTCGCTGGCGAGATAGAGCACCGCCTCCGCCACGTCCAGTGGAGTACCGAGCCGCCGGATCGGGTGCTGGCCGATCATCTGCTCCTGCAGCTCCTGGGGGATCTGCTCTGCGGTGCGTTCGGTGATGATCGTCTCCGGGGCCACACAGTTCGCCCGTACGCCGTGCGGACCGGCCTGGAGGGCGACGTCCTTGGTGAAGACCTCGACACCAGCCTTCGCGGCGGCGTACGCAATCGGAGAGTGGGCGCTCGGCCTGCGCGCGGCAGCCGACGAGATCGTCACGATGCTTCCACGGCCGCGTTGCTTCATGCCCGGCAAGACGGCCGCCACCAGGCGGTACGTCGCGATCAGGTTGAGCTCGACCGCAGCGACGAAGTCTTCGTCGCGCATTTCCTCGACCGGTAGCGGCCGGCTCGGGGACCCGCCCGCGTTGGCCACGAGTACGTCGATGGGCCCGAACCCGTCTTCCGACTCGCGCACCACGTCCGCGACCTCTGCAGGATCGGTCAGGTCACCGGCCACAGCTGCGCCCGTGCCGCCCCCCGCCTTGATGGCCGCGCACACCGCCGCCAACGCCTCGGTGTCCCGCCCGTGGACGCTGACCCGGGCGCCGTGGCTCGCGAGGTGGAGCGCGATCACGCGGCCGATGCCGCGGGACGCGCCGGTGACCAGAGCGTGCCGGTCCGCCAGCTCCCCGCTCGCCGCGGTCATGCGGTCCCCGGTGCGAGCGAGGTGTCGTGGGCGATCGTCATCCCATCCTCCTTGCTGCGCCCGAGTCTGCCATCCAGGCCGGGACGCCTCCGAGGCGCTTGGCAGAATCAGCCCGTGGAACTGAGGGACGAGGTGCTGGCCTGGGAGCCGCAATCGTGGCACCGACTCGAGCGCGCAGGGCTCCGACCGTGATCCTCCCGAAGGTTCGGGATCCTAGATTCGTGACGATACGTCGCGGCGGCACCCTCACTGATCCGGACCACCAGCTCCTCGCCCTCTGGGCGGCGGCGTGTGCGGAGCACGTGCTTCACCTGTTCGAGTCGGCTCGCCCCGACGACCCGCGCCCCCGTGAGGCGATCGAGCACGCCCGGGCGTGGGCGCGTGGCGAGGTCGGGATGATGCAGGCGCGCGCGGCCGGTGGTCATGCGATGGGCGCGGCCAGAGACCTGCGTGGGCCGGCACGCCATGCGGCGTACGCCGCTGGCCAGGCCGGCGCCGTCGCACACGTCGCCGCGCACGAGCTCGGTGCAGCCGCCTATGCAATCAAGGCGGCACGTGCTGCCGCGCCAGGTGCTGAGTGCGAGGCGGCAGGGGGGCGCGAGTGCCAGTGGCAGCGTGACCAGCTGCCGCAGGCCATCCGCGAGCTCGTGCTTGACGACCAGAGGTTGCGCAACCACATCTGCTGGTCGGTGTTCGACTGCTGAGAGCGCCCTATGTCTGATCCGGCTCCCACGCCACCTGCAGCTAGGGTGCCTCGATGCACCGCAGTCGTTTGCACGTCGTCCTGATCGACTCCCCGCCGGAAAGCGCTGAGCGGGAAGTCTCATTCTGGGCTGCGGCGTTGGGACGCAATCCGACGCCGGAGGTCGGCACCCCCTTCACCGTGCTCTCTCAGCTCGCCGGCGGCGAGCTCCTGGCCCATCAACGGTTGCAGGACGGTGACTCGCGGATCCACTTCGACATCGAAACCGACGATCCCCAGGCCGAGGTGAGCCGCCTCGAGGCCCTCGGCGCGGTGCGCGTGGGCGAGCACGACGGATGTGTCCAGCTCCGCGATCCCGCGGACCTGATTTTCTGCGTGGTGCCGGTCCAGAGTGACGACTTCGAGCAGCACGCCACGACCTGGGACTGAGAAGCCCGCCACGACCTTTCATCGCACTCCGTTCGTCGTGGCGTCGCAGCTCAGTCTCCCGTGCGGTGCACGACCCACACGTTCGGCTCGACGTAGACCGCGACGCCGTGCTCGACGTCGCAATGCACCGGGGCGAGTGCCCGGGGCACGCCGACCTGGCCGGTCTCGTCGAACGGCAGCCCGGTCCACTTGCGCCACTCCTCGAGCGTGCCGGGGACAACCATCGAGCGGGGGGCGACCTTCTCGATCCGGCCGCCCGCCCGGACGTGCACTCGGAGCCAGGGGTCGATCGGCAGGCCGTCCTCGCGAATCCGGAAGGCGTACGTCGACATCGGCTCGTTCACGTCGGCCTTGCCGGTGGGGCGCACCGGGGCCAACAGCTCGGCGAAGCCCCGCCGCGCGGCGTTGTCGCGCATCGCCTCGAGCATTTGCCGGGAGACACCCGTGCCTTGGCGATCGGGGCGGACGGCGATCTCGACTGCGGAGATGGCGTCGGGCTGCTGGCCGCGGAGGCTGGTCAGCAGCCCGTTGCGGATCGCGAAGTCCCATCCGTTGTCGGGCAGGGGGTCGCCGCCGAGCGCGAACGGGATTGAGTACGCGCAGGCGACCACCTCGCCCGGATCCTCCTCGGCGACGAGGACGTACTCGGGGAACCGCGTCTCGAGGTTGCCGTAGAACAAGCCGCCGATCGGATCGTGCCGCATGAACTCCGGCCACGAGTGGGGCATGTCCCACATCGCCTCCACGAGGTCAGACCGGTCGGCGAGGACGGAAATCGTGAGTGGCACACACACATGGTGCCCGGTGCGGGTGCTGAGGTCGCGCGGATTTCTCGCCACCCCCGACACCCCGCAACTCGCGGCAGTTCCGGATGGCCGCAGCGCATGATCTGTGCCTCGAGAGTGCACTTGTCGGACCGCCATGCGGTGCGGCGAAGGCCCCGGAGGGGCATCGTGGTGTCGAGCATCGAAAACCCAGGGGGCGCCAATGGTGAAGGTCCGCACGGCGGTGGTCGACGATGCGGCGGCCATGGGTCGCGTGATGGTCCGGGCGTGGCTGTCGGCGCATCGTGGGCAGGTGCCCCATTCGGCTTGGCAGAAGCGAGTGGACGAATGGACGCCGGAGGTGTCGGCCCGCGCCTGGGCACGGTTGCTCACCGAACGAGCTGACGGCGACCATCCACGGGTCGTTCTCCTGGTCGCTGAGGACGAGTCCGACGACTGCGTAGGCCTGGTGTTGGGGATGGGGGACGAGGACGACACGGAGGGCTCGATCGCCTCGATCGATGCCCTGTACGTGCTACCGGACAGGCAGGGTCAGGGAGTTGGCCGGCGGCTGCTGCAGGAGGCCGCCGGCGAGTTGGCCGCCCTGGGTTTCTCAGCTCTGAACATCGGTGTTCTGACCGCGAATCGCCCGGCTCGGGCGTTCTACGAAGCCTTGGGAGGGGAGGAAGTCGG
Organism: Nocardioides sp.; assembly: GCA_045806805.1. Lineage (GTDB taxonomy): Bacteria > Actinomycetota > Actinomycetes > Propionibacteriales > Nocardioidaceae > Nocardioides. The sequence goes on along the minus strand of JBJMIQ010000109.1, from coordinate 6,178 downwards.
CCAGCGGACGTTCGACGAAGAGGGACATCGGCTTCCCGGGACCATCTATGCGTGGCGGGACATCGCCGTCCTGATCCGCCGGCCTGCCTAGAAAGCCGTTCGCTCAATCCTGCCCAGCGCCCGAGAGTAGGTACATGGAACAGATCAGCAAGCGGTTCATGAACTGGGCCTCGATCCTCGAGCCCGAGACACGGGCCCAGGTTCAGATGACGAGCGAGATGCCGTTCATCTTTCCGCACATTGCCCTCATGCCTGATGCCCACCTCGGGAAGGGCTGTGCGGTCGGGGCCGTCCTTCCTACCCGGGGAGCCATCATGCCCGCCGCGGTCGGCGTGGACATCGGCTGCGGGATGATCGCGGTCAAATCTCAACTCCACGCCAGCGACTTGCCCGCCGATCGTCGGCAACTCCGTGAGGCGATCGAGGCGGCGGTGCCGCTGTCGGCTGGCAGGTACAACACCGAGATCAGCCGCGAGCACACCCGGACCCGTATCGACGAACTGTCCGAGGCTGCCAGCAACGCCGGCGTCGACCCGGCGTCGTATGCGAGCAACTGGGAACTGCAACTCGGCACCCTCGGATCGGGCAACCACTTCATCGAGGTCAGCCTCGACGAGGAGGACGCCGTGTGGCTGTTCCTGCACTCCGGCTCCCGTGGTGTCGGCAACCGGATCGCCCAGCACCACATCAAGGTCGCCCAACGTCAGTGCGAGAAGTGGTTCATCGACCTGCCCCATCGGGACCTCGCGTACCTCGTCGAAGATTCCGAGGAGTTCTGGACGTACATCCGCGAACTCCAATGGGCTCAGAAGTTCGCGCTCCTCAACCGCGAGGAGATGATGGACCGGGTTGCCTTCTGCTTCGCCGAATGGACAGGGTTCCCGCACGAGCCTCGGGAAGAGATCAACTGTCACCACAACTACACGACGCAGGAAATGCACTTCGGCAAACAGGTGTGGCTGTCCCGCAAGGGCGCCATCGACGCCAGCGAAGGGACGCCTGGCCTCATTCCTGGCTCGATGGGCTCCCGTTCCTACGTGGTCGTGGGCAAGGGCAACCGACTCGCACTGAACTCCTCACCGCACGGCGCTGGTCGCGAGTACAGTCGCTCGCGCGCTCGCAAGTCGTTCACACACGACGATCTCCGGGCCGCGATGGGTGGCATCGAGTACCGGGACACCGATGCCTTCATCGACGAGATCCCGGCCGCCTACAAGGACATCGACGTGGTGATGGCAGACGCGAAGGATTTGGTCGAAGTGCGACACACCCTGCGTCAGATCGTCAACGTGAAGGGAGATTGAGCGCATGGGCAAGTTGATCTACGCGGCCAACATCTCGCTCGACGGATTCCTCGAGGACGAGACGGGGGCGTTCGACTGGTCCGTGCCGGACGAGGACGTGCACGCGTTCTGGAACGAGCACGAGCGGAACATCGGCACGTCGCTCAACGGCCGACGCATGTACGAGACGATGCGTGTGTGGGAGAGCGACGACTGGTTGACGGACGAGCCCCCGGTGGTCCGCGAGTACGCCGGGATCTGGCGTGATGCCGACAAGGTCGTCTACTCCACCTCGCTCACCGACGTGTCGACCGCGCGCACGGTCCTTGAGCGGCAGTTCGAGCCCGAGACGGTACGACGGCTCAAGGAGACCACCGACGCGGACCTGAGCATCGGAGGCGCGGGGATCGCGGCCGAGGCCTTCCGGCACGGCCTGGTCGACGAGTGCGTGCTGCTGCTGTGCCCGGTCCTCGTCGGCGGCGGCAAGCCGGCGCTGCCTCGAGGCGCACGATTCGACCTCGAACTGCTGGACCACCGACGATTCGACAACGGCGTGGTCTACGTCCGCCACGCGGTCCGGCACCCGGCCTGACCCTTGCGGGCGCAGCGACAGATCCGGTCACGCCGCAGCCCGCCGAATGGTCATGAACCGCACGCGTGCCAGCGCATTCGCTGCGGTCTGTGACCAATCGACGGCCGAGCCGGGCGTCCCCCCACGCCGCCTCTTTCAGCCTGGGAGGCATCACAGCCGATCAGTTGCGTGCCCGAAACCGCCGTGAAATGACCTCGTGGGGGTTCTGGACCCTGGTGGCGGCCGCCATCATGACCTGGGCCAGCGTGCAGAACGGTTTCAGGCCGGGGGCCTTGATCGTCGTCGCCATCCCGCTGCTCGCGGTGCTGCTCAACGCCTGGATGTACGCCAAGGCTGACTCTGTTCTCGCGAGAGCCGCCGAAAGGCAGGAAGCTTCGAGCGCCGGCGGAGGGAAGGAGAAGTAGGATTCACCACCGCCCCGGCCGCGAACCGGAGAAGAGAAGCCCCACGCCAAGCCGGGGCGCTAGAAGAGCCAGTCGATGGCTGCCAGCGCCAAGAAAGTCAGCGCGAACGCGATCGCCGCGATGATGACGACACTGGCGATGAGCACTGTCTGCTCGTCGCGGTCTTCCTGCGAGCGCATGCGACGACTGTAGATCGGGACACCGGATGAGGGCATCGGGCCTCAGGGGCATGAGCGGACAGTGCGATGACAGGTTCCGTTCGGGCGTCCTCCTGGCCAAAGTCTTCCCAGGGGAAACGAGGTCGACGAGGAGCGCTGAACTTGCAGCATCGAGAGCACGGTGGGTACTGAAGACATGTGACGACGACTCAGATTCAGACATTGGTGGTGCTGGGCGCGGACGGAGACTTGGCGCGCAGGCTTCTGCTGCCGGGCCTGGCGTCCCTCCTGAGCAGCGACTGGAACGACGGCAGGTCCGTCCACCTGGTTGGCGCCGGGTTGTCCGAGCTCAGCGACGGGCAGTGGCGGGCGCGGGTGGAGGACGCCTTTGCGCAGGGCGGCCACGGCGCGCGTGTTTCACGTACGGCGAAGCGCAGCCACTACCGAGGGTGCGACGTGACCTCGGTGGACGAGCTGAAGTCGCTTCTGGGGGATTGCGAGGGGACGCCGGCGCTGTTCTTCGCCCTGCCACCGGCGATCACTGCTCGCGTCTGTCAGGCGCTCCAGCTGGTCGAGCTGCCGGAGGGCACGGTGCTGGCGATGGAGAAGCCGTTCGGCACCGACCTGGCAAAGGCTCGTGAGCTCAACGAGCTCGTTTCCACGCTGGTCCCGGAAGCCCAGGTGTTCCGGGTCGATCACTTTCTTGGCCGCAGCGACGTCCTCAACCTCCTCGGTACACGGTTCGCGAACAGGCTTCTCGAGCCGGTGTGGAACAACCAGCACGTCGAGTCCATCGAGATCGTCTACGACGAATCGCTCGGACTCGAGGGACGGGCCGGTTACTACGACAAGGCGGGTGCTCTCGTCGACATGCTGCAGAGCCACCTGCTACAGGTGATGGCCCTGTTGATGATGGACCCCGTCAGCCGCGTGGATGAGCGGGAGCTGCGTGACGCGAAAGGTCAGGTCCTGCGCGCCACGCGATTACGTGGTACGCCGCGCGAGGCTTCGCGTCGCGCCCGTTACACGGCCGGCGTCCTCGGGAACCGCAAGCTGGGGGCGTACAGCCGCGAACCCGGAGTCGACGCGTCCCGTCGGACTGAGACCTTGGCCGAGCTGACCGTCGAAGTGGACACCTGGCGATGGACCGGGGTGCCCGTCACCCTGCGATCCGGCAAGGCTCTCGGCCGACCGCGGAAGGAGGCCGTGGTCACGCTCAAGCCCACTCCGCACCTGCCCACCGGGCTCCGTGGAAACGACACCAGCGACCAGATCACGATCGGGTTCAAGCCGGCTCGGCTGGCCCTCCACCTCGACGTCTCAGGGCCTGGTGACCCGTTCGACCTCGAGACTGCCTCCGCGGTCGCCGAGCTGGACGACGGCGACCTGCCGGCGTATGGCGAGGTCCTGGCCGGCATTCTCGACGGCGACCCCCTCCTCGCGGTCAGGGGCGACAACGCCGAGGAGTGCTGGCGCATCGTGGAGCCGGTCGCCGACGCCTGGCGGAACAACGAGGTGCCCCTGGACACCTACGCCGCCGGTTCCAGCGGTCCCAGCTCCTGGAAGTGAGCGGACACGCTTCCTGCCGATGTCCAGCAAACGACCCCCAGACGAACGGGATGTGGCACGCTCGCACCCCGATCCATGCACCGGGGGAACCGATGCGCCACTCGGGTCGTCTCAGACGGAGGTCAATCGTGCAGGGGGTCGCAGTGAGCTCGCAACGAGTGAGTAGCGGTTGTCGCCTTGCCGTGGCGCTATTGATTCCGTCGATCCTGCTGTTGGCCTGCGGGGCCTCTCGTGGCGTCGTCGAAGGGAACGCAGCCAAAGATGCCGGGCTGCATCAGGCCCAGGACCAGCCACGCGTCCATGCCTTGGCATGCAACACGAATCAACGAAGCATGGCCATATACGACCACTTCTCCGACGAAGGCGGTCTTGAGTCACCTGAAGCTGCCGTGAAGCCATTCGTGGGAACTGACGAGGTGGTGGTGGACGAGTCAGGCGAAGGCGGACCGGTCGTGTGGGTGTTGCGCGCCGACGGCACCGCGCATACCCGCTTCGAGCTGCGCCAGTTCGCCGACGGCACGTTCGTCGTGGAGCAGGCGGACTCTTGCCTGGACGGGGCGACGAGAAAGCGTCCCTGAATCCGGCGCTGGGTCCCTCGTCGTGCACTGCCGCGGCACGTGCGTGCACTTCTCCCGCCATCAGAATGCGGTTCCTGGTCGTCGCCAGCTACTTGTTGCCGAGGCCGATTTGCCATACGGCTGCCACACCCGCTTGATCGGCACCGCTTCCAACGTGAGAGCCCTCGACTAGATGGTGCCTCCCAGGGCGGCGCCGAGAGCCACGAGCAGGAGGAACGACCACCCCCCGGTCAGGCGCCGCCGGTGGGAATCGTCCGCCGGGTGTGGCACGAGCACCCCAGACAGCGCGAGATAGGCGATGGGTCCAATGGGATAGAAGAGCGCCAGCCAAAACCAGCCCCAGCGGGTGGCCAAGCGGGGCTCCCGCATGCGCGGGATAAGGGTCAAAGTGCAAAGCAAGACGACGACGAGACCCCAACTGACCCATGACGTGGTCACGAAGCTGAGGACGGTGGTAGTGGCATTGAGGCCGTCGGCGCGGGGTTGCCGGGTGACCTCCACGTCAGGGTTCACGTCTGCCAGAATCAGATCGACTGGCCGGGCGAGGACCGCGGTGGCGTCCGAGTCGTTGGCGGCGCGGCGCGACGCGGTGTTCGGAGGGCGTGCCTCGACGACGTTGGTGTATTCGCCTAGGAGTCCGTCGCGCCAGCGGACCTCGACGACGCTGAATCCCGTCCCACCGGCGGGCAGGCCGCCAGTGACCTGGACGTCGCTGATGCGTCCGGTCGCGATGTCGTCGCGGAGGTCATCGAAGCTCGAGGCGCGATACCCGGTCAGGAGACTGGCTGCGATGAGAAACACCCAGCACGAGAGCAGCAGGTAGCCGATGACGCGAAGGGCGGTGTCGCGCGAACGCGCGGGTGTGTCGGCGGGGCGCGGCACGTCCGCGGGTGGGTTTCGGGTGGCTTCCACTGTTGTCCTGTTCCTTCGAGCACGTGTGGGTGAAGGGTAGGTGTTGCTCGCCGTGCCGACCGGGCTTTGAGTGCAAAGGGTTGTCGCCGCGACTGTTGTCGTGGCGAGGCCATCTCAAAGTCGCATCTGCGGCCCCAGGACCGCTCACCACCGGCGGCTGTGTCTGGATCACCGCGAGCGCACCCTGCGGCCTGAGCGGTCACGCCATGCCGAACTGACAGCGGTGCGGGCTCAGGCGGTCATCGCAACACCTCGGCCAATGCTTGTGATGGTGTCTTGAAGCCGAGGGTCTGTCGAGGTCGGCCGTTGAGCTGGTCGGCGATGGCGTCGAAGTCGGCTTGGGTCAGGGTGCGGAAGTCCAGGGTGCGGGGTAGGTACTGGCGCAGGAGCCCGTTGGTGTTCTCGTTGCTGCCGCGCTGCCAGGGGGACTTGGGGTCGCAGAAGTAGACCCCGATGCCGGTGGCTTCGGTGAAGGTGGCGTGGGCGGCCATCTCGTGGCCCTGGTCCCAGGTGAGGGTCCTGGTCAACGCCGCGGGCAGGGTGGTGATCTTCGCAGCCAACGCGTCGGCGACCAGGTCTGCCTTGTGTCCGTTGGGAAGCGCGACCAGCATCACGAACCGGGTGGACCGCTCCACCAGCGTGGCGACCGGGGACATGCGTTTGCCGAAGACCAGGTCACCTT
>JBJMIQ010000108.1:0-17447 GCA_045806805.1 Nocardioides sp. | reverse complement strand
CGTCCTGTGCCTGCTCGCCATCGGTGGCGTACCGAATCGCGATCGACCCGTTGGTGGTCTGACCCTGGGCATCGGTCCACGAGAACGGGAAGGTGCCGTTGAACGGGTTGCCGTTGCCATCCACGAGGTTGTTCAGCGTGTTGTCGCTGACGATGCCGATGAGCTCCAGCTGGCCCGGCGGGGTGCCGACGTCCTTGCAGACGACAACCTTCTTCTCGACCGGCGGAGTGCCACAGCCGGGGTCGGCTCCGTTGAAGTCGCCGTTCGGGCATTCCTCGGGCGGGGTTCCGCAGCCGGGGTCGGCTCCGTTGAAGTCACCGTTCGGGCACTCCTCCGGAGGGGTCGAGCCGGGGCACTCGGTGAGCGCCACGTCCTGTGCCTGCTCGCCATCGGTGGCGTACCGAATCGCGATCGACCCGTTGGTGGTCTGACCCTGGGCATCGGTCCACGAGAACGGGAAGGTGCCGCTGAAGGGGTTGCCGTTGCCATCCACGAGGTTGTTCAGCGTGTTGTCGCTGACGATGACGACGTGGTCCAGCTGGCCTGGCGGGGTGCCGACGTACTTGCAGACGACAACCTTCTTCTCGACCGGCGCCGTGCCGCAGCCCGCGTCGGCACCGTTGAAGTCACCGTTCGGGCACTCCTCGGGCGGGGTTCCGCAGCCCGGGTCAGCACCGTTGAAGTCACCGTTCGGGCACTCCTCGGCCGGCGGCGGGCAGTCAACGCCCTCGGTGAAGGTGCGCGTCTGCTTCTGCCAGGTGTAGTCCGTGTGCGACACCTCGTCCTGGCCGGGCGTGCCTTCCGTGCCCGGTTCGCGGTGGAACCAGGGAGCGTTGCCGTTGCCCTCCTGGAACGTGCCCGTCTTGTCCTGGCTTGGCCCGCCGTCGGTGTGCGGACCCTGCCAGGTACCGCGCGCGTCCGTCGGGAAGGTGGGCTCGCCTTCGAGCGGCCCCTGGTCCTTGTTCGGCGAGAAGTTCCACCACTGGGCCGCCGTACCTGGTGTCCCAGCGACCGCCTCCTGCGTGACGTGCTTGCTGGTGCCGACCAAGACGAACTTCACGAGGTTGGTCGTGCTGGCCTCGTCGGTTCCGTCGGGGTCTGTCGGCGGTGTCGCGTCGTGCACGATGAACGGCGCACCCTCGTCGACCCACGCTGACAGCGTGTCCTGAGTCGGGACGCACGGCGTGTTGTCGGCTGCCCGTGCGGGGCTGGCGGTGGAGACCGCCGCCACGAGCCCCAGCCCGACGAGGGCGAGGGCCGCTGCGATGAAGAGTAGTTGTTTGAGACGCGCTGTCGCGGTCATGGGAGGTCCGTCCGTCCTAGTACGGCGACCAGTCCCGAGCACGGGTCGCAATCCACCCCGAGGATTCCGAGTGCCCCTCATTGCACCGCGCGGTGCACAGGGACCGAAGGAGACTTAAGAAGCCTTACGGGAGGCTGGAGGAATCCCTTGGTCTTCGTTGAGTCGGCCTTGAGGTGGATCAAAATGACCCAGGGGGACTATGCGGTCCTGCCCGACCGAATGGTTGCTGTTTCCGCGGTCTTGAAGGATCCTTGAAAAACTATTGAAGGATCCTTGCGGTCGCTCGAGAAAGGGGCGGCCGCTCATCTCGGGAGGACCCATGCAGCTGCTCGTTCGCGCAGCGCTCATTTTGACGGCCACGGGCCTGGTCGTCGCGGCCACTCTGGCGCCGGCCCAGGCCTCGGTCAGCCGGGTGCCGCAGCCCGACTATTCGGTGAGTCCCGGGTCCCACCCCGGGGAGTACGCGAACCGAGTCGTCGCGAGGATCAACGACGCCAGGGCGCGGGCCGGCCTCCGGAAGATCCGGGTCTACCAGACCTGTCTCGACAACCAATCCGAGCGCTGGGCGAAGTACCTGGCCCAGAGTGGCCGGCTGGAGCACCGCAACCAGTACCGCGTCCTCAGCGCGTGCAATCTCCACTGGACCGGCGAGACGCTGGCCCGTGGCGCCGGAGGCCTGAGCCCGGGCGCGATGGTCCGGGCCTGGATGCACTCGCCGGCCCACCGCGCCGTGCTCATGAAGCCGCGCGCCAACCTGGCAGGCGTGGCGATTCGGCATGACGCCCAGGGCCGGGTGGTGGGGGTCGTGAACCTCGGCGACCCCACCTGACGTCCAGCCCCGCGCCCGGCCGAGGGTGAGATGATGCCGGCCTCCCCCAGCCGAGCCCGGAGGTCGCCATGCTCCACGTCGCGGTCGCGACGCGAGCGTTCCGGCGGTACTCCACCTACACCGCAGCCACCCTGGCGGGGATCTTCACCAACTCCGTCTTCGGGGTCATCTACTCCTTCGCCTACCTCGCCCTGTGGGACCAGAACCACGACGCGGGCGGGTACGACGCCACTGACGCGGTCACCTACGTCTGGCTCGGCCAGGCCCTGCTGATGACGGTCGCCCTCTGGGGCGGCGGCACCACCGACGACCTGGCCGAGCGGATCCGCACCGGAGACGTCGCCATCGACCTCTATCGCCCGGTCGGGCTGCTCGGGTGGTATCTGGCCGGTGATCTCGGCCGGGCGACGTACCACCTGCTCACCCGGGGGGTGGCGCCCACGTTCATCGGCATCCTGCTCTTCGACATCCGGATGCCGGCAGGTCCGGTGGCCGCCGCGGGCTTCCTGCTGAGCCTGCCGCTCGCGGTGACCGTCAGCTTCGCGCTTCGGTTCCTGGTCGCCTGCACCGCATTTTGGCTGCTGGACGCCTCCGGAGCCCGGGTCCTGAGCGGCGCGCTGGCGTTGTTCTTCAGCGGCATGGTGCTGCCCCTGGTGCTGTTCCCCGGCTGGCTCGGCACCCTGGCCAATGCTCTTCCGTGGTCAGCCATGATCCAGGTGCCCAACGATCTGTGGCTTGGCCAGTACCCGGGCGCCGAGGTGCTGGCTGCGATCGGGTTCCAGCTCGCCTGGGCCCTCGTACTGCTCGGTGGATGCGCCCTCGTGCTCCGCGCCGCGACCCGGAAGGTGGTGCTCCAGGGTGGCTGATCGCTCCGGGGGCCTCGTCGCGCCGGCTCGAAGCTACGTCGACATCGCCGCCCTCTGGGTGCGTGCGGCCTGGGCCTACCCCACGTCCTTCCTGATGCTGATCGTGGGCAGCATGCTCATCACCGCGCTCGACTTCGTGGGGATCTGGGTGATGTTCGCCAGCATTGACACCCTCGGGGGGTTCGGGCTGCGCGAGATCGCCCTGCTCTACGGCGCCACGGGTGTGGGCATCGGCATTGCCGACACCATGATCGGGAGTGTGGAGCGGATCGGGATCTACGTAAGAACCGGCCGCCTCGACCAGATGCTGACCAAGCCGGTGCCGCTGCTCGTACAGGTCTGCGCCGATCAGTTCACCCTGCGCCGGTTCGGCCGGATCAGCCAGGCGGCGATCGTCTTCGGCTGGGCGGCGACGTACGTCGACTGGACGCCGGCCCGAGTCCTGGTGGCCCTGATGATGGTGGTGAGCTCGACGGTGATCTTCTTCGCCCTGTTCACCGGCTTCTCCTGCATCCAGTTCTGGACGACCGATTCGAGCGAGTTCGCCAATGCGTTCACCTACGGCGGCAACACCATGACCGAGTACCCGCTCAGCATCTTCCCCCGCGAGATCATGCTGGCCCTGACCTTCGTGCTGCCGATCGCCTTCGTCAACTGGTACCCCTGCCTCTATCTGCTCGGCCGCGAGGATCCCTTCGGGCTGCCCACGTGGCTCCAGTTCTGCTCACCGATCGCGGCCGTGGCCTCCCTCGCCGGTGCCTTGCTCATCTGGCGGTCCGGAGTCCGGCACTACACCTCCACGGGGAGCTGAGCGTGAGCCTCATCGAGGTGCGCGACCTGGGACGCACGTTTGTCGTCCGACGGCGAAGCGGCGGGCTGCGACGCGCGCCGTCCGTGGTGTCGGCGGTGCACGACCTCACGTTCTCGATCGAGGCGGGCGAGATGGTGGGCTACATCGGGCCGAACGGCGCCGGGAAGTCCACGACGATCAAGATGCTGACCGGCATCCTCGTGCCGACCTCCGGCGAGATCCGCGTGGCCGGCCTCGAGCCGAGTGCCCGCCGCACCGACCTTGCGCGCCGGATCGGCGTGGTCTTCGGACAGCGGACCACGCTGTGGTGGGACCTGCCGCTGCGCGACTCCTTCGGGCTGCTGCAGAAGATCTACCGCATCCCACCGGATCGGTTCCGTCGCAACCTCGACGAGTTCCTGGAGCTGCTCGATCTGGGCCGTCTGCTCGACACCCCGGTCCGCCAGCTGAGCCTCGGCCAGCGCATGCGGGGCGACATCGCCGCGGCCCTGCTGCACGATCCCCAGATCCTCTACCTCGACGAGCCGACGATCGGGCTCGACGTGATCAGCAAGGGGCGACTGCGTGAGTTCCTGCGCAGCCTCAACGCCGAGCGTGGGACCACCCTCCTGCTCACCACCCATGACCTCCAGGACATCGAGGCGCTCTGCCGCCGGGTGATCGTGATCGACCACGGGACCGCGATCTTCGACGGGCCGCTCACCGACCTGCACAGCGAGGGTGGGTCCACCCGCACCCTCGTCGTGGACCTGGTCGACACCGCCCCGGCGATCGCGGTGCCCGGCGCCGTCGCCATGAAGGTCGAAGGTCCTCGTCAGTGGTTGTCCTTCCCGGCCGACGCCAGCGCAGCCCCGATCGTGGCCGCCGTCGCGGCGGCGTACGACGTCGCCGACCTCTCCATCCAGGAGCCGGCGATCGAGGACGTCATCCGCGACCTCTACTCCGCCACCGAGGCCCATTCCTGACCGCCGCGCACCCATGGCTTTTAACGCCCGCTTGACGGTCCGGGGCCATGTTGTCCGCGGACGTCCGGAAGCGCGGGAGTCACCCCCGGCACCAGTGACGCCCAGGGTGGACGGGAGCAACAATGATGGAACGAAGCATGCGCTGGCGCGCCGAGCCGACCCGATCGAGCAGGGTGCACCGGCGGAACCGGGGCGGACGCGGGCTGCGGGCAGCCGCGGCCGCAGGAGCCATGGTCGCGGTGACCATGCCGGTCCTCTCAGCCGACGGCGCGGTCAGCGCCGGGCGCAGCATCGAGGTCTTCACCGGCACCGACATGATCGGGCTGGCCGGGTACCCGGCCAACACCAACGTCAGGGTCGAGGTCGTGCGACACGGCATCGTGGTCGGGTATGCGACACGAATGACCGACTCGCTCGGCGGCATCTTGCTCAACCACGTCGGCGGCGCGGCGGGCGACTGCTTCGACTCGCCCACCTCCCCCGACGTCCAGCCGAGCGACACCATCCGCACCACGGTCCTGAAGGCCGGCGGGGGCGTGGACACCAGCCTCGTCCGGGGCGTATGGCTGGACCCCTTGAAGTTCGTCGGCGACACGACCATCGAGGTCTCCGGCCACGTGGCGGTCGGCAACGAGCCAGGAGCCGTCGATCCGGCCACCGACGCGTTCGTGCTCCGGATCAACAAGGATGTGCCCTGGATAGTCACCACCGACAAGCCCGGCAAGGACCGACGCGAGCCGATCACCGCGTCAGAGATCCAGCCGGACGGGACCTTCACCCACTCGCTCACCGCGGACGTGCAGGACATCGTCGACCTGCAGCAGGACAGCGAAACCTTCCTCGAGTGGTCCGACGCCACCGGCACCGAGCTGACGATCGCGGAGGCAGAAGCCCCAGAGCCACTCCTCGGCTGCCCCCCGCCGGCGACCGGCCCGACGGCTCCAGTGCTGGGAGCGGCGGACGACACCGGCAAGGTGGGTGACTACATCACCAGCCAGTCCACCGACCTCACCTTCTCCGGGCTCGCCGGCACCGGCGTGACGGACGCGCCCGGCCCCGGCCAGTCGGTCAAGCTGCAGGTCGACGGCACCGACCGAGCCGAGGTGACGGCGGACGCCGACGGCGTCTACCAGTTCACCGGGGTCCGTCTGAGCGCGCGCGCGACGCCGCACACACTCCGGGTGATCTCACCCGAGGGGTTCGCCCAGCGTCTGGTCACCGTGGACGACAAGGCACCAGGTGTCCGGCTGCGCACCTTCGCCCTGGCCCCGCTCCAGCTCGCGGGAACGCAGAACCTCCGCGCGGCCTACAACATCAGCGAGGGCGCGACCATCGAGGCCAGGATCAACCACGTGGATCCGACCTACCCGGTCAAGGTCTTCGACCCGCGCACCAGGGCAGTGGCCACGAGGGCCGAGTTCGTCTGGAACGGGAAGAACGTGTCGGGCTTCGACGTCCACCCGGGCCGGTACCAGCTGGTCCTCCGGGTCACCGACAAGGCCGGCAACTCGACGCTCCAGCGCGACACGTTCCGCGTGACCCGCTAGACCCGACACGACGGACGCGGGGCCGTGCCGGCACCGACGGTCCGGCTGCGACACTGCGGGCATGGAGCTCGACACCGACGTCCTCGGGGCGCCGTACACCGCCGAGACGATCGGTTTCCCTCCCGACGACGAGGGACCCGTGGTGGCGACCCTGGTCCGGCGGCCCGCCGACGGCGGCGGCCCCGCAGAACGCGCCGTGCTTCACGTGCACGGCTTCGCGGACTACTTCTTCCAGACCGCGTACGCCGAGTGGTGGACGGCCCGCGGCTACGACTTCTACGCCCTGGACCTCCGCAAGTACGGACGCTCGCTGCGGTCCCACCAGACACCCAACTATGTCACCGACCTGCGCGACTACTTCGCCGATCTCGACTCTGCCTGGTGGCGGATCACCGAGCGCGACGGGCACGACCACGTCGTCGCGAGCGCCCATTCCACGGGGGGCCTGACGGTGCCGCTCTGGGTCAACGAGCGGCGCCGGCCCCTCGCCGGGATGGTCCTGAACTCGCCGTGGTTCGACCTGCACGGCCCGTCCCTCAAGCAGGCAGTGGGGATGCGGGCCTACGTCCGGCTCGGAGCCCGCCAGCCGCGACGGCTCGTCCCGCGCACCGTCACCGGGTTCTACACCCGCAGCCTGCACGTCGACCACGAGGGCGAGTGGGAGTTCGACCCGGCCTGGAAGCCCGTCATGTCCTTCCCGGTGTACGCCGGGTGGCTGCGGGCGATCCGGCTTGGTCACGCCGAGCTCCACGCCGGCCTCGACGTCGGGTGCCCGGCGCTGGTGCTCTCCTCCGGAAGGACTGCCTGGCCGAGCGAGATGGGTGAGGACGTGCACGGACACGACATCGTCCTCGACGTCGAGCAGATCCGGCGCTGGGCACCGGCCCTGGGCCGGCACGTCACTTACGTCGGTGTCGAGGGCGCCCGTCACGACGTCGTCCTCTCCCGGGCCGCGGTCCGCGCGCGCGTCTACGACGAGCTGGAGCGCTGGGTGACGGCGTACGTCGACTGACCGCCGGTCATCGCCGGGTCTCGCTTCGTCGGTCGCCGGCTTGCTCGACCTTCGCTCGCGACGCTGTGACCTCGTTCCCCGGTCACGGCTGCTCGCTCGCTAGGCTGCGGCGCATGAATCCCGCACTCGGCCTCGCCGCTGCCCGCGTCGTCATCGGAGGGTGCGCTCTCGCCGCGCCCGACCTCGGCACACGACTCTTCCGGCTCGACGGTCCCGGAAACCCGCAGCTTCCCTACATGACGCGGCTGTTCGGCTCCCGCGAGATCGCGCTCGGGGCGGCGACACTGCTCGCGGGGGGCACGACCCGCCGCAACCTGGTGCTGGCCGGCATCGGGGTCGACCTCGCCGACGCGGCTGCCGCCTGGCTGGCCGGCGAGGCGCGGGCGGTCGACCGGACCACGGCAGCGCTGCTCACCGCGCCCGCGGTGGCCGCGGTCGTGGCGGGCGTGGTCGGTGCCGCCGCCGGCGCCTGAGCCTCAACCCCGCAGGAAGACGGTGAGGGCGACCACGCCCACCACCACGATCACCGCGCGCAACAGGGCGGCCGGGAGTCGCCGCCCGACTCCGGCCCCGATCTGTCCGCCGATGACCGAGCCCACGGCGATCAGGCCCGCGATCGGCCAGTCGACGTCGGCCACGGCGATGAACACCACCGCCGCGACGAAGTTGACGAGGAGCGCGAGGACGTTCTTGGTGGCGTTGTGCCGCTGAAGGTCGTCGTCGACGCCGATGCCGAGGATTGCCATCAGCAGCACACCCTGTGCGGCGCCGAAGTAGCCGCCGTAGACGCCCGCGCCGGCCACGGCCGGCCACACCCAGGCGGCCCCGTGGTCCGGGATCCCGCCCCGGGCCTCGTGACGGGCCGCGACGCGGCGCTGGATCGCCGGTCCCGTGACCACGAGGAGCACGCCGATCCCGATCAGCACCGGCACGATTGCGTCGAAGGCGGATGACGGCAGGACCAGCAGGAGCACGGCTCCCGCGATGCCGCCCAGCACCGACGCGGACCCCAGCCGCAGGAGGCGGCTGCGCTGGCCGGCCAGCTCGCGGCGGTAGCCGACCGCTCCGGACAGTGAACCCGGCACCAGTCCGACGGTATTGGAGACGTTGGCCGTCACCGGGGGCACCCCGAGGGCCAGCAGAGTCGGGAACGTGATCAGCGTCCCCGACCCCACCACGGTGTTGATCGTGCCGGCGGCGACGCCGGCGAGCAGGACAGCCGCTATCTCCAGACCGGTCACGGGGCAGGCGGTGGCCCGGGTTCGGGCCTGCCCGGATTGGCGGCGCTCTCGGCCTCCGCGATCGCCTGCTCCACGCTTGCGTTGGTGTTCGCCAGCTCGGACGCCACGCCCGCTTCGACATCGGGCTCGCTCGGTCCCATGTCGACGCGGGTCCGGGGGCCTTCGACCTCCTGTGGGATTCCCTTCAGGTCGTTCATCGTCGAACCAAGACCCTCGAGTGCCTTGCCGATCTCGCTGGGCACGATCCACACCTTGTTGGCGTCACCCTCGGCGAACTTCGGCATCATCTGGAGGTACTGGTAGGCGAGCAGTGACTGGTCGGGACGCCCGTCGTGGATCGCCTGGAAGACCGTCTGGATCGCCTGGCCCTCGCCCTGGGCCCGCAGGATCGAGGACTCACGGTCGGCCTGGGCGCGCAAGATCTGGGACTCCCGGGCGCCCTGCGCGTTGAGGATCGAGGACTGCTTGGAGCCCTCGGCGGTGAGGATCGCGGCCTGGCGTTGACCCTCGGCCGTGAGGATCACCGCGCGCTTCTCACGGTCGGCACGCATCTGCTTCTCCATGGAGTCCTTGATCGAGGGCGGCGGGTCGATGCCCTTCAGCTCGACCCGGTTGACGCGGATCCCCCACTTGCCGGTGGCCTCGTCGAGCACGCCGCGCAACCCGGAGTTGATCGAGTCGCGGCTGGTCAGCGTCTCCTCGAGGTCCATGCCGCCGACGATGTTGCGCAACGTCGTCATGGTGAGCTGCTCGATGGCCTGGATGTAGTTGGCGATCTCGTAGGTCGCCGCGACCGGGTCGGTCACCTGGAAGTAGATGACGGTGTCGATGGAGACCACGAGGTTGTCCTCGGTGATCACCGGCTGGGGCGGGAAGCTGACCACCTGCTCGCGCAGGTCGATCAGGTAGCGCACCCGGTCGACGAACGGGACGACGACGTTGAGCCCGGCAGGCAGCGTCCCCTTGTACTTGCCGAAGCGCTCGACTATGCCGGCCCGCGCCTGCGGGACGATCCGCACGGTCCTGGACAGCAGTACCACCACGAACAGAAACGCCAGCACGATCATGATCAGGGCAGCCGCAGTCATGACGGGCTCCTCTCTCAGGGTTGCAGGAATCGGAAAGTCGGTCAGGGCTCGAGGCGCGGCGCGGGGTGTACGAAGGCGGTGGCGCCGCGGATCTCGAAGACCTCGACGGTCTCCCCGGCCTCGATGGTGAGGGTCTCGTCGTAGGGCTCTGCCGACCAGATCTCCCCGGCCAGGCGGATCCGGCCCGGCGCCAGGGCGGTGATCGGCTCGGTGACGAGCCCCTGTTTGCCCACGAGCTTGCCGTGGCCGACCTGCAGCTCGGGGCCACCGTGGAAGCGCTTCGCGAGGCCGGGCCGGACGACGGCGAGCATGGCGACGGAGGTGCCGGCGGCGACCAGCATCTGCACCGCCACGGGGGCGTCGAACGCCGCGGTGAGCGCGCCCGCGAGAGCGCCGACGGCGAGCATGATCAGGATCAGGTCCAGGCTGAACATCTCCGCGACCCCGAGCAGGATGGCGGCTCCGAGCCAGGTCTCCCACGCGTGCCCCTGGAACCACTCCATGATCGAGACTTTAGCCTGAGGCACCCACTCAACCGCCCCGGTGACGAGTACGGCGGCGCGCCGCGTAGCGCCCGTCCTCGCGGCTCAGGACCAGGGGCATGCCAAACGTCCTGGAGAGGTTCTCCTCGGTGATCACGTGGGGCAGCGGACCGGACGCCACTTCCCTGCCAGCTCGCAGCAGCAGGGCGTGGGTGAAGCCGGGCGGAATCTCCTCCACGTGGTGGGAGACCAGGACGGTGGCGGGTGAGTCCTCGTCCATCGCGAGCACGTTGAGCGTCGACACCAGGTCCTCACGTCCGCCGAGGTCGAGGCCCGCCGCCGGTTCGTCGAGCAGCAACAGCTCCGGGTCGGTCATCAGCGCCCGGGCGATCTGGACCCGCTTGCGCTCCCCCTCGCTGAGGGTGCCAAAGGTGCGGGCGCCGAGGTGGCGGACGCCGACCTCCTCCATCAGCTCCGCGGCACGGTCGTGGTCGAGGTCGTCGTACTCCTCCCGCCAGCGGCCGATCACGCCGTACGACGCCGACACGATCACGTCGTGCACCAGCTCGTGGCGTGGTATCCGCTCGGCGAGGGCGGCGCTGGTGAGCCCAATCCGGGGTCGGAGGTCGAAGACGTCGACCGTGCCGAGCACCTCGTCGAGGATCCCGGCGACCCCTGTGGTCGGGTGGATCTGGGCGGAGGCGACCTGGAGCAGGGTCGTCTTGCCGGCGCCGTTGGGGCCCAGGATCACCCAGCGCTCGTCCTCCTCGACGGTCCAGGAGATGGAGTCGATGAGGGTGGCCTGCCCCCGGCGCACGGTGACGTCGGCGAACTCGAGCACGGCGGCCATGGCCGCAACCCTAGGGCACTCTTCGGAGCGTATCCTCACCCGCCGTGAGCTCCCTGCTGCTGCCTTCCATGCGTCTCGCGTGGTGGGGCAAGGCCTGGCTCCGGGGCCACGTGGTGAGCGACCAGATGGTCGACGGCGTGGTCGGCGACGACGCCGTCCACCTGGTCGGCGGCGACGACGGTGCCGAGCCGCTCGTCCTCGGTCTCGGACGGCTTCGCAGTGTCGGCGCGACCGGCTTCGGGCTGGCCCTCCCCGTGGCCGGTGACCCGCTGGGCCTGGGTGGCCCGGGCACGTTCAACTCCGCAGCGCTGGCCGCCGGCGAGGCGGTGGTGACGACCGGGGCGGACGTCGGGCTGGTGCCGCAGCGCACCGGCGCCTCGGTGACCTGGGTCGAGCACTCCGCTCTCAGGCGCCAGGTGCCGGACGTCGGCGAGGCCGACCGGGGACTGCGCTCGGCCCTGCTCGAGACCGCCGACGAGCTGGCCCGGCTCGAGGTCGCGCGCTGGCGTCCCGACGTGGCCGACGAGCTCATGGACCTGCGCCACCCGCAGCCGGTCCAGGCGCCCCGCGGGGTGCCGTCGCGGTGCCTGGCCCTGGCCGGCCGCGGAGTGCAGGCGATCACGATCGTGGAGCTCGCCCTGGTCGACGACGGCGGCGCGATCTCGGCGGCCGAGACCACGGAGCGGAGGTCGGCGTTGGTCTCGCTCGAGCGGGCGGCCCGACGGGCCCTCGTCGCGGCGTGCTCGCCGGAGGTGTGGCCGGGCTGAGCGGTCTGCGGCTGACCGCCCACGATGCGGGATAGCCTCGACCCGACATGGACGACGACGCCCCGAAGACACTCCTCATCACCCTGACCGGCAAGGACCGGCCGGGCGTGACGTCGTCGATCTTCGGGGCGCTCGCCCACGCCGGCGTCGAGGTTCTCGACATCGAGCAGATCGTGCTCCGGCGTCGGCTGGTGCTCGGCGTCCTCGTCACGGCCCCGCGCGACTGGCGCAAGCTGCGGGTCACCATCGAGGAGACGGCCGAGGCGCTGGACATGCAGGTCGAGGTCGACCGCGGCGTGGGCGACAACCGGGCCCGCCGGGATGGCCGGTCACACGTGACCGTGATCGGGACACCGCTGAAGGCCTCCGCGATGGCGGCCGTGGCCGGGCGGATCGCCGACAGCGGTGCCAACATCGACCGGATCGAGCGGATGGCGCGCTACCCCGTCACCGCCATCGACCTGCACGTCTCGGGCACCGATCCCGAGAAGCTGAGGGGGCTCCTGGCCGTGGAGGCCGCCCGTCAGAGCATCGACATCGCGGTGCAACCGGCCAATCTGCTGCGGCGCGGTATGCGGCTGATCGTGATGGACGTCGACTCGACCCTGGTCCAGGGCGAGGTCATCGAGATGCTGGCCGCGCGAGCGGGCTGCGAGCCCGAGGTTGCCCGGATCACCGACGCCGCGATGCGGGGTGAGCTGGACTTCGAGGAGTCCCTGCGCTCGCGGGTGGCGCTGCTGGAGGGCGTCGACGCCGGCTGCCTCGACGCCGTCTACGAGTCCCTCGAGCTCGCCCCCGGCGCCCGGACCCTGGTCCGGACCCTGCGGCGGCTGGGCTACCGCTTCGCGATCGTCTCGGGCGGCTTCAGCCAGATCACCGACCGGCTCTCCGACGACCTAGGCATCCACTTCGCCCGGGCCAACGAGCTCGAGATCGTCGACGGCAAGCTCACCGGGCGGATCGTGGGTGACGTCGTCGACCGCGCCGGCAAGGCCGAGGCACTGCGACAGTTCGCCGCCGAGGCCGGGGTACCGCAGCAGGCGGTGATCGCCATCGGGGACGGCGCCAACGACCTCGACATGCTCAACGCCGCCGGCCTCGGCATCGCCTACAACGCCAAGCCCGTGCTCCAGGATGCGGCCGACACCTCGGTCAACGTGCCGTACCTCGACGCGATCATGTACCTGCTCGGCATCTCGCGTGAGGAGATCGAGGCCGCCGACGCCGAAGCGGGCATCGTCACCCCCGCGCCGCCGATCCCTTAGCCACAGCTTCAGCCGCGGGACAACCAGCGAGTGGGACCTGCCTCGCCCGGGGTCGCAGTGGCGACGACCTCGGCCTTGACGACCCTGATCTGGTTGCCCAGCTTGGCGAGGCAGCTTCGCGGGACCTCGAACCGCCAGAAGCCGTCGGTGGTGTTGTACTTCAGCGTGAAACCGCACTTCACGAGCGTGGCTCCCCGCTCGAGGCTCTTGTGCCACCCGCCGCCGCTGGCCGGGTCGCCGGGGTAGCAGCCGCCCATGGCGGTGTACTTCGTGCCGTCGCGGTCGCGCATCTGAATGTCCACCCACCGGCTGACACCACACTCGATGTCGGATCCGTACAACTTGGCCACGACGGCGTTCGGCTGATTGAACACCGACATCTTCTGGAGATCACCACCGGTGCCCTGCACCGTCTGCGTCTCGGCGCCGGCCGGCCCGGCGAGGCTTATCAGGAAGGCCAGCGCAGCCAGCACGGCGCCCAGTGGCTTGGCGGCAGGAATCGGACGTTGGATCTCGAACATGCGGGAGTTCCCCTTCTTCCCCGTCGGAGGCGACCCACCCCATGCGTGGCCGCTAGAGCTCCGTGGCGTCAATGGTCCAGACAAGCCGAGGGTGGCGTTCCGAATTGACGATTCCTTGCAAGAAGAGAGCTCGGGGCCCGGCTACCCACGGCCCACGTGGAAGGCCACCAGCCTCGCACTGGTGAGGTCCAGGTCGGCCCACTCGCCGTCGTACTCGAACACGGCGACCGCGGTCGTGGGGAAACCGGACGTCATGGCCTTCGAGGCCTCGGCGTCTCCCTCGCCGTCGTCGAGGAGCTGCGCGAGCTGGGCCATGGTCGGATTGTGGCCCACGACGACGAGCACGCCGGCGTCTGCCGGGGTCCCCCGGATCAGGTCGAGCGCGGTGTCGGGGCCTGCGCTGTAGAGACCCTCGTCGAGGTTCGGCTCGACCGACCAGTCCGCGCCTGCCGCCAGCGCCTCCCAGGTCTCGCGGGCCCGTGGCGCAGCCGAGACCAGCGCATGGTCCGGCACGACGTTCTCGCTGGCCAGCCACCGGCCGGCGGCCTCCGCATCGGAACGCCCGCGATCGAGGAGCCGGCGCGCATGATCAGTCTCCCCCGCCTGCTCGGCCTTGGAGTGCCGAACCACCACGAGACGGCGGGAATGCTGCTGCACCCGCTCACACTGGCATGCCCTAGCCTCGCTGTCATGCCCTCGGGACCCCTCATGATCATCGGCGGAGCCGAGGACAAGCTCCGCCGGCGCACGATCCTGACCGAGTTCGTCGGCGCGGCCGGGGGCGAGGAGGCACGCATCGCGGTGATCGCCACCGCGTCCTCCCTGGGGCCCGAGGTGGTCGAGGTCTACGACGCCCTGTTCCGCAAGCTCGGCGCCGCCGAGGTGGTTTCCGTGCGGCCGGAAAGTCGCGACGAAGCACATGACCCGGAGCTGGTCGCCGAGCTGGACAAGGCCACCGGCGTCTTCATGACCGGCGGCAACCAGATGAAGCTGTCCGCCGTCGTCTGCGGGACGCCGTTCGGCGACGCCCTGGTCGACGCCCACCACCGCGGCATCGTCATTGCCGGCACCTCGGCCGGGGCCAGCATCCAGTCATCGCACATGGTGGCCTTCGGCGGGCCGGGCTCGACCCCCAAGCAGCGGATGACCCAGGTCGCGGCCGGGCTCGGGCTCCTCGA
Organism: Nocardioides sp.; assembly: GCA_045806805.1. Classification (GTDB taxonomy): domain Bacteria; phylum Actinomycetota; class Actinomycetes; order Propionibacteriales; family Nocardioidaceae; genus Nocardioides. Next base: position 2,722 of record JBJMIQ010000108.1, on the reverse strand, counting down.
GTCCTGCGTCGTCGACCAGCACTTCGAGCAGCGCAACCGCTACGGTCGCCTGCTGATGATCGTCAGCGAGTCACCCTCCCTCCTGGGGATCGGGATAGACGAGGACACCGCCGCGATCGTCGAGGAGATCGAGAGTCACGAGGTGCTTCGGGTCGTGGGCAAGGGCGCGGTGACGATCTTCGACCCCTCCCAGATCGTCACCAACGCCTACGAGGCCAAGCGGTCCTCGCCCCTCCTGGCGAGCGGCGTGGTCCTGCACGTCCTGCCCCACGGCTCACGCTTCGACCTCACCACCCGCACCCTGATCCCACCGCCCAGGTTCGCCGATCCGGCGGAGGCCGCCGAGATGGCCGAGGCCGGCCAGGACCTCCGCCGGCTGGCACGTGACATCGCCGCCGACGACGTGTCGCCCGGTGCGCTCCGCCGCCGACGCGCCAGGGCCCGCAAGAAGACCGACCCACCCCAGCAGGACGGAGCCTCTTGATGACCGAACGTCCCACTCCCGATCTCAAGCTCCTCGAGACCCGGGTCTATCGGGGCGCGAACGTCTGGTCCTACGACCAGGCGATCCACCTGGTCGTGGACCTCGGCTCACTGGAGAACCATCCGACCAACACGCTCCCCGGCTTCACCGACAATCTCCTGCAGATGCTGCCGGGCCTGCGCGAGCACTCCTGCTCCCGCGGCCGTCGCGGTGGGTTCGTCGAGCGGCTCAACGAGGGCACCTGGCTCGGCCACGTCGCCGAGCACTGCGCACTGGCCCTGCAGCAGGTCGTTGGCCACGACATCCGCCGCGGAAAGACCCGCCAGGTGAAGGGACGCACCGGGGTCTACAACGTGATCTACGGGTACGCCGACGAGCAGGTGGGGCTCGCCGCCGGACAGCTCGCCATCCGCCTGGTCAACCACCTCGTCCAGGCCGACCCGGACTTCGACTGGGAGAGCGAGCTCGAGGCCTTCATCAAGCGGGCGCAGCGCACCGCGTTCGGCCCGTCGACCCAGGCCATCATCGACGAGGCGGTGTCGCGGGACATCCCGTGGATCCGGCTCAACCAGCACTCCCTCGTCCAGCTCGGCCAGGGCGTCCACGCCAAGCGGATCCGGGCCACGATGACGTCGGCCACCAGCTCGATCGCGGTGGACATCGCCTCCGACAAGGATCTGACCACCAAGCTCCTCGGCGCCGCCGGCCTGCCCGTGCCGCGCCAGGATTCGGTGCGCAGCGCGGACCAGGCCGCCAGGGTCGCCCGGCGAATCGGCTTCCCGGTCGTCGTGAAGCCGCTCGACGGCAACCACGGCCGCGGGGTCTGCCTCGATCTTCGCACCGAGGCCGACGTACGCGAGGCCTTCCCGATCGCACACGAGCAGTCCCGTCGTGGGTGGGTGATTGTCGAGTCCTTCATCACCGGCAAGGACTACCGCTGTCTGATCATCGATGGCCGGGTGGCCGCCATCGCCGAGCGGGTGCCCGCGCACGTGGTGGGCGACGGCCGCTCGACCGTCCAGGAACTGGTCGACCTGACCAACGCCGACCCGCGGCGCGGTGTCGGCCACGAGAAGGTCCTGACCCGGATCAAGGTCGACGCCGCCGCCGAGGAGCTGCTCGCGAGCCAGGGTCACAAGCTCGACTCGGTTCCCGAACAGGGCGAGACCGTCAAGCTCACCCTCACCGGCAACATGTCCACCGGTGGCATCTCGATCGACCGGACCTTCGAGGCGCACCCGGAGAACGTCGAGATCGCCGAGGAGGCGGCCCGGATGATCGGGCTGGACATCGCCGGCATCGACTTCATCTGCCCCGACATCACCGAGCCCGTCCGCGAAGCGGGCGGCGCGATCTGCGAGGTCAACGCTGCGCCGGGGTTCCGGATGCACACTCACCCGACGATCGGGGAGCCCCAGTTCATCTCCAAACCCGTGGTCGACATGCTGTTCCCGCCGGGAGCGCCGTCGCGGATCCCGATCGTCGCCGTCACCGGTACCAACGGCAAGACCACGACGTCTCGCATGATCTCTCACATCTTCAAGGGCATGGGCCGCAAGGTCGGCATGACCTCGTCCGACGGCGTCGTCATCGACGAGCGGCTGCTGATCCGCGCCGACGCCTCCGGCCCGCGCTCGGCGCGGATGGTGCTGCAGAACCCGCGCGTCGACTTCGCGGTCTTCGAGGTGGCCCGCGGCGGCATACTCCGCGAGGGGCTGGGCTACGAGCGCAACGACGTCGCGGTGGTGCTCAACGTCCAGCCCGACCACCTCGGGCTGCGCGGCATCGACACCGTCGAGCAGCTCGCCGACGTCAAGGCCGTCCTCGTCGAGGCGGTGCCGCGCGACGGCCACGCGGTGCTCAACGCCGACGACCCGCTGGTGCGGGAGATGCGGAGGCGCTGCTCCGGGCAGGTCGTGTGGTTCTCGATGGCCGAGCCCGGCTCGGAGGAGCGGGACTTGATCGACGCGCACTGCCGCCGCGGCGGCAAGGCGCTGGTGCTCGAGCCGAGCGACCGCGGGGAGATGATCGTGGTCCGCCACGGCCGACGCGACATGCAGCTGGCCTGGACGCACCTGCTGCCCGCCACGTTCGGCGGCCGCGCCAGGATGAACGTCCAGAATGCCCTCGCCGCAGCGGCTGCCGCCTTCGCCGCGGGTGCCCCGCTGCACGACATCCGCCAGGGCCAGCGGACCTTCTCGCCGAGCTACTACCTCTCTCCCGGGCGGCTGAACGAGG
>JBJMIQ010000107.1:0-4906 GCA_045806805.1 Nocardioides sp. | reverse complement strand
ACGAGGTGCCCGAGGCGATGCAGGCCGCGGTCGGGGCCGCCGTACCCGCCAGTGTCGCCACGACCTCCTGGGGCACGCCTTCCCTCGACCTCGGCGCGGGCGTCCGCGCGCAGCTGGCGGCCGACGGCGTCTCGATCCATGACGTGTCCCGCTGCACCCGGGAGTCGGGAGACCTCTACTCCTACCGCCGCGACGGAGCCCGCGCGGGACGGCTTGCCGGGCTGATCAGGTTGCGATCATGAGCGAGCGGTACGACGAGATCGCGGGGAACCTCGCCGGCGTGCGCCAGCGGATCGAGGCCGGGTGCGCGGACGCCGGACGTGATCCTGCGGGGATCACCCTGGTCGTGGTAACCAAGTTCTTCCCTGCCTCCGACGTGCGCCTGCTCGCCGAGCTCGGTGTCACCGACATCGGGGAGAACCGCCACCAGGAGGCGGAGGCGAAGGCCGCCGAGTGCCGCGACCTCGGCCTGCGGTGGCACTTCGTCGGTGGGCTGCAGAGCAACAAGGCCACGGCTGTGGCGTCCTACGCCGACGTCGTGGAGTCCGTGGACCGCCGCAAGCTCGTGCGCCGGCTCAACGAGGGCGCCCACGGACGCTCCCTTCCGGTCGACTGCCTGATCCAGGTCAGCCTCGACGAGCCCGGCGCCGAGGGCCGCGCCGGTGCGGCGCCTGAGGACGTCCCGGCGCTGGCCGAGGCGATCGACGCGGCCGGCATGCTCCGGTTGCGTGGGCTGATGGCGGTGGCGCCGCTGGGCGTGGATCCACGCGGCCCGTACCAACGGCTCTCCGAGATCCGCGCGGACTTCGCCTCCACGCGACCGTAGGCGTCCTGGCTGTCGGCCGGGATGAGTGCAGATCTCGAGGAGGGGATTCGGGCCGGCGCGACACACGTGCGCATCGGCACCGCGATCCTCGGATCGAGGCCACAGGTCAAGTAGTGTCCAAAACACACAGCAGCGCCGCACGGCGCAGGAGTTCCGGAGGACGAAGTCATGAGCGGCGCGATGCGCAGGATCGGTGAATACCTCGGCCTGCTCGAGGACACGCGGTACGACGACGACTACGACGCAGACTACGAGACCTCCGACCGCGGTGTGCCGGCCGGACGGGCTTCGCAGTCCGGTCCCGCCCGTGCCAACGTGTCCGATCTTGCCGAGCGCCGCCGACCGGCCGCCGGTCCTACAGGAGTGGTAGCCGAATTGTCCCGCATCACGACCCTGCATCCCCGGACCTACAACGAGGCGCGCACCGTGGGCGAGAACTTCCGTGACGGCACGCCGGTGATCATGAACCTCTCCGAGATGGACGACACCGACGCCAAGCGCCTCGTCGACTTCGCCGCAGGGCTGGTGTTTGCGACCCGTGGCAGCATCGAGCGCGTGACCAACAAGGTGTTCCTGCTGTCCCCGCCGAACGTGACCGTCGCTGCCGAGGACAAGCAGCGCATCGCCGAGGGCGGTTTCTTCAACCAGAGCTGAGGCCACGACCTGATGGAGCTCGTCGGCTCGATCATCCATGTCCTGCTGTTCATCTTCATTGCGCTGCTGTGGATCCGTTTCGTCGTCGACTGGGTCCAGGTGTTCGCGAGGTCGTGGAGCCCCCACGGTGTGCTCCTGGTGATCCTCGAGGTCGTCTACTCGGTGACCGACCCGCCGATCAAGGCACTGCGTCGCGTGATCCCGCCGTTGCGGCTCGGCAACTTCGCTCTCGACCTCAGCTTCCTGATCGTCCTGGTGGGCGCCTACGTCCTCCTGCGGGTCAACGACTCGGTGTTCGGGTTATGAACGTCGGCCGACGATTGAGAGCCCCGCGTCAGGCGCTATTGTTCGACCGACAGACTTTCGTGTCCCCGACCAAGGAATGGGTGAGGTCATGCCGCTGACGCCTGAGGACGTGAGCAACAAGCGCTTTACTCCGGTGCGTCTCCGTGAGGGGTACGACATGGGAGAGGTCGACCAGTTCCTCGACGAGGTGGAGGCCGAGCTCGGCCGACTCACCAAGGAGAACGACGACCTGAGGGCGAAGTTGTCCGCGGCGCAGTCGGGCGACGCGACCGTGGCCGCTCCGGCCCCGACTCCGGAGCCGGAGAAGGCGCCGGAGCCCACGCCGGAGCCGCCCAAGCCGGAGCCCGCCAAGGCTCAGCCGGCGGCGACTGTGGGGTCCTCGGTCGAGACGATTCGCGTCGAGACGGTGCCCGAGGCGTCCAACGCCGCCGCCCGCCTGCTCGAGATCGCGACCCGCAACGCCGACGAGCTGGTCGAGGAGGCGAAGAACGAGGCCGACCGGATCGTGGGCGAGGCCCGCACCAAGGCCGAGCGGCTCGACTCCGAGTCCAAGGGCAAGGCCGACCGGCTCGAGGCCGAGGCCCGGTCGCGGGCCCAGATGCTCGACTCCGAGACCGCAGAACGTCGCCAGCAGCTGTTCGGCGAGCTGGAGAAGCAGCGCGACAAGCTCAACTCCGACGTCGAGAACCTGCGCTCGTTCGAGCGCGAGTACCGCTCGCGGCTGAAGAGCTACTTCACCCAGCAGCTCGAGGCCCTCGAAGGGTCGGGTGACACTGGCCGTCCCGGGCAGGAGCCCGTGGCGCCCAAGCGTCTGCGTTCGATCCTGGGCGACGAAGACGGCTAGCCGCCACCCAATCCGCAGCTCCGACGCGGTCGGTCTCCCCGCGAGACCGGCCGCGTCGTCATGTATGGGCGTGCCGAGTTTGAGTCGCTCTCGGTCAGCGGCTACCCTCCCGTCGACACTGTGGCTCCCGCCACAATGGCGCCCGGCTCGAGGGAAGGCCCCAGTTCATGGCTCGCACCACCAGGAAGTCGCTTGCCAGCTCGGCAGCGTCCGCGGCCCGCAAGGTGATCAAGCGCAAGCCCTCCGCGAAGGCCACCCCAACCACCGAGGCACCGGCCAAGAAGGCCGCCACGGCGACGAAGACCGCGGCCAGGAAGACCCCCTCGACCACCAAGGCCGCCGCCAAGAAGACTCCGGCGAAGAAGTCTTCTGCGAAGAAGGCCCCTGCGAAGAAGGCCCCCGCGGCCAAGACGTCTGCCACCAAAGCCGCCGCGAAGAAGACCGCGACCAAGAAGACCGCGACCAAGAAGACCGCGACCAAGAAGGCCCCCGCGAAGAAGGCCACGACGAAGAAGACTGCGGCCAAGAAGGCGACCGACAAGGCGCCCGCGAAGAAGGCGACGACCAGGGCCGCAGCGACGAAGAGCCCGGCGAAGACGGCCACGACCAGGGCGGCGGCCACGAAGGCTCCGGCGAAGAAGACCTCAGCCAAGCAGACCCCCGCGAAGAAGACGGTCGCGAAGAAGGCGAGCGCGCTGAAGGTCAGGGAGGGCGAGGGCGCCTGGACCAAGGCCGAGATCAAGGAGGTCCTCGACGAGCTGCACGAGGACCGGGAGCGGGTCACCCGTGCCCTCCACGCCCAGGAGGCCGAGCTCGTCGGGCTGATGCGCGACGCGGGTGACGGCGCCGGGCAGGACCAGGCCGACATGGGCGCGACCAGCTTCGAGCGCGACCATGAGCTGACCGTGCTCAACAACGAACGGGAGAAGCTCGCGCAGATCGACCGCGCCCTGGCCCGCATCGAAGACGGCTCCTACGGCATCTGCGAGTCCTGCGGCAACCCCATCGGCAAGATGAGAGCCATGGCCTTCCCCCGTGCCACACTGTGCCTGACATGCAAGCAGCGCGAGGAACGTCGCTGAGCGACACCGGGCCACACCCTTCGACCCGACCTTCCGGGCCAGCACCACGGTTCCGGCTGACCGTCGCCGTGGTGGCGGTCACGGCCTACGCGGTCGACCTCGTCACCAAGACCCTCGCGGTCGCGAGGCTCTCGGACGGTGAGGACGTCGAGCTACTGGGCAGCTGGCTGGTCCTGCACCTGACCCGCAACCCCGGTGCGGCGTTCAGCACCGGGACCGAGTTCACGCTTCTCCTGAGCGGGGTCGCCGTGGCGGCCCTGGCGGTGGTCCTCTACCTCGCGCGCCGAGTCGGGACCCGCGCCTGGGCCTGGTCCTTCGGCCTGCTGCTGGCCGGGATCTGCGGCAACCTCACCGACCGGGTGCTGCGCGCGCCAGGCCCCCTTCGTGGTCACGTTGTCGACTTCCTGATGGTGCCGCACTGGCCGGTGTTCAACGTCGCCGACATCTGCATCAACGTGGCGGCCGGGATGATCCTGCTGCAGGCGGTCCGCGGCATCGGAATCGACGGGACCCGTGCCTCGGCCCGGGAGCAGGAGGCGTGAACGCCGACCACCGGATCGTGACAGTGCCCGACGGCATGGCGGGAGAGCGACTCGACTCGGCCCTCTCCCGCATGTTCGGTGTTTCCCGGACGCGCGCGGCCGAGCTGATCGCCGACGGCCACGTCCTGGTGGAGGGCGCATCCACCAGCAAGAGCGACCGGGTCTCACCCGGGGAGGTCCTCGACGTGACCATCCCGACCCGAGCCAACCAGCTCGAGGTGGTCCCCGAGCTCGTGGAGGGAATCAAGATCATCCACGACGACGACTCCATCGTCGTCATCGACAAGCCGGTCGGGGTCGCCGTACACCCCTCACCGGGATGGTCGGGCCCGACCGTCGTCGGCCACCTGGCCGGGGCCGGCTTCCGGATCGCCACCAGTGGAGCCTCGGAGCGGCAGGGGATCGTCCAGCGGCTCGACGTCGGCACCTCGGGGGTGATGGTGATCTGCAAGTCCGAGCATGGCTACTCCTTGCTGAAGAATGCGTTCCGCCGCCGCGCGGTCGACAAGACCTACCACGCGCTCGTGCAGGGCCACCCGGACCCGCTCGAGGGCACCGTCGACGCCCCCATCGGCCGGCACCCCAAGGCGGACTACAAGTTCGCGGTCATGGACGGCGGGCGGCCGAGCGTGACGCACTACTCGACGTTGGA
>JBJMIQ010000106.1:0-4953 GCA_045806805.1 Nocardioides sp. | reverse complement strand
GTGCTCAAAGGCCCGGCGACCCGCGGCCTCGGCGGCCATCTGCGCGGCGAACGGGGTGGACTTGCGGGAGCCCTTGAAGCCGACGGTGCCGGCCGAGGCCCACGAGATCACCGCACCGCTCGGGTCGGTGATCGTGACGATCGTGTTGTTGAACGTGCTCTTGATGTGGGCTTCGCCCTGAGCGATGTTCTTCTTCTCCTTGCGGCGCACCTTCTTGGCGCCGGCCTGACGGCTCTTGGGAGGCATACAGCTATCTCCTGGGGTTCGTGAAGTCTGAGTTCGAGGAAGGAAGGCTCAGCGACCGGAGGTCACTTGGCCTTCTTCTTGCCGGCGACGGTGCGCTTCGGGCCCTTGCGGGTGCGCGCGTTGGTCTTGGTGCGCTGACCACGGACGGGCAGGTTCTGCCGGTGACGGCGACCCTGGTAGCTCCCGATCTCGATCTTGCGGCGGATGTCCGCCTGGACCTCACGACGGAGGTCACCCTCGATCTTGTAGTTGCCCTCGATCTCGTCCCGGAGCTTCACGAGCTCCTCGTCGCCGAGCTGGTGGACGCGCATGTCCGGGTTGACCCCGGTGTTCGCGAGCACCTGCAGGGCGCGGGTGCGGCCGATGCCGTAGATGTAGGTGAGTGCGACCTCGATGCGCTTGTCGCGCGGGAGGTCGACACCGACGAGGCGTGCCATGAAAGGCGGTGTCCCTTCGTAGTCCTGGAGGTGTCGTGTGCGTCTCGCGCCCCTGTCCTCCATATGACAGGGCCCTGGCCTCCAGACCGGGGGTGACACCGTCCACGGGGACGGCGAGCGATGACGCTTCTCTGTGTGTGTTCAGTTGTGGGTGGTGCTGGCTGGGATCAGCCCTGGCGCTGCTTGTGGCGCGGGTTCTCGCAGATCACCATGACGCGGCCGTGGCGACGGATCACCTTGCACTTGTCACAGATCTTCTTGACGCTCGGGTTGACCTTCACGAGGAGGGCCTCTCTTGCTCGATCGGCTGGCTTACTTGTACCGGTAGACGATCCGACCCCGGGTGAGGTCGTACGGCGAGAGCTCCACCACCACGCGGTCCTCGGGAAGGATCCGGATGTAGTGCTGACGCATCTTGCCGCTGATGTGGGCGAGCACCTTGTGTCCGTTGGTCAGCTCGACCCGGAACATGGCGTTGGGGAGGGCCTCCGTAATGGTGCCCTCGATCTCGATCACGCCTTCTTTCTTCGGCATGTCCTCCACAATCTGTTGCTAGACCGGCTCCGGCCAATGGCCGGGTGTCCTACCGTCGACCCGGGAACCTCCGGGGCTGGTGCCCCGGTGGACCTCGTAGAGCCGCCCGTGAACCTCATCCCGGGCACGCCGCAGAACGCCTCAAGCGAAGCGATGGTTGCGTTGCGATCCGGGCAGCCGCGAGGCACCACGAAACAGACCAACGTTGGGCCGACGCACCAGTCTAGGGGGAACCGGACCCGAAACACGAATCCGCCCGGTTCACCCCGCCAGCAGCCGGAGCGTCTGCTCGCGGCCGGGTCCGGTGCGAGGGTCTCCTCCGGCGTGGGCCCCGGCGACGGGGTGCACCATCACCTCGTCGACGTCGTACGTCGCCGCCAGCCTCGCCACCTGATCGCGCACCCCGGCGCCGTCTCCGATGACCCAGCGTGAGCGCATGGCCTCGAGCAGCCCACGGTGCTGGTCGGGCACCTCGACCGCCTCCGCCTCCTCGACCAGGGGCTGGGCCGTCAACGGGGCTCCGGTCCGTAGCGCCACCATCGCCAGCAGCTGTGGGAGGGCGAGCCGCTCGGCCTCTTCCGGCGTGTCCGCCGCGGCTGCGTTGACGGTGAGGAAGGTCCGGGGCTCCGGACATTCAGGCGATGGCCGGAACTGCGTGCGGTAGAGCTCGAGCGCCTCGGCCGTGCCGGACCCCGAGAAGTGGTGGGCGAACACGTAGGGCATGCCCTTGGCGGCGGCCAGCCGTGCCGAGAAGTCGGACGATCCGAGCAGCCAGATCGCCGGCACCGAGGTCGCGGCCGGCGTTGCCCGGAGCTCGTGGACCCGCCCGTTGAACTGGAGACCGACGCCGGCGGCGTCCATCATCGCCAGGACGTTGTCGACGTACTCCGGGAACCGCTCGATCGCCTCGTCGGTGACCCCACCGGCCCCGTGCCGCAGCGCCCAGGAGGTCACCGGGTCGGTGCCCGGTGCCCGGCCGATGCCGAGGTCGATCCGGCCCGGATGCGCGGCCTCGAGCAGCGCGAACTGCTCGGCCACGACGAGCGGCGCATGGTTGGGGAGCATCACCCCGCCCGAGCCGACCCGGATCGCGCGGGTGGCGCCGGCGACCAGTGCGATCAGCACCGCCGGGTTGGTCGCGGCGACCGCCGGCATGTTGTGGTGCTCGGCCAGCCAGTAGCGCTCGAACCCGAGCTCGTCGGCGACGCGGGCCAGCGACAGGGTCGCGGCGACGGCGTCGGCGCTGGTCTGGTCGCTCCGGACGGGAACGAGGTCGAGCACGGACAGCCGGGGGGCGGGGGTGGTCATCGCAGGGGCAACGAGCCTCCACCGCCGGCTATTCCGGTCAGGTGGCCGCCTGCTCCTCCTGCCGGGTCTTGCGGAGACTGGCCACCGCGGTGACCGCCAACGTCACCAGGATGACGCCCAGGCTCATCAGCGTCGGGATCTCGAAGTCGATCAGGTGACCCTCGTGCATCGCGTGGATGATCAGCTTGACCCCGATCCAGCCCAGGATGAACGCCAGACCGAGCGACAGGTAGACCAGCCGCTTGAGCAGGCCGCCGAGCAGGAAGTAGAGCTGCCGCAGGCCCATGAGGGCGAACACGTTGGCGGCGAACACCAGATAGGGCTCCTGGGTGATGCCGAAGATCGCGGGAATGGAGTCCAGGGCGAACATGAGATCGGTGAAGCCGAGGGCGATGATCACGATCAGCATCGGCGAGAAGACGCGTTTGCCGTTCTCCTTCCACCACAGCTTCAGGCCTCGGAACTCCTCGCTGGCCTTGAGGTGGTCCCGGGCGAACCGCACCACCCGGCTGTTCTCGGGGTGCTCGTCCTCGTGTGATCGGTAGCTGCGGACCAGCTGGATCGCCGTGTAGATCAGGAACGCCCCGAAGACGTAGAAGGCCGCTGAGAAGCGGTCGACCAGCTGGAAGCCGACAGCGATGAAGATGCCACGGAAGACCAGGGCCAGGATGATGCCCACCATCAGGGCTTCCTGCTGGTACTGGCGCGGCACCTTGAGTGCGGCCATCAGCACGATGAAGACGAACAGGTTGTCGACCGACAGGCTGTACTCGACCAGCCATCCGGTCATGAACTCGATGCCGAAGTCGTGGCCGTAGTAGAACCAAATCCAGGCTCCGAAGACGAGAGCGGCACCCACGTAGAACGCCAACGCGATCACGCACTCCCTCATCGAGGGTTCGTGCGGGTGGCGGGCGATGACCACCACGTCGAACAGGAGCACGGCGACCGTCACGCCGATGGTGATGGTCCATTCCAGGGTGCTGACGTCCACAAGGCCTCCGATGATGTCGCTGCGTGCTGACTACACCGGAGGTCTCTTCCGCCGCGACACGCGGCCCACGGCCCCGGACCGCCCGTGGGCGATCGTGATGACGAGACCGGGTCGAGGGAGTACTCCCCTCCTGGTGCCCTCATCCTCGCACAGCGGTGATCAACCGCCGAACGGGACTCCGAGTGCGGCCAGCCGCTCCTTGCCGCCGTCGACGGCGGTCAGCACCCAGGTGCCGGTCGGGGTCAGGGTGAACGTGTGCTCGTAGTGGGCGGACCTGCTGCCGTCGCTGGTGACCACGGTCCACTCGTCCTCGAGGACCGCGGTGCGCTTGCTGCCCAGCGTGACCATCGGCTCGATCGCCAGCGCCATGCCCTCGACCAGGGTCGGCCCGCGGCCGCGGCGCCCGAAGTTGGGCACGTTGGGGGGCATGTGCATCTCGGTCCCGATGCCATGGCCGGTGTAGTCCTCGAGGATGCCGTAGCGACCCTGGGAGCGCACGTGCGACTCGATGGCGTGGGAGATGTCGGAGACCCTGCCGCCGAGGTGAGCCGCAGCCAGGCCCCGCCACAGGGCCTCCTCGGTGACACGCATCAGCTCCCGCACGTCCTCGGGCACCTCGCCTACTGCGACCGTGGTCGCTGCGTCACCGTGCCAGCCGTCCACGATCGCTCCGCAGTCGATGGAGATGACGTCGCCCTCGACGAGCTGTCGTGAGCCAGGGATCCCATGCACCACCTCGTCGTTGACCGAGGCACAGATGGTCCCGGGGAAGGGCGGGTGGGAGTAGCCCTTGAACGACGGGATCCCCCCGTGCGACCGGATGTGGTCCTCGGCGAGCGCGTCGAGCTCTCCGGTGGTGACACCGGGGCGTACGGCGTCGCGCAGCAGCTCGAGCGTCTCACCCACGAGCAGGCCGGCAACCCGCATCAGGCCGATCTGCCCAGGGGTCTTGATCTCGATGTTCCGGTCACTCCAGCCCACAGGTCTGCTTCCTTCTCACCACCAACGTTCCTCAGTCGTGAGCTTCGCTCACGACTGAGGAACCACATCAAGCGCTTCGAAGATGCGCTTGGTGACCTGGTCGACCTCGCCGATGCCGTCGACCTCGAGCAGGATTCCGCGCTCGCGGTAGACCTCGATCAGGGGCTCGGTCTGCTCGCGGTAGACCTCTTGGCGACGGCGGATGACGTCCTCGGTGTCGTCGGCGCGACCCTCGACCTCCGCGCGCTGGAGGAGCCGTTGGACGATCTCCTCGTCGTCGACGGTGAGCACCACGACGGCGTCGAGCCGGTGTCCGGTGAACTCCACCATCCCGTCGAGCTCCTCGACCTGGGCGAGGGTCCGCGGGTAGCCGTCGAGCAGGAAGCCCGGCTCGGCGTCGGGCTCGTCGATGCGCGCGCGGACCATCAGGTTCGTGACCTCGTCGGGGACGTA
>JBJMIQ010000105.1:0-14236 GCA_045806805.1 Nocardioides sp. | reverse complement strand
GGAGTCGAGGCACGGTCACCCAGGGAGGCGTATGCCGGAGGCTCCGCGATCGACCCCGCCGACCCGGTGGTGCTCGATGCCGAGGCGGTGGAGGTGATCGCCCGGGCGCTTGCGCACGGCGATGCCGCCCTGCGGGCCTTCGCACCGGAGGAGGAACCGGTGCTGTGGCCCGAGCACTTCGACATCGGGATCAGCGTCGCCGAGGTGAACTACGGCGTGTCTCCCGGGGACGCCCGCATTCCTGAGCCTTACGCGTACGTCGGACCGTGGACTCCCCGTGAGGGAACCTTCTGGAACGCTCCGTTTGGAGCCAGCCGGATCCTGTCGTCGGAGGCGCCTGACGTCGAGTCCCTGATCGCGTTCTTCCATCTCGGCGCGCAACGCGCCGCCGCGGATCGCCCTGATGTGACCTGACTGTTGCAGACGGGTGCGCCGACTTTGCCCATCAGCGGCTGGCGTCGATGACACAGAAGAGGTTTCCCTCGGGGTCCGCGAGCACGACAAAGTCGGCCCCCTCCGGGTAGTCCCATTCCACGCGCTCGGCGCCGAGCGCGACCAGACGCTCGACCTCAGCCCTCTGCTCGTCCTGGTCGTCTGCCCACAGGTCGAGGTGCATCGTGTCCGTCTCATCGAGGTGCAGGCGTGGGCCGTCCCCCTTCGACCGCAGGAATGCGACGTTTCCGGGATCCGAGACGTAGCCCAGTGCGCTCTTCCAGAACGAGGCGGCTCTTTCGACGTCGGCCACGGTGATGACTACCGATCCAACTCGCAACATTCGAGCAGGATGGCATGCGAGCTGTCGGCAGCCGGTCGGGGATGTCGTCAGGCCAACGACTCCGCGAGCGCGGCCTGCTCGGAGCGGCACCGCTCCCGCTGAGCGTCCGCCGCCGCCACGGACGAGTGGAGCAGCCCGACCACGTCACCGCGGGTCCGGTCGGGGGCGTCGTTCCAGTGCGTGAGGTCGAGGACGTGCATCATGCGGGCCGGTGGACCCGGACACCAGCGGACCGGCTGCCCGGCGTCCTCGCGCAGGTTGTGCCAGACCAGGTCGAGGGCTCGCTGGACCGGCTGCGAGCGCACCGCCTCTGGTCCCCCGCCGGCCTGGACGACGGCGCCGACCAGGCAGGCACCGGTCACCGGATGGTCTCTGGTCAGACGTAGCTCCGGCGCGCTCACCGCCCGGGTCCTGCCCCCCATGTCCACCGCGAACCACGCGCCCTGGATCCAGCCGCCGCGGACGATCTCGGCCGCCTGCTCGAGCAGGACGCGGATGGTGTGCAGCTGGGCGAGCTGGGCCGACAACGCGTCGACCCTTCGCAAGCGCAAACGCTCGGCTCGTCGTTCGCGACGCCCCGGACGATCCAGCCGCTGGTCCGCCCGAATCATGACTGTGCTCACGGGCACCTCCTCGCCGACGCAGGAACTATCCCTCCACTGTGCGCCGCTTCCGCGGGCAGGACAACTGATTCTCCGGGCGAATTGTGGAGCTCACGCGGTCGGCGGGACGTCGTGCAAGACCACGGCGTCGTACGGCGCCTGCTCCTCCACCGTGACCGCTTCCCAGCGCTCCTCCCACTCCTCGAGCTCGGCCCGACTGATGTGAGCGGCACCGGGAACCTGGTTGCGCCGCGCGATCCGGCGCCAACGCTCCTCCAGCGGTACGTCGAGCACGTGGAGCTCGACCGGCACCCCGAGGGCCTGTACGGCGCGGCGCTTGGCCTCCCGGTGTGGCCGGATCCAGCCGCCGGTCTCGATGACCACCGAGACGCCGCGCTTCAGCAGGTCCAGGGCGAGGTCGAACATCAGCTCCTCGAAGCGGTCGCGGGGGCCGGCCGGGGGCAGGCCGAGGGCCATCAGCCACACATCGGGGTCGAGGTGCAGCGCGCCGGTCTCCTCGACGATCTGCCGGGCCACCGTCGTCTTGCCCGCTCCGGGCATGCCCACGAGGAGGTGCAGCATCAGGCGTGTTCGCGGAGGTACCGGCCGAAGTGCGGCACCGTGAAGGCGATCCGGCCGCGTTCGCCGGAGTAGATCAGCCCCTTCTTCAGCAGCGAGTCGCGGGCCGGCGACAGTGACTGGGGCTTCTTGCCGAGCTCGGCGGCAACCTCGGCGGTGGGCACGCTCTGGATGTCGTCGAGCTCGTCGACCGACCGCTCGGCGATGGCCACCGCGGCGTCGGCCATGGCCCGGAGATAGTCGCGCTCCCCCGGCGTGGCCCGCTCGAAGCGGCTGCCGAAGAAGCCGACGGACAGCTCGCTCTCGGCCTCGGGCCGAGCCACGCCGACGTCCTCGGCGGTGATCGGCGAGCGCGGCGCGAGGTCCCAGACCACCTTGCCGTAGGCCTGGATGAAGTAGGGGTAACCACCGGTCGCGGCGTACATCGCGGCCAGCGCCTCCTCGGTGTAGTCGGCGCCCTCCTCGGCGGCGGGCGCGCCCAGCGCACGGTCAGCTCCCTCGCGGGTGAGCCGGTCGATCCGCTGGTAGCGGAACAGCCGTTCGGAGTAGGACTTGCTGGCCGAGAGCACGGCCGGCAGGTGCGGCAGGCCGGCACCGACGACGATGAGGGGCAGTCCCGACTGGCTGATCTCGTGGCAGGCGGCGCAGAGCGCGGACACGTCGTCCGGCCCGAGGTCCTGCATCTCGTCGAGGAACACCGCGACGCCCTTGCCCACGTCGGCGGCGAGCCCGCCGAGGTCGGTGAAGAGCTCGACCAGGTCGATCTCGATGTCGCCGGAATCGGCGCGGCCCTTCACCGCGGGTGCGTCGATGCCGGGATTCCACCGGTCCCTCAGCCGGGCGTCGACGCCGGCCTCGCGCTGGGCGAACGCGCGGATCACGCCGAGGACGTGGTCGACGTCGTCAGGCTTGGGGTGGGACAGCTCGCGCACGGCCTGGTGCAGCGCACTCGACAGCGGTCGGCGCAGCGGCTGGTCAGGGCGGGCCTCGAGCTTGCCGGTACCCCAGCCTCGGCGTACGGCGCCCGAGCGGAGCGCGTTGAGCAGCACGGTCTTGCCGACACCCCGCAGGCCGGTGAGCACCAGGCTCCGCTCGGGTCGCCCCCGGGCCACCCGCTCGAGGACGACGTCGAACGTCTCGAGCTCGACGTCTCTGCCCGCCAGCTCGGGGGGCCGCTGGCCCGCCCCCGGCGCGTAGGGGTTGCGGATCGGGTCCATGATCGGACCGTATCGGGGACTCTAGGCGTGTTCTTAGATTTGCGACCGGCGTTTCCCGGGGTCGGCGGGGAGACTCAGGGTGTCGTCGCCGCGGTCCAGCCCCGCGCGCAGCATGTCGATCAGCTCCGGCACCTCGTCGATCCGCAGCCGGAACGAACCGGCACAGACGTTTTCGCGCCACAGCGAGAGCACGACCACGCCCGCCTCGTGGTGCCACGTGGCGCGCAACGCGCGGTCGCCACCGCGGGCGTCAAGGAAGACCGACCCCGTCTTCGGCAGCGTGCGGGCGGAGGCCACGAGCCCATTGTGAACGTGTGACGGCCATCTGTCACCGGTCGGACCCCGCCTAGACTGGCGCACGTGCCCGAGCTGCCCGAGGTGGAAGCGCTGGCCCTCGACCTCGCGGGCCGGCTCACCGACCGCGCGATCATCAAGGTCCACGTCGCCGCGTTCAGTGCCCTCAAGACCTTCGACCCGCCGCTGCAGGCGCTCGAGGGCACCCTGGTCGACGGGGTCAGCCGGCACGGGAAGTTCCTCGACATCTCGGCCTCCGGGCTGCACCTGGTCCTCCACCTCGCCCGCGCCGGATGGGTGCGATGGCGCGACGAGGTGCCGACCGTGCCGCCGAAACCAAGCAACAAGTCCCCGCTCGCCGTCCGCGTCGTGCTCGACGACCAGTCGGGACTCGACATCACCGAGGCCGGCACCCGCAAGAGCCTGGCGATGTACGTCGTGCGCGATCCCGCCGACGTGCCGGGCATCGCCTCGCTCGGACCCGATCCGTTGACCGAGGACTTCACCATCGAGCTGTTCCGCAAGATCCTCGCGGACGCCGGCCGATCCCAGATCAAGGGCGTGCTCCGGCACCAGGGCACCATCGCCGGCATCGGCAACGCCTACTCCGACGAGATCCTGCACGCCGCCCGCATGTCCCCCTTCAAGCCGGCCAGCACGCTGACCGACGACGACGTCCACCTCCTCCACGACGCCATCCGGGTCGTGCTCGGCGACGCGGTCGACCGCTCCCGCGGCCTGGCCGCGGCCGAGCTGAAGGGAGAGAAGAAGTCGCATCTGGCCGTCCACGGCAGGACCGGTCAGAAGTGCCCCGTCTGCGGCGACGTCGTGCGTGAGGTCTCCTTCGCCGACTCCAGCCTGCAGTACTGCCCGACGTGCCAGACTGGCGGCAAACCCCTGGCCGACCGCCGGATGTCGAAACTGCTGAAGTGAGGGGACCGCGATGCCCGAGATCCCGACGGTGACGGTCGACGGCGTGCCCGACCCGATCCCGGACGACGTCACGGTCCTGGACGTGCGCGAACCGGTCGAGTGGCAGCACGGCCACATCGACGGAGCCGTCCACATCCCGCTCATGGAGCTCGGCGCGAGACTGCAGGAAGTCCCGGCGGGACGCACCCTCGTGGTGTGCCAGGTGGGTGGCCGGTCCGCACAGGCGGTGGCGTACCTCAACCAGCACGGCCACGAAGCGTTCAACCTGCACGGCGGAATGGTCGACTGGGCCGATGCCGGCCGCCCGATGGTCAGCGACACCGGGCAGCCACCCCACGTCGTCTGAGCCCCGCCCAGCGAGCCGGGCGTGAGGGCGAAGCGATTGAGGAACGTCGGCATGGGGCGGCGCGTCGGACCGTCTGACGCGTCTCGAAATCTGACCGGGGCGCGAGGCGGTCAGGAGCCCACGTCCGCGAACGCCTCCGGTAGCGGCAGCGCCAGTGCCGCGCCCAGCCTGCGGAGGTAGTCACTTCGCGAGATCTCGACGACGCCCAGCGACGCGAGGTGGGGGGTCTGCCACTGGGTGTCCAGCAGCCTCGTGGCCGCGTGGGCGTCGGACAGCAGGTCGACCAGCCCGACCAGAGCCACCTTCGAGGCGTCTCGCTCCCGATGGAACATCGACTCTCCCGCGAACAGGCCGCCGATCGCGACGCCGTAGAGGCCTCCCGCCAGCCGCCCGCTCCGCCAGGCCTCGACGGAGTGCACCCAGCCCAGCCGGTGCAGCCGGACGTACGCCGCCCGGATGTCGTCGTCGATCCAGCCGCTGTCACGGGTGCTGTCGGCACAGCCGTCGAGCACCTCCTCGAAGGCCGTGTCCACCCGGATCTCGAAGTCGCGGACCGACCGCCGCAGCGACCGGGAGACCTTCATGCCGTCCAGCGGCAGAACGGCCCGGCGTACCGGGCTGAACCAGTGCATCGCAGCGCCCGGTTCCCCCATCGGCATCGGGAAGATGCCGGAGCGGTAGGCACTGAGGAGGGTGCCCGGCTCGAGGTCGGCACCGATGCCGACCAGGTCGTCCGCGGCCTCGTGCCGGTCCGGGAACGACCAGCGAGAGGGGTCGGGTTCGACTGGCACGAGACGACCGTAGCGACCACGTCCGTACTATCTGCGCATGAGCACCACCCCACAGAACCACTCGCTTCGCTCGCGCTTGACACCCCACGAGACCGCTCGCTGCGCTCGCGTTCCCGCAGGGACCCCGAAACCCTTCCGCAGGGGCCCCGGATGAGCATGATGGGCAACATCGGTCGCCGATTGGCGCCACGCGTCACCGAGCTGGCGCCCGAGCTGACCTCGAGCTTCGTCCGCGAGGCTCTCAACCGCGCCATCAACGGAGTGGGCCCTCTTCCACCCGCCGCCAAGGCCGCGGACGCCCAGCTGCGCGAACAGCACGGCGACGTGGACCGTGGGATCCACGAGGTGATCGAGAACCACGTCCGCTACGCGGGCGCCCAGGGGTTCCTCACCAACCTCGGCGGGCTGGTCACCGCGCCGATCCTGATCCCGACCAACATCACCGGTCTCGCGCTGATCCAGTGCAGGATGATCGCCGGGATCGCCCACCTCCGTGGCTACGATCTCCAGGATCCGCGGGTGCGCAACGCGATCCTCGTCTGCATGCTCGGCGAGGACACGGTCAACCAGTTCGTCAAGAAGAAGAAGCTGCCGGCGCCGCCGATGGGTCTGGCGACCGCGCCGGTCCACGACCCGGCCCTCGACCGGGTCGTCTCCGCGGAGCTGGCCGCCGGGCTGATCAACAAGGTGGCCGGCAAGCGTGTCGCGGTGGGAGCCGTGCGCCGCATACCGATCGTGGGCGGGTTGGTCGGCATGGGGGCGGATGCCTTCGGCACCTGGCAGGTCGGCCGCTACGCCGAGCGCGAGCTCCTGCCCCGTCCGAAGCGGTAGATCTCCAGCAGCCACTGCCCAAGGCGGTTGGAGTCGAGCTTGCGGACGATCCTCTCCCGCGCCAGGTACGACGGGCGCAAGTAGGACCGTTCGAGGGCTTGGCGGGTCTCCTCCAGCTGGGCGTGCAGCTCTTCCTCGACTCCGAGCAATCGTGAGTTCTCGCGCAGCAGGGCCCGGATCGCATCCACCGCCGCGTCGGCCACCTCCGACTCCGCGGGCTGATCGGGGTCGACGTACGGCTGGGTGGGCGGCGGACCGACCAGGTCGTCCAGGTCCCCGATGACGTGGTAGCCGCGGGCCTTGATCTCGTCGATCCACGACCCGGCCAGCTCCTGGGTCCAGGGATGCACCTCCGGCGGGAGCGTCAGTCGGGGCGAGTCGGTCCGCCGGGACAGTGTCTGGTGGGCGAGGAGCTCCCGCACCAGCGGCCGGTAGCGCCCCGGCAGGATCTCGTGGTTGGCCTTGAGGTTGATCCGTCGCAGAAGCGCCGTCTCGGGGGAGCCGAGGGACGGATTGGTCCGCTCGCTCTGGCGGTCGAGCTCGAGGTCGCTCAGGCCGAAGGCTTCGCAGAACCGCTCCCAGAGCAGGTCCGGCGGACCTCCGGGCGCCGGGACCGTCACCAGGTGGACGCGCTCGGGGGGCAGGTCGGCCGCCCACCGGTCCAGGATGTAGGGAATCTCCTGGACCCCCCAGAACCACGAGGCGATCGGTCCTCCGCGATCCGGGTCCTGGATGGCCTCGAGGAACTCGTGGAAGCTGAACACTCGCCGGTGCTTGACGTTCTCCTGCCATTCCGCGGGGATCTGGCGGACCAGGTCGCGGACCGACAGGACCACGTGGAGCTCCACGTCCGGGTGCCCCAGTGACGAGAGTGCCCTCACGACCTGGGTTCTCGACGCGGTCGCCAGGATCTCGTGACTGATGATCGCGGTGCCGGGCCACGCCCGGACCTCCGCTGCGGTCCGCTCCCAGAGCCCGTGGGCGTCGAGCTCCAGACCACCCCACGGCAGCCGCAACAGGTCCAGCGCGGCGAGGAAGTGTGCGTCGAACCGGTCGGCTGGATAGAGGATGCCCGCGTCCTTGAGCGTCTCCTGGTTGCGGAACAGGACGTCCTGGAGGTAGGACGTGCCGGTCTTGGGAGTGCCCACGTGCAGGAGGACCCGCGTGGTCATGCGTCCTCCTCGGTTGGATCGGACCGGCCGGCCAGCATCATCCGGATCGCCAGGGCCAGCGTGGACCGCGGAGCCGGAGCCTCGACCCCCGGCTCGCGCACGGGCGCCAGCACGGCGGGATCGCCGTGGACAGCGTAGCCAGCCCTGCTCAGCCCGTCGGTGATGCGTGCCGCGTGGTCGCGCAGCCAGCTGTGGTGCTCCACCGGGACGGCCAGCGGGCTGCCCGACGCCGCGGCCAGCAACGGCCGGACGGTCCGGCGCATCAGCGCCTTGCGCTGGTCGTCCGGCACCAGCAATCCTGTGACGCCGCTGATCCGGCGCGCCAGGTCGGGCGCCTCGGCAGCGAGCTCCGGTTGCGGTTCCGGCAGACGACGTACGCCGAGGAGGTGCGGCAGGGCGTCGTGGTCGAGCACGATGTGGATCCGGTCCGACGCGGCATCCCCGGTCCGGGTTCGCGCGGTCGCCAGCGGGTCGACAGCGATGGGCAGCGAGCCGTGGCGTTCCACCGTTCGCAGCCAGCCCCGCCAGGCGGGGATCCCGGAGCCGAACGCGCGTGCGGTCCAGACGTGGGCCAGCATCCGGCCGAGGTCGGTGGCGAGGACGACGTGCACCGGGTCGCCGCCGCCGGGGGGACGGCCCCGGGCCACCAGGTCGGCACGGAGCGGTACGACCAGCTCGGGGTCGCCGTGCAGCTCGTAGTGCCGTCGCCAGGGTCGGGGCCGGCCCTCCTTCGGCGGGGCGGGGACCCCTCGGGCCACGACGTCCTCGGCCAGGATTCCGACGGCCACCCGCAGCAGCTCATCGTCAGGCACCGTGACCGGGTCCACCGGCCGCGGTCCGAACCGGGACTCGCGGGTGGCACCGACGAGCTCGAGGTCGGGTTGTCCCCGTCCCGGAGCACCCGCGGACAGCACCCGTTCCACCAACCGTGGTGCGGGTGCTCCGGCCAGGTTGAGGCGGCGCACCAGCTCGAGCTGCTGGGCCCCGGGCACGACGGCGCCTTCCGGCTCGGCCGTGCCGGTCCACTCGCTCCATGGCGTGGTCCCACCCTGCCGAAGGTGCTGGAGCCACCCCCACGCGCGCGAGTCCGTCACGGACGTCGCAGCCAGTCGGCGCGCTGACGCATTCGGCGGGAGAACCGCTGGTCGGGATCGGGCCGGGCCGCGGCCTCCCTGGTCATCGCCGCCAACGCGTCGAGGGAGACCTGGAGCCGCTGACGCGGAGGCACCCGGTCGGGGTTGTGCCAGGTCGCGTCCTCCCCGGGTCGCACCGGCCGGAGGTCGCCGAGGTCCCCGACCACGTGGACCCCACTCTGCTGCAGGTAGTCGACCCATCGCCCGGACAGCTGCTCGACCCAGTCGTAGTCCGCGGGCGGAAGCCGGACCGGCGCCGAGCCGCGCCCGACCAGCTGGTTCTCGGCGAGCATCTCGCGGATCAGGGCGTCGTAGGACGCCTCGCGGCGGGTCGCGCGGTCCAGGCGCCGGTTGAGCTGGCGGAGCATCTGGGCCTCGGCCACCCCCAGCGACTTGTTGGCCCGGTCGCTGTCGAGGGGCGCCCATGCCGGGTCGATGCCGAACACCTCGCAGAAGCGCAGCCAGAGCGGGCCACCGGGGGTCGCTTCGACTGGCACCGCGGGCGCGGTGCCGCCAGCGAGCTCGGCCGGCCGCTGCTCGCGGCGATGGGGGACCGTCACGACGTGGAGGCGCTCCGGTGGCAGGCCCGACCCCCAGGTGGCCAGCACGGTGGGCAGGTCGAGCGCGCGGAAGAACCACGGCTTGCCCCGGCGGATCTTGCGGAGGAACTTGCGGTAGCTCCACTTGCGGCCCTGCTTGATGCTTTCCTGCCAGGCCGCGGGGATGGCCCGGGCGAGGTCCCGCGCGGAGTAGACCACGTGGACCTCGCTGCCTTCGAGGTCGGCCATCACTCTGGCCACGTGCTCGGGTCGTGCGGGGGCGAGGATCTCGTGGCTGACGATCACGGTGCCCGACTTGCGGCGTACTCGCTTGACCAGCGCGTCCCAGTTGCCCACGGCGTGGCCTGGCTCGCCCCCCCAGTCCTGGCCGAGCAGGTCCAGGGCGGCGCGGAAGTGGAAGAGCCCCGGGCTCACCAGCGGCGAGCGGCTCGGGAAGTGGATGCCGTGCTCGGCCAGGCTTGCGGCGTTGAGAGACAGCCGGTCCTGCAAGTACGTCGTCCCCGTCTTGGGCGCACCGATGTGCAGATAGACGCGCCGGCTCATCCGGGGTCCCCGTTCGAAGCGGAGCGAAGCGAGCATTCGAATGGGGTGTTCATCCGGGGTCCCCGCGAAGACATGAGCGAAGCGAGTGGCTTCGTGGGGTGGGACTCATGTCGGCGATTGTGCCGTACCACCGGCGAGGGCCCGCACCACGGCGGAAGGACTGGGGCGCCCCAGGTGCCCGGCCATCCAGGCACTGGTCGCAGCCACGTCCTCCAGGTCGACCCCGGTCTCGATGCCGAGGCCGTCCAGCATCCAGACCAGGTCCTCGGTCGCGAGGTTGCCGGTGGCGCTCTTGGCGTAGGGACAGCCGCCGAGGCCGCCGGCGCTGGAGTCGAAGGTGGTGATGCCCTGCTCGAGTGCGGCGTGCGCGTTGGCCAGGGCCTGGCCGTAGGTGTCGTGGAAGTGCATCGCCAGCTGGTCACGAGCCATGCCCGCCTCCACGAATGCCGCGATCAGTCGCCCGACGTGACCGACGGTCCCGACGCCGATGGTGTCGCCGAGGCTGAGCTGGGTTGCGCCGAGGTCGAAGAGCCGCTTGCCGACCCTGACGACCTGGTCGATCGGCACGTCCCCCTCCCACGGGTCACCGAAGCACATCGAGACGTAGGCGCGGACGTCGAGCCCCGCGGCGCGCGCCCGGGCCACGGTGGGCTCGAACATCGCGAACTGCCCGTCCAGGCTGCGGTTGAGGTTCCTCTGCGCGAAGGTCTCGGTCGCACTCCCGAAGATCGCGATGTGGCGGCAGCCCAGCTCGAGGGCGCGGTCGAGCCCACGCTCGTTGGGAACCAGCACCGGAAGGTCCCGGCCCAGGTCGCCGAGACCCCGCATCAGCTCCTCGGCGTCGGCGAGCTGGGGCACCCACTTCGGGTGCACGAAGCTGGTCGCCTCGACGACCGGCAGCCCGGCCGCGACGAGTCGCCGGATGAACTCGGACTTGATCTCGGTCGGCACCAGAGCGTGCTCGTTCTGCAGGCCGTCGCGCGGGCCGACCTCATAGACCGTGACCCGCTCCGGCAACCCCGGGACGTCGTACGGCTTGCGCGCCATCACCGCCCTTTCGTCTGACGTCACGCGGGTTCCTCCGAGTCTGGTGGCCCGACCAGGAACAACCTCGCGCCGAGGGCGACCTGCTCGCCGGCCTTCGCATCAACCGCCGCGATGGTGCCCGCGAAGGGTGCGGTCAGGGCGAGCTCCATCTTCATCGCCTCCATGGTGCCCAGCACCTCACCTTCGTCCACCTGCTGACCCATCTCGACGCGGACGTCCAGGACGGTGCCGGGCATGGGAGCGGAGATGGTCCCGTCGCCGGCCGCGGGCCCGTGGTCGGCGAAGACGTCGGGTCTGTGGAAGACGAAGCGCTGCCCGCGGACGACGAGCTCGACCTGGTGGGCGTCCGCGTTCACGACGGCGCGGTATCGGTGACCACCGGAAGAAGAGGTGACCTTGACGTCGACGACGTGGTCGGCCGGTGCCGCGAGCGGTTCGATCTGCACGATGGAACTGCGGGACGCGCCGAGGACGCCGATGACCGCTCCCGTGGCGGGGTTCACGGCGAGCACCCGGTCGTCCAGCTCGACAACGAAGGGCGCTGCCGGTCCCGCAACCCGCCAGCCGTCTGGCTGGAACGGGTGCGCGTCACCCGACGTCATCCGCTGCACGGCGACGTCGGTCCAGGCCGCGATCGCGAGCGGGTCCTCCTCCCCGAGCGCGTCGGGAAGTCGGTTGCGGTCCAGCCAGGCCGTGTCGATCACGGCGTCGGCGAACGGCCGGTCGGCCGCCAGGGAGCGCAGGAAGCCGGTGTTGGTGGTGAGGCCGAGGATCGCGGTCCGGTCGAGTGCATCGACCAGGCGACGACGGGCGGCGTCACGGTCTGCGCCCACCGCCACGACCTTCCCGAGCATCGGGTCATAGGCAGTGCTGACCTCCTGACCGGACTCCAGCGCGTGGTCCACGCGTACGTCGGGCGGCCAGCGCACGATCGATGCGCGGCCGGCCTGCGGGAGAAAGCCGGCGTAGGGATCCTCGGCATAGACGCGGGCCTCGATCGCATGGCCCTCGACGGTGACGTCGTCCTGCTCGAAACCGAGCGGTTGTCCGGTGGCGACCCGAAGCTGGAGCTCCACCAGGTCGACGCGGCGACCCCTCACCCGGACGACCTCCTCGGTCACGGGATGCTCGACCTGGAGGCGGGTGTTCATCTCGAGGAAGTAGAAGCTCCCGGACGCCGAATCGAGCAGGAACTCCACGGTGCCCGCGTTGGTGTAGCCCACCTCGCTGGCCAGGTCGACCCCGGCCCGGGTGATCTGGGCGCGCTGTTCGTCGGTGAGGGTCGGGGCCGGTGCCTCCTCCAGCACCTTCTGGTGCCGACGCTGGGTGGAGCAGTCCCGTTCGAACAGGTGGCGCACCGATCCGTGATCGTCGCCGATGACCTGCACCTCGATGTGGCGACCATGCTGGACATACTTCTCGACCAGCATCGTGTCGTCGCCGAAGGCCTTCGCCGCCTCGCGGCGGGCCGCTCCGAGCGCCTCCTCGAAGTCCTCCGGCGAACCCACCACCCGCATGCCCTTGCCACCCCCACCCGCGGCGGCCTTCACGAGGACCGGGTAGTCGAAGGAGTGGGGGTCGTCGGCGACGTCGTACGAGGGCACCACCGGCACCCCGGCCGCGAGCGCGACCTCGCGGGCCCGGTCCTTGCGACCCATCGCCTCCATCACCTCTGCGGACGGTCCCACCAGGACCAGACCCGCGGCGTCCAGCGCGCGCGCGAACTCAGCCCGTTCGGAGAGGAAGCCGTAGCCGGGGTGGACGTGGGTGGCGACGAAGGCCTGGGCGGCTCGCACCATCTCGTCGATGTCGAGGTAGCTCTCGACGCGGTAGGCCTGATGCGCCTCGCGGACGTGGAGCGCCTCCCGGTCGACGTCGGTGTGCACGGCGACGGTCATCCACCCCGCGGCGCGGGCGGTGCGGATGATTCGCCGGGCGATCTCGCCCCGGTTGGCGATCAGGAGGGTCTTCATGGGCTCGGGAACTCACATCCTGAAGATGCCGTAGGAGGGCTCGGGGATCGGGGCGTTGGCGGCTGCCGCCAGGCCCATGCCGAGCACCCGCCGGGTGTCGGCGGGGTCGATGATGCCGTCGTCCCAGAGCCGTGCCGTTGCGTAGTAGGGGGAGCCCTGGTGCTCGTACTGGTCCCGGATCGGGGACTTGAACGCCTCCTCGTCCTCCGCCGACCACTCCTCGCCACGGGCCTCGATCCCGTCCCGCCGGACCGTCGCGAGCACCGAGGCCGCCTGCTCCCCACCCATCACCGAGATCCGGGCGTTCGGCCACATCCAGAGGAAGCGCGGGTCGTAGGCACGTCCGCACATGCCGTAGTTGCCGGCGCCGAACGAGCCACCGATGACCACGGTGAACTTCGGTACGACGGAGCAGGCCACGGCGGTGACCAGCTTGGCGCCGTCCCGGGCAATGCCGCGGTTCTCGTACTCACGGCCGACCATGAAGCCGGTGATGTTCTGCAGGAACACCAGCGGGATGCCGCGCTGGTTGCAGAGCTCGATGAAGTGCGCGCCCTTGAGCGACGACTCGCTGAAGAGGATGCCGTTGTTGGCGACGATGCCGACCGGGTGGCCCCAGATGTGCGCGAAGCCGGTCACCAGCGTCTCGCCGTACAGCTTCTTGAACTCGTGGAACCGGCTGCCGTCGACGACCCGACGGATCACCTCGCGGACGTCGTACGGCGTGCGCGTGTCGGCCGGCACGACGTCGTACAGCGACTCGGCCGGCTCGTGCGGTTCCTCGATGACATCGGTGGTTGAGCTTGTCGAAACCTCATCGCGTCTCGACAGGCTCGACGACCGGTGGGGCAGCGTCTCGACGATCGACCGCACGATCGCCAAAGCGTGCGCGTCGTCCTCGGCGAGGTGGTCGACGACCCCCGATCTCCGCGCGTGCACGTCGCCGCCACCGAGCTCCTCGGCGGTCACGACCTCACCGGTCGCGGCCTTCACCAGCGGCGGTCCGCCGAGGAAGATCGTGCCCTGCTCCTTGACGATCACGCTCTCGTCCGACATCGCCGGCACGTAGGCACCGCCGGCGGTGCACGAACCCATCACCGCGGCGATCTGCGGGATCCCCTCGGCCGACAGGTTGGCCTGGTTGAAGAAGATCCGGCCGAAGTGCTCCCGGTCGGGGAACACCTCGTCCTGCATCGGCAGGAACGCCCCGCCGGAGTCGACGAGGTACAGGCACGGCAGCTTGTTCGCCCGCGCCACCTCCTGCGCGCGCAGGTGCTTCTTCACGGTGATCGGGTAGTAGGTGCCGCCCTTGACGGTGGCGTCGTTGGCGACGATCACGCACTCGCGGCCGCTGACCCGGCCGATGCCGGTGACGATGCTGGCGCTGGGCACGGCGTTCTCGTCCCCGCCCTGTTCACCAGACGCAGTGCCGTACATCCC
>JBJMIQ010000104.1:0-3241 GCA_045806805.1 Nocardioides sp. | reverse complement strand
GCACCGGACAGCAGCAAAGGAAACTCGGCCCCCGTCGCACCCACCGAACCGGCATTGCGGTGCGCTCGTAGGCTGGAGCGGTGCCCGAAGTCGATCTGGTCTTTCCGCGTGCCTTCGTGGAGTTCGTGGATCCGGCCGATCCCGACCAGGTCTTCAAGTGCGACCTGACCTGGCTGACCTCCAACTACCTCTGCATCTTCGGTCAGGGCTGCCAGGGCATCTACGCCGAGTCGCCCGACACCGGCTGTTGCACCCTCGGTGCCCACTTCGCCGACAAGGCCGACGAGAAGCGCGTCGCGACCTACGTCGACCAGCTCACCCCCGAGCTGTGGCAGTTCCACCCGGGTCGGGACAACGGTCGCCGGGTCCGCAGGAAGGACTGGATCACCACCGACGAGGAGGGGGCGAAGAAGACCCCCGTCCTGGACGTCGACGGCCAGTCCGCCTGCGTCTTCCACAACCGTCGCGACTTCCACCTCGGCGCGGGCTGTGCGCTGCACGCGCTGGCGCTCCAGCAGGGTCGTCACCCGCTCGAGACCAAGCCGGACGTGTGCTGGCAGCTGCCGATCCGGCGTACCTTCCGAGAGGTCGAGCGCCAGGACGGCACCTCCTACACCGAGGTCTCGATCGGTGAGTACGACCGGCGCGGCTGGGGTCCGGGTGGACACGACCTCGACTGGTACTGCTCGGGCAACACCGAGGCGCACGTGGCCGTGGAGCCGGTCTACGTGACCAACGCCGCGGAGCTGACCGAGCTGATGGGCAAGGCGGCGTACGCCGAGTTGGTGCGGCACTGCGAAGCGCACGTGCGCTCGCGGTCGGCGCTGGCGCTGCACCCGGCCGACCCGCACTGAATCAGGGCTCGCTCCTCAGTTGATCCATGCACTCTTCAGCCATTGCAATGCCTTGGATGTGTCGGTTTACCCGGTTAGCCGGGGAAACCGACCGCCCGACCCGGCACGCCGCTGAAAGACCCGTCAATATTCTCGACGTCGAGAGAGTGCGACCCCGCTGTCGGACCCCCCGTTCGCGTTGTCGAGAATGCTGAGCATGCGCTTGGACCATCTCTCTTACGCAGCAGGGCCGGATGGTCTGGCCAGCACTGCCCATCGCCTGGGGGGCCTGCTCGGCCGGCAGTTCACCTACGGTGGCGTCCACCCCCGCTTCGGTACCCGCAACATGATCCTGCCGCTCGCCGACCGCACCTACCTCGAGATCGTCGAGGTGCTGGACCACCCCGCCTCCGACAAGGCGCCGTTCGGTCAGGCGGTCCGCGCCCGTTCGGCTCTCGGGGGCGGCTGGCTCGGATGGGTCGTGGCGGTGTCCGACATCTCGACCGTCGAGGAGCGGCTCGGTCGCGAGGCCGCCTCCGGAAACCGCTACCGTCCCGACGGCACCGAGCTCTGCTGGAAACAGATCGGCATCAACGGCCTGATCGCCGACCCGCAGCTGCCCTTCTTTGTCGAGTGGCGTTCCCCCGAGGAGCTGCACCCCAGTGCCGGCGCCGACCCGACCTACTCGCTGGCGTGCCTCGAGATCGCCGGTGACCCTCAGCGGGTCAGCAACTGGCTCGGCGAGACGGTCGAGGCCCCCTTGGAGGACGTGAAGGTCGACTGGGTGGCGCCGCACGGCACGCCCGGCATCATCGCGGCGCAGGTGCAGACCCCGTCAGGGCTTGTCCGCATCTAGCGAGCCAGCTTGAGAACCGGGGCGATTCCCAGCCCGAACATCTGGCACCACCCGATGACGTACGAGCTGGAGAACCGCGCCGTCGACCCCTTGGGTCGGCTCGAGGCTGCGATGCGCACGATCGACGACTGGGCCGGCCGTCACGTCCTGGACATCGGGTGCGGCACCGGCTTCCACCTCCCTCGCTTCGCGGCCACCGCGGCTGCGGTCACCGGGGTCGAGCCGCACTCCGACCTGCTGACGATCGCCCGGCGGCGCACCCGGTCGCTACCTGCGGTGACGGTGCTGGAAGGCACCGCGCAGGACCTGCCCGTGGCCGACGCGTCGGTGGACGTCGCTCATGCGCGATGGGCGTACTTCTTCGGGCCGGGCTGTGAGCCGGGGCTGGCCGAGCTGGACCGGGTGGTACGCCGCGGAGGCACGGCGTTCGTGATCGACAACGACGCGAGCCGGTCGACGTTCGGCCGGTGGTTCCGCCGCGGCTATCCCAACGTGGACCCGGCCGCGGTCGAGCGGTTCTGGTCCACCCGCGGGTGGCGACGTACGTCGCTCGACGTCGGCTGGCGCTTCGACACCCGTGCGGACCTGGAGAGTGTGGTCCGGATCGAGTTCACTCCGGAGCTGGCCGAGCAGATCCTCGACGAGCACGAGGGAACCACCGTGGACTACGCGGTCAACCTGTGGTCGAAGCACTTCTGACCCACCCGGCACATCGCTCAGCCGGTTCATGCACTTCCAAGGCGTTGCATCGGCTGAGAAGTGCATGATTCCCCGGCGAGCCGGGGAATCATGCGAGAGCCGCTCCACTCGACCCGCGGACGATCAGCTCTGGAGCGAGCAGGACGCCCTGCGACTCCACGGGCGGGTGGCCGAGCAGACCCTCCAGCGCGCGCACCACCTCGATGGCGACATCCTCCAGCGGCTGGCGGACCGAGGTGAGTCCCGGCGGCACCACCTGGGCCACCTGCGAGTCGTCGAAGCCGACGACCGCGACGTCGCGGCCCACGGCCAGTCCCCGGTCGGTGAGGGTGTGCATGACCCCCATGGCCAAGGTGTCCGAGGCACAGACGAACGCGGTCGGGTCGGCCTCGTCGAGCAGTACCGCCGCGGCCTCCCGCCCGCTGGCGACGGACTCCTCGACCCTGGAAGCAAGGCCAGTCGTGGGCAGGTCGCGGGAGCGCATGGTGCGGGTCCACCCGGCCCGACGGTCCTCACCGATGAACGACTCCTTGCGCCAGCCGATCCAGGCGATCCGGGTGTGCCCGCTGTCGATCAAGTGACGCGTGGCGAGCTCGACACCGGCCGCCCCGTCGACATCGACCCTGGGGTGGGCCGCGTCGGGGTTGTCCCACGGACGACCGAACGCGACGACGGGCGCCCGGCGCGACTCCAGCCACGCGGCCTGGGGGTTGCCGAGGTAGGTGTCGGTCGCGACGAACGCGTCGACTGCGGTGGAGCGCAACAGGTCGTCGTACCCGGCGGTCGGGTCGTCGGGGTCACCGGGGAAGAGCAGGACGTGGTAGCCGGCCGCGCTCGAGGTCTCCACCAGGGA
>JBJMIQ010000103.1:0-13359 GCA_045806805.1 Nocardioides sp. | reverse complement strand
TCCAGGATGAGCTCGCGCACGCGTCCGGCATCGGCCTGACCGCGCATCTCCTTCATCACCGCACCGATCAGGGCGCCCGCGGCCGCCACCTTGCCGTCGCGGATCTTCTCTGCGACCTCTGGATTGGCGGCGATGGCCTTGTCGACGGCGGCACCGAGGGCGCTGTCGTCGGAGACGATCGCCAGGCCGCGGGCGGCGACGATCTCCTCGACCGACCCCTCCTCGGCCAGCAGGCCGTCGAAGACCTGACGGGCCAGCTTGTCGTTGAGCTTGCCCTCGTCGACCAATCCCTGGACGTGGGCCACCTCGTCCGGGGTCACCGCCAGGTCCGGGAGCTCGACCCCCGCCTCGTTGGCACGACGCGCCAGCTCACCGAGCCACCACTTGCGCGCCGCCTGGGGTGACGCTCCGGCCTCAATGGTCCGCTCGACCAGCAGCAGGGCACCGGCCCCGACGGTGTCGCGCATCTCGAGGTCGGAGAAGCCCCACTCGGCCTGCAGCCGTGCCCTCTTCGCCCGGGGAGGCTCGGGCAGGTCGGCGCGCAGCTGCTCGACCCACTCGCGGCTCGGCGCCACCGGGACCAGGTCGGGCTCGGGGAAGTAGCGGTAGTCCTCGGCGTCTGACTTCTCCCGGCCACTGGTGGTGACACCCGTGTCCTCGTGCCAGTGCCGCGTCTCCTGCAGCACCTTGGCGCCGGAGTCCAGGGCGGCGGCGTGCCGCTGCACCTCGTAGCGAACCGCCCGCTCCACCGAGCGCAGCGAGTTGACGTTCTTGGTCTCGGTCCGGATGCCGAGCCCGCCATCGCCCTTGGGAGACAGCGACAGGTTGACGTCGCAGCGCAGCGAGCCCTGCTCCATCCGGACATCGGAGACGCCGAGGCCGAGGAGCAGGTCGCGCAGCTGGGCAACGTACGCCCGGGCCACCAGGGGCGCCTTCTCACGGGTGCCGAGGACCGGCTTGGTGACGATCTCGATCAGTGGGATGCCGGCCCGGTTGTAGTCGACGAGCGAGTGGGTGGCGCCGTGGATGCGGCCGGAGGTGCCGACGTGCAGCGACTTGCCGGTGTCCTCCTCCATGTGGGCGCGCTCGATCTCGATGCGGAACGTCTCGCCGTCGACCTCTACCTCGGTCCAGCCCTCGTAGGCGATCGGCTCGTCGTACTGGGAGGTCTGGAAGTTCTTGGGCATGTCGGGGTAGAAGTAGTTCTTCCGCGCGAACCGGCACCACTCGGCGATCTCGCAGTTGAGCGCGAGCCCGATCCGCATCGCCGACTCGACCGCCTTGCCGTTGACCACCGGCATCGCACCGGGCAGGCCGAGGCACGTGGGACAGACCTGGGTGTTGGGATCGGCGCCGAACTCCGTCGGGCAGCCGCAGAACATCTTGGAGGCCGTGTTGAGCTCGACGTGCACCTCGAGGCCGAGGGCAGGGTCGAACTTCGCCAACGCGTCGTCGAAGGAGAGCAAGTCGTCGCTCATGGCCGTGCTCCTGTCCCGACGGTGTCGAGCCCGCGGTTGCGGTCGAGCAACGGGCCTCCCCACGACCGCGTCCAGAGGGTCTCGAGCGCCGCGCCGACCCGGTAGACGCGGTCGTCGGCGAGGGCGGGCGCGAGGACCTGGACGCCGGTGGGCAGGCCGTCCTCCTCGGCGAGGCCGCTCGGGATCGAGATGCCGGGCACCCCGGAGAGGTTGGCGGGGATCGTGGCGAGGTCGTTGAGGTACATCGCAAGCGGGTCGTCGAGCTTCTCCCCCAGCTTGAACGCCGTGGTCGGTGCGGTGGGAGAGACCAGCACGTCGGCCTTCTCGAAGGCCGCCTCGAAGTCGCGGGCCACGAGCGTCCGCACCTTCTGGGCCTGGCCGTAGTAGGCGTCGTAGTAGCCGCTGGAGAGCGCGTAGGTGCCGAGGATGATCCGGCGCTTGACCTCCTCGCCGAACCCGGCGTCACGGGTGGCTCGCATGACCTCCTCCGCGCTCGGCGCCTCGACACCCTCGGGCAGGACCCGGAGCCCGTAGCGCATGGCGTCGAACCTGGCGAGGTTGCTCGACGCCTCCGCCGGCAGGATGAGGTAGTAGGTGGCCAGCGCGTGCACGAAGTGGGGGCACGAGACCTCGACCACCTCGGCACCCGCGTCGACCATCAGGTCCACCGACTCCTGGAACCGTGTCAGCACCCCCCGCTGGTAGCCCTCGCCGCCGAGCTCGGTGACCACGCCGATCCGGACACCGGTGAGGTCGCCCGACGCCCCCCGTCGGGCGGCGCCGACGAGATCGGGCAACGGCTGGTCGATGCTGGTCGAGTCGAGCGGGTCGTGGCCCCCGATGACCTCGTGCAGCAGGGCCGCGTCGAGGACGGTCCGGGTGACGGGGCCTGCCTGGTCGAGCGAGTTCGCCAGGGAGACCAGCCCGTAGCGCGACACCCCGCCGTACGTCGGCTTCACGCCGACCGTTCCGGTGACCGCACCGGGCTGGCGGATCGAGCCGCCGGTGTCGGTGCCGACCGCGAGCGGCGCCTCGAAGGCCGCGACCGACGCAGACGACCCACCTCCGGAACCACCGGGGATCCGCTCCAGGTCCCAGGGGTTGCGGGTGGCGCCGTAGGCAGAGTGCTCGGTCGAGGAGCCCATGGCGAACTCGTCCATGTTGGTCTTGCCGAGGATCGGCAGGCCCGCCGCGCGGAGCCGGGCGACCACGGTCGCGTCGTAGGGCGGCACCCAGCCCTCGAGGATCCGGGACCCGCAGGTGGTCGGCAGCCCCTGGGTGGCCATCACGTCCTTGACCGCGATCGGCACGCCGTCCAGCGCCGAGGCGGGGCTCTCCGACGCGCGCCGGTCATCGGCGGCCGCGGCCTGGGCCAGCGCACCCTCCTCGTCGACGTGGAGGAAGGCGTGGACGTCGCCGTCGACCTCCGCGATCCGGTCGAGGTGGGCGCGGGTGATCTCGACCGACGTGGTCGCCCCCGACGCCAGCGCGTCGGCCAGCTCGGCGGCCGTGCTCCGGGTCAGGTTCATGGGGGTGGTCACTGTTCTTCGCCGAGGATCCGCGGCACGCTGAACCGCTGCTGCTCCACCGCGGGCGCGCCGGACAGCGCCTGCTCGGCGGTCAGGCCGGGCGTCACCACGTCGTCGCGGAACACGTTGGTCAGCGGCAGCGCGTGGGACGTGGGAGGTACGTCGTCGCCCGCCACCCCCTGGATCGAGGCCACCGACTCCAGGATCACGTTGAGCTGCGGGGCGAGGTGGTCCAGCTCGGCGTCGGACAGGTCGATCCGGGCGAGGTCGGCCAGATGCGCGACCTCGTCTCTGCTGATCTCGGGCATGCGGATCATCCTAGGCAAGGGCTGCCGGGCCACCGGATGCGCCGGTAGGGTGACGCCGAACTCGTGGGGGCGGAGGGGGGCGCGGTGGAGTCGACGGTCATCGACGGGGTGACCTGCTTCTGGGTGGACTCGGGGCGACCCACCCTCGGGAGCTGGTTGCTGTTCCGCTCCGGGAGCGCCGACGAACCTCTCAACGAGTCCGGCTGGTTGCACCTGCTGGAGCACTCGGTCCTCCACGGCAAGGGCGGCGGGGCCCTCCATGTCAACGGTTTCGTGTCCCCCTTGGTCACCGGTTTCGAGACTCATGGCCCGGCCCAGCAGGTGACCCGTCACCTGCGGGAGGTCACCTCATGGTTGGCCGACCCGGACTTCGCCGATCTGGACCGTGAGCGTGGGGTGCTCCGGGCCGAGGCCCGGATGCGTGGGGGGCCGGGCGAGCGGGCATTCGCCTGGCGGTACGGCTCTCGCGGTCCCGGTGTCCTCGCCATGGGCGAGCCCGGCCTCGGTCGGGCCACCCCGGACCGGCTGCGAGACCTCGCCGGACGCGTGTTCACGCGGGGAAATGCGGCCCTCGTTCTCGACGGACCTCCGCCCGACGACCTCGATCTCCGACTCCCAGCCGGCAAGCTGCTCCCGATGAGGACCGCCGTTCCCTGCGAGGACCAGCTGCCGGTCTGGTACGTCGACGCGGCGGGGCTCGTCCTGAGCGGAGTAGTGGCGCGCAGCCCCGGCGGCGCAGTGCTGCCCGAGCTGCTCCAGCGGACCGTGCGTGAGCAGTTCCGGAATCGGGAAGGGGCGTCGTACGCGCCGTGGTCGTGGTACGAGGCCGTCGACGCCGACCAGGCGGTCGTGGTCGTCGGAGCCGACATTGCCACAGAGGCGTATCCGAGCCTGGCTGGCCGAGCGTTCAACCTCGTCCGGCACATGTGCACCGATGGTCCGCCGGCCGAGCACCTCCGCGAGCTGGTCGAGTCGCGAGTGCAGGCTCTGAACGACCCGTACAACACCGTGGCTGTCGCTGCTCGAGCCGCCTACGAGCACCTGCGGGGACGGGCGCCCATGAGCCGTGACCAGATGGTCGGTGAGCTCGAGGCGATCACCACCGACGATGTTCGCGACGCCGCGTGGGAGTTCCGGGAAACCCTGATGATGGGGATCCCCGGTGCCGCACGCGTCCCGGAGAAGATGGAACAGCTCCTGCAGCCCACCAAGCGCGGCTGGGTGAGCGGCCGGCGCTTCCGGCACCGGGACTGGCCCGCGGTCAGGGCCTACATGGTGGTCGATGCAGACGACGCGCACGTGGTCGCCGAACCCGAGTACCAGTGCTACCACGCCGATGATGTGGAGGGGCTGCACAAGTTCGACGACGGCGGCCGCCACCTCGTCACCTCTGATGGTTGGGGCTTCACCGTCAATCCCGAGGAGTGGCACGGTGGCGACACCCTGGTCGCGGCCCTCGACACGATGGTCCCCGAGGACCGGCATTTACCGATGCCAGCCCGGGAGGGCATCGACCACTTTCGGAGGACCGCGCTCCTCCGACGCTGGTGGGCCGCCCGTAGGGCCCCGCTAGGACCCGTGCTCCTCGGCATCGGAAGCGTCGTGCTCGCGGTCGTGGCGATGGCCCTCATCGTCTCCGGGCGCCTCATCTTCGGTGCGATCTGGCTGGTCTGGGCGGGGATGTCAGCGAAGGGGGCGGTCACGCGCTGGCGTCAACGCGTGTACCGCGGACGTGACGGGTCCACGGACCCGCCGCTTCCGCGCGCAGGTGGCTAGGCCGCTCTAGCCTGTTGCCATGTTCGACATCGGCTGGCTGGAACTGGCCCTGATCGCGCTGGTCGCCGTGGGCGTCGTCGTTCTGCTCGTCGTGGTGGTCCTGGAGCTGATGCGCCGCTAGAACGCCGGCGAGCGGTCATGGGTCAAAGATCTTCAGACTTCCGGTGGCCATTCGGGCCGTGCTGCTTTCGGAGGCCCTTCGCCTTGCCCGGGTTGTTCTGGGCAGGTCCTGCCCGAGGAACGCTCGACTGAGGGACAGGTGCCGACGTGGGCTGGTGCGCCGGCCGCGTGGCGGGGACCGACGCCGACAGGCGCCCTCGTCGTACCTGGGGCGCGGCCGCCTCCGGGGACTGATCGCCGACCGGGGAAGCGTCCCGCTGTGGCGCGGTCGCCGGAAGCCCCGTGGGTCTCGCGGAGGCGGTCGTGGAAGATGACGGAGAGTCGGCCGGAGACCTTTCCGGACGGTTGGTCTCGGGTTCCTGGGAGCCGCTGGGGGCTGGGTCGATGCCCCAGTCGTGCGCCTGCTCGTCACCGGGATCCTGCAGCAGCAGGAAGAGGCCGAGCATCGCGCAGACGACCATGGCGACGAGCGCCACCGGTACGAGACGCACAAAGCGCCACGGCGAGGGCTTGGCTCGCTTGCCGGACATTTCCGCCACACTAGACAACTGGTCGCGGAAAGGGTCAAACCGCGCCGGGACCTCCTGCCAGCAGCTTCTCGAACCCCGCCTCGTCGAGCATCGGCACACCCAGCTGCTCGGCCTTGTCTGCCTTGGAACCTGCGTTGTCGCCGACCACGACGTAGTCGGTCTTCTTCGACACCGATCCGGAGGCCTTGCCGCCGCGGGAGAGGATCGCCTCCTTGACCGAGTCGCGGCTGTAGTTGTCGAGGGAGCCGGTCACCACGATCGTCAGGCCCTCGAGGGTGCGGGGCGTCGACTCGTCGCGCTCGTCCTCCATGGTGACGCCGGCCCGCTCCCACTTGTCGACGATGAGGTTGTGCCACTCCGACTCCGGCCCGTCGAACCATTCGCGGACCGCGGCGGCGATCGTCGGGCCCACGCCCTCGGCGTTGGCCAGGGCCGCTTCGTCGGCCTCCCTCACCGCGGCCAGCGATCCGAACTGGGTCGCCAGCGCGCGGGCCGCCGTGGGCCCGACGTGACGGATCGAGAGGCCGACCAGGACCCGCCACAGTGGCACGCTCTTGGCGCGGTCGAGCAAGGCGAGCAACCGTTGTCCGTTGGCGGAGAGCTGCGGCCCCTCCTCGCCCCTCTTAGGCGCCCTGGTGAACAGGTCAGTGCGCTTCAGCTTCTCCTCGTCGAGATCGAAGACGTCGCCCTCGTCGGTGATCACTCCCGCCTGGAGCAGGGCGTGGGCGGCCTCGGAGCCGAGGCCCTCGATGTCGAAGGCGCCGCGGCCGGCCACGTGGAACACCCGATCGAGGAGCTGGGCCGGGCACTTCCGGTGGTTGGGGCAGCGGAGGTCCTTGTCGCCCTCCTTCTCCTGTACCAGGGTCGTGCCGCACGACGGGCACTCGGTGGGCATCACCCACTCGGCGAGGCCGTCGGGCCGCAGCGCCAGCACCGGACCGACGATCTCGGGGATCACGTCGCCTGCCTTGCGCAGCACCACGGTGTCACCGGGGCGTACGTCCTTGCGCTTCACCTCGTGGGCGTTGTGAAGCGTGGCCCGCTCGAGGGTCGAGCCGGCCACCCGGGTCGGTTCCATCACGCCGAAGGGAGTGACCCGGCCGGTGCGACCGGTGTTGACCTCGATCGAGAGGAGCCTGGCGTTGACCTCCTCGGGCGGGTACTTGAACGCGATCGCCCATCGGGGAGCACGGCTGGTGGAGCCCAGCCTGCGCTGGAGACTCACGTCGTCGACCTTGATGACCACGCCGTCGATCTCGTAGGGGACGATCGTGTGCCGCTGCTCACCAGCGTTGTCGATGTACTTCTGGACCGCCTCGAGGGTGGGCAGGACCTTCACCTGGTCCGAGGTCGGGAGCCCCCACGCGGCCAACGCGTCGTAGGCGTGCGACTGGGCCTTCGGCTGAAACCCCTCACGTGCGCCGATCCCGTGGCAGACCATCCCCAGCGCCCGGGTGGCGGTGATCCGAGGATCCTTCTGTCGCAGCGAACCCGCCGCGGCGTTGCGCGGGTTGGCGAAGACCGGCTTGCCGGCCTCGGTCATCGAGACGTTGAGACGCTCGAACGCCTCGACCGGGAGGAAAACCTCACCGCGCACCTCCAGCACCGTCGGCACCGGAAACTCCTCGGCCGACCTCAACCGGTGGGGGACCGAGTCGATCGTCTTGACGTTGGGGGTCACGTCCTCACCGGTCCGGCCGTCGCCGCGGGTGAGCGCCCGCACCAGGCGGCCGTTCTCGTAGAGCAGGTTGATCGCCAGGCCGTCGACCTTGAGCTCGCACAGCAGGTCGGGATCGGTCACCCCGTCGCGCGCGAGCCGGGCGTACCAGGCGGCCACCTCGTCGTGGGAGAAGGCGTTGTCGAGGCTCTCCATCCGCTGCAGGTGGTCGACAGCGGTGAACTCCGTCGACACCGCGCCCCCGACCTTCTGGGTCGGGGAGTCAGGCGTGCGCAGCTCGGGGAACTCCTCCTCGAGCTCCTGGAGCCGGCGCAGCCGCTGGTCGTAGTCGGCGTCGGACAGGGTGGGCTGGTCGAGCACGAAGTAGCGCCAGCGCGCCTCCTCGATCTGCTCGCTCAGCGCCTGGTGCTGCTCGCGCGCCTCGGCCGGGGCCGCCTGGGGTGCATCCATGGGTCACATCTTGCCCGGTCACGCCGACACCGGTGCGCGGGCCGGACGGTACCCATCTGGCACCCTGAGGTCTCCGAACCACCCCCGTGGGTGTCGTGGAGGTAACCGTGTCCAGCCCGTCGTTGTCGCGGTCCGACGCGCCGGCACGGCCGCGCGCGGTGATCCTGATGCTGCACGGCGGCCAGGACCGCTCGGACCAGGTCGTCGACGGACGCAGCGCCTCCTGGCAACGATGCCGCTCGATGCAGCGGGCGATCTCCCGTCGCGCGCACAAGGCCGGCGCGAGCACCTGGCTGCTGCGCTACCGGCATCGCGGGTGGAACGGCGGCGCCGGGCCGGTCGGGGACGCCCGCTGGGCCCTCTCGGAGATACGACGCGAGCTCGGCGAGGTGCCCGTCGTCCTGCTCGGCCACTCCATGGGCGCCCGGACGTCCGTCCACGTCGCCGACCACGACTCGGTGGTCGGCGTGGTCGGACTGGCCCCCTGGTTCCCTCCTGGAGAGCGGGTCGATGGGCTGGCCGGTCGACACCTGCTCGCCGCACACGGGCGCCACGACCGGATCACGTCGTACCGGGCGACGGCGGACTTCGTGGAGCGGGCCCGTCGCGTGGCGACCTCGGCCGAGTTGCGAGACATGGGTCCGGTGGGTCACTACATGCTCCGGCGGGTGCCGTCGTGGAACCACGTGGCCCTCTCGGGCGCGCTGGCCATGCTTCCCGGCTGAGGCGCCGACGAAAGAACTCGATTTGGTGGGAATGTTGCTGACCCCTAGTCTGTTCGATGAAACGAAACCGTTCCGTTCCATCCAGTGAAGGTCTCCCATGACTCCCACCGAAGCGCACGCCGTCAGGCCGCGGATCGAGGGCGACCGCGAGCGCGAGATCCTCGAAGCGGCGCTCGAGGTGCTCGCCGACGTCGGCTACGACCGACTCACGATGGATGCCGTCGCGGCCCGGGCCCGGGCGTCGAAGGCGACCCTCTACCGGCGGTGGAACACCAAGGTCGGTCTCGTGATCGACGCCCTTCTCGCCGAGAAGTCCGCTCCCCCGGTCCCGGACACGGGGAGCTTCCGCGGGGACCTGATCGAGGCATTCTGCGGTGTCGGTGGCCTCGTGGACGCTAAGCAGGTGGGTACCTTCTCCAGCGTCCTGACCGCCCTGACCAGGGACGAGGAGTTCGCCGCCGAGTTCCGCAGCCGGGTCCTCGGCCCCAAGATCGAGGCGAGCCGCCTGGTCTACGAGCGGGCCAAGGCCCGGGGAGAGGTCCGCCGGGACCTCGACGTCGGCCTCTTCGGGCCGGCCCTCGCCGGCATCTGCCTGCACCGCCTCTACGTGCTCGGCGAGCCACCCACCCGGGAGCTGGTCTCCCGGGTCATCGACCAGATCATCGTCCCCGCCGCAACCGCGA
Source organism: Nocardioides sp. (assembly GCA_045806805.1). Taxonomy (GTDB): domain Bacteria; phylum Actinomycetota; class Actinomycetes; order Propionibacteriales; family Nocardioidaceae; genus Nocardioides. The sequence goes on along the minus strand of JBJMIQ010000103.1, from coordinate 4,082 downwards.
GCGGGCCACCAATGACGGAGGAAACTCATGTCTGAACAGACCCAGACCCGAGCCGGGCTGACCGGCCCGGAGGAACCAACCGGAGGAAAACAGCTCCACCTCGGGTGGGCCCTGGTGCTGATCTCGGTGGCGCAGCTGATGGTCGTGCTGGACGGCACGATCACCAACATCGCGCTGCCCTACATCGGCCAGGACCTCGACATCGCCCAGGCCAACCTCTCGTGGATCGTGACCGGCTACGCGCTGGCCTTCGGTGGGCTGCTGCTACTGGGCGGTCGGCTCGGGGACCTCTACGGCCGCCGCCGGATCTTCGCTGCCGGACTCACCATCTTCGCCATCGCCTCCCTCGTCGGTGGGCTGGCGCAGTCGGAGGCCATGCTGCTCGGGTCCCGTTCGCTCCAGGGACTCGGCGCGGCCCTCGCCTCCCCCGCGGCCTTGGCACTGATCACCACGACGTTCCCCGCGGGACGGCAGCGCAACCGCGCCTTCGCGGTCTACGCCGCCATGTCCGGCGCCGGCGCGGCGGTCGGCCTGATCCTCGGTGGCTGGCTGACCGGGCTCGACAGCGTCTTCGGGCTCGACATGAGCGGGTGGCGGCTGACCTTCCTGATCAACGTCCCGATCGGCATCGGCGCGGCCCTGCTGGCCCGCCGGTTCCTCAACGAGTCGGAGTCGCACCCGGGTGAGATGGACATTCCCGGGGCGCTGACGGGCACATTCGGACTCTTGGGCATCGTCTACGGACTGACCCGGGCCGGCGACGCCCGCTACGGTTTCGACGACCCCTGGACCATCGCCAGCCTGGTCGCGGGCGCCCTGCTCCTGGCGCTGTTCGCCTTCCTCGAGTCGCGCGCCGAGCACCCGCTGATGCCGCTGCACATCTTCAAGAACCGCACCCGCGCGGCCAGCTTCGCGGCGATGATGCTGGGCCCGGCCGCCATGTTCGCGATGTTCTACTTCCTCAGCCTGTTCGTGCAGCAGATCGTGGGCTACAGCCCGCTCAAGGCCGGCTTCGCCTTCCTCCCCTTCTCGGGCGGCATCGTGATCGGCGCCGGTCTGGCCTCGAACCTGATCAGCCGAATCAACCCGCGCTTCCTGGCAGGCACCGGCACGCTGTTGGCGTCGTTCTCGCTGTTCATGTTCTCGCGGCTCTCGATCGACGACTCGCCGTCGGCCATCGTGGCTGCGGTGGCCGGACAGGGCACCGCTGGCTCCTCGGTGAGCTACGTGACCGACCTGCTGCCGTGGATCGTGACGATGTCGATCGGCATGGGCCTGACCTTCGTGCCACTCACCCTGACCGCCGTCCACCACATCCAGGCCCACGACTCCGGCATCGGCTCGGGTGTCCTCAACACTATGCAGCAGGTCGGTGGCGCCCTCGGGCTGGCCACGCTGAGCACGGTCTCGCTGCACTACATCAACGAGCGGGTCGCCTCGATCGGACCCGAGCTCACCCAGGCAGCCGGTGTCGACCCGGGCACGGAGAAGGGGGCGAACTTCCTCCAGGCGGCGTTCTTCCAGGCGACGTTCACCGAGGGCGCGACCCATGCGTTCCTGATCGCGTCGCTGATGATGCTGGCCGCCTCGCTGGTGGTGTGGATCTTCCTCGACGTCAAGCACGAGGAGCTGGCCACCGACGGGCCCGAGGCCGCGGCCGTCGTCTGACGCTGTCCTTTCCGCAGGGATCCCCGGTGAGCCGGGGATCCCTGCACTTCCAAGGCACTGCAACGGCCGAGAAGTGCAGGAATTGACCGGGCCGTGTGACTCCTGGGGCCGGTGGTACGTCTACGCCGTCAGCTCTCTCGCCGTCCCCCGCGCTGTGACGAGCGCCTGTCGTGCCCACGCGTACGACGCGCCGGCCAGCCCGCAGGTCGGGCTGAGCACCAGCCGGTCACCGAGCTGGTGGGGGTCGAGACCCAGCATCTCGAGCCAGCGCAGCACCTGCTCCGCCACCTGGCCGTCCTCCGGGACGGCGGGCGGATCAAGCGAGGGCACCACGCCGAGGACCACCGTGTCGCCGGCCTCCAATGCCTCGGCCAGCGCGTCGTGGTCGGCGGCCGACTGAAGGCCGAGGTCCACCGACAGGCCACGGGCGCCCGCCCCGCGAAGCAGATCCAGAGGCGCGTCGGCCGCGCAGGAGTGCACCCACGGCTCCGCGCCGGCGCGGGTGATCGCCCCGAAGACCCAGTCGAGCGCGGTCGAGGCCTCGGACGGCTCGACGCTGCGATGTCGGTGGAAGCCCGACGCCGTCGGGACGCTTCCGGCAAGCACGGCGGGGAGCGAGGGCTCGTCGACCTGCACGACCAGGCGTTCCACGCCGCGCAGCCGCCGTCGCAGGTCGGCGACGTGGTTTCCGACGCCCTCGGCGAGTGCCTGGGCGAGCTCCCGGCGCGCGCCGACGTCGCCGAGCACCTTGTCGCCACGTGGTTTCTCCACCGTCGCCGCCAGCGTCCACGGCCCCGCGACCTGCACCTTGAAGGCGCCGTCGTACCCCTGAGCGTGCTCCTCCATCCGATCGAGATCCTGGGCGATCAGGCTGCGGGCCCGGCGCTGGTCGACGCCCGGCGCGTCGGTCAGCCGCCAGCCCGCCGGCTGCAGGTCGGCGCCGAGTTCGCTGACGATCGCGAGGGCCCGGCCGATCATCGTCCCGGCCGTGCCGCGGCCGGGGAGCTCGGGCAGGTGTGGAAGGTCCGGCAGCTCGCCGAGCACGGTCCGGACGGCTTCGACGTACGCCGAGTCGTCGCCGCCGGGCATCGACCCGACGCCGGTGGCGAGGGTCATCGCTGTCCCGTGGCCTCGGCGGCCAGCCGGCGGGTGGCGCTGATCGTCGCCGAGCCGACCACACGACTCCCGTCGTAGATCACCGCGGCCTGACCCGGTGCGATGCCCACGGCCGGGTCGACCAGCTCGATGTCGACCTCGCCGTCGCGCACCGAGACCACCGAGCGGTGCTCGGTGCCGTGGGCCCGCAGCTGGACGGTCCCCTCGAGCCGGGAGGGCACCGTGCCACACCAGCGCGGCCGGATTCCGGTGATCCGATCAACGCTCAGCCCGGAGCGCGGCCCGACGGTGACGGTTCCGGCGACCGGCTCGATGTCGAGCACGAAACGCGGCTGGCCATCCGGCGCCGGATGCCCGAGCCGCAACCCCTTCCGCTGGCCGATCGTGAAGCCGTAGGTACCGTCGTGGCGCCCCAGAACCTCTCCGGTCGCGGCGTCAACGATGTCGCCCCCGTGGTTGGGGGCCCGGTCCCCCAGCTTCTCGCGCAGCCAGCCGGCGTTGTCGCCGTCGGCGACGAAGCAGATGTCGTGGCTGTCCGGCTTGTCGGCGACCAGCAGCCCACGACGTTCCGCCTCCCGGCGTACGTCGGGCTTCGTGGAGTCGCCGAGCGGGAACAGGGAGTGAGCCAGCTGGTCCTGGTCGAGCACACCCAGGACATAGGACTGGTCCTTGGCGGCGTCGACCGCCCGGTGCATCTCGATCAGCCCGTCGGCGCCCGTGCGCAGCTGCGCGTAGTGCCCGGTGGCGACCGCGTCGAACCCCAGCGCCAGGGCCCGGTCGAGCACGGCGGAGAACTTGATCTTCTCGTTGCAGCGCAGACACGGGTTGGGCGTGCGGCCGGCGGCGTACTCGGCCACGAAGTCGTTGACGACGTCCTCGGTGAAGCGCTCGGCGAGATCCCAGACGTAGAACGGGATGCCCAGCTCGTCGGCGACCCGTCGGGCGTCGTGGGCGTCCTCCACGCTGCAGCAGCCGCGCGCGCCGCTCCGGAGGGTCTGCCGGTCCGCGGAGAGCGCCAGGTGGACACCGGTGACGTCGTGGCCGGCATCGACGGCGAGGGCCGCCGCCACCGCGGAGTCCACTCCCCCGCTCATCGCGGCGAGGATCCTCACCGTCCTACCCCCACTCGGCTCCGCGGTCGCTCCGCCCCTCGCTCGGTCACACCGGTCGCCTCCGCGGTCGCTGCGCCGCTCACTCCCTGCCGCCTCGGGCCATCCCGGCCCGCCGGGCGCGCTCCACCACGGGAGCGATCACGTCGAGCACCGCGTCGACGTCGGCGTCGGTCGAGGTGTGGCCGA
>JBJMIQ010000102.1:0-16801 GCA_045806805.1 Nocardioides sp. | reverse complement strand
GCTCCAGCCACTCACGGAGGTCCAGCTCGTGGCCAACGTCGGCCTGGGCTTCGTGTTCCTGATGGCGGGCTTCGAGATCGACCCTGCCGTGCTGTTCGCCCGGGCCGGCAAGCTGGCTCTCGTGGCCTGGGCGACGGCCGCGGTCCTGGCCACGGTGGCGGTGGGCGCCCTGGCGGCCATCGGATACGTCAAGGCGTACGTGCCCGTCGCCCTCGCCCTGACGACGACCTCCCTCGGAACGGTGCTCCCCAGCCTGCGCGAACAGGGAATGCTGGACGGGCGACTGGGCCGCTACTTCCTCGCCTCAGGGGCGGTCGGTGAGCTGCTGCCGATCCTGGCGATCGCGATCTTCCTCGGAGTTCACAGCAGCCTCGCGGCGCTCGTCTCGATCGCCGCCATCGGCCTGATTGCCCTGGCGCTCGCCTCGGCCCAGCGTCTGCTGCGCGGTCGGAGGGTCGCGGACCTCGTGGTCCAGGGCGCCGATTCGACGGGCCAGACGACCTTGCGCTGGTCGATGCTCCTGCTGATCGGGCTGTTGGTCCTGGCCGGCGAGTTCGGCCTCGACGTCGTCCTCGGCGCACTGTTGGCCGGAGTGGTGCTGCGGCGGTGGGCGCCGGGGGACGCGCGTGCGTTCGAGTCCAAGCTCGACGCCGTGGGCTATGGCTTCTTCATCCCCGTGTTCTTCGTGGTGGCCGGGATGGGGGTGGACCTGCCGTCGATCATGGAGGCGCCGGAACGCCTGTTCGTCTTCTTGGCCCTGCTACTGCTGGTCCGGGGCGTGCCCGTGCTCGTCGTCTACCGCCACGCGCTCGCCGTGCGCGAGCGGACCCAGCTCATGTTGTTCACCGCCACGACGCTGCCGCTGATCGTGGCTCTGACCCAGATCGGTCTGAACAACGGCACCATGCTGCCCGAGAACGCGGCCGCGCTGGTGGGCGCCGGCGTCCTCTCGGTCCTCGTGTTCCCCTTCGTCGCCGTGTCCATGAACCGCCCGGACGAGCGAGCGCGTGAAGCTGTGGTCTCACCTGAGGCCGTGTAGACCTCGGGCTGAGAGCCACGGCCGGGTCTCTTGTCGGCTCGTACGGCTGTGTCTCAGTTGAAACCGAGGAGACCATCGATGATCAGGAACCCAGCGACGAGCATGCCCGCCACCGCGCCCGCCGTCGGTCCCGCGGCCATCGCCCGGTCCCGGAGTTCGGCCAGCCGTGTCTGAGCCTCACCGGGGTAACGGGCGTAGTAGACGAACATCAACGCAACGGTCGCGGTCGAGGCGACAGTGAACAGCGCGAAGGCGATCGCGACGAACAGACCGGTGGTCTGGCTGTGCACGACGACGAGGGCGGCCGCGGAGGTGATCGCCCACGGTTGCTTCAGGACTCCCACGACGGCGGCACCGAAGGGAGTGAGGTTGTCCATGTGCCCCATGAGGCGTTCCGTCCCCCAGCCCGCAGCGCGGGTCGGGTCGTCCGGAACTCTTGGATCCTTCGTCCGGCGGCGCCACAACCGAATGCTGGCCACCATCAACGCAACGCCGAGCAGGAACTCGATGATCGCCACCGAGGTGCGCCCACCGCCACGCTGGGCGGCGCCGGAGACGGCAAGGGCATAGCTCGCCGCGAACACAACGGTCAGTGACAGCCCCCATCCGAAGAGGAACCCGACCGCGTTGACGCGGGCCTGTGCTGTCCCCAGCACCAGGACGAACACCACGATCGTGGCTGGCGACAGGCTGGCCATGAGACCGAGGAAGAGCAGGGGGAGGATCAGGCTCATCGCCGCATTCCATGTCTACTCAATGTTGCGGCGATCGCCGTCCGCGACACCACAACATGTGCCAGCACGCACCAAGGTGCCTTCACTTGGGGCAGTTTGCCTCGTCCATAACAGGTGACGCGCTGACGAGCGGCCGTGTCCTAACTTGAGCGCTATGTCGGTGCAGGAACCCGCCCGGCCAACGAGGGCCACGGGCGAAGCTGGCCGGAGCACTTCCGCGACGGTCCCGCGGACCGTCACGGTGCTGCTGGGCGTCATCGGAGCGGTTGTCCTGGCCACCGGCATCCGCGGGGCGGCCGAGATCGTCGCGCCCTCGATGCTGGCGCTGGTCCTGACGATCGCCGTGCTGCCGGTGGGAGCCGGTGCCCGGCGCCACCGCTGGCCGAGCTGGCTCGCCACGTTGACCGCGCTCGTCGCGTCGTACGCCATCCTGCTCGTCCTGGTGATCGGAACCATCCTCTGCCTCATCAAGCTGGTGGACCTGCTTCCGCAGTACGCCGACGAGGTCCGGAGCCTCACCAACCGGGGCGAAAGCACGCTGTCCACGCTGGGATTCGGTTCCGACACGACGAAAGATGTCCTCGCCAAGGTCGACCTGGGCAGGGTCGCCGACGTCCTGGCCGGTCTGCTCTCCGGGATCCTCGGGGCCCTGGGCGGGCTCTTCTTCCTGGTCACCCTGATGTTCTTCTTCGTCGCCGCCGTTCCGGGCTTCGTTCCACGCAACGCCTGGCTGCAGCGGTCGAAGCCCCAGCTGGCCGATTCGCTCGGCAAGTTCCTGAACGGCACGCAGCGCTATCTGGTCATGACCGCCCTGTTCGGCGCCATCGTGGGAGTCCTGGACGCCGGAGCCCTATGGCTCATCGGCGTGCCGTTGCCGCTGGTCTGGGGCTTCTTCTCGTTCATCACGAACTTCATCCCCAACATCGGTTTCGTGATCGGCATCATCCCCCCGGCGCTGCTCGCCCTGCTCGACTCGGGCTGGCAGGAGATGGTCCTGGTCCTGGTCGTCTACAGCGTCCTCAACGTCACGATCCAGACCTTCATCCAGCCGCGCATCGTCGGCAACAGCGTGGGCCTGAGCGCCGAGCTGACCTTCATGTCCCTCGTGGTCTGGACATTCCTGCTCGGACCCCTGGGCGCCCTGCTCGCGGTCCCGATGACGCTGCTGGTGCGAGCGTTCTTCATTGATTCGGACCCTCGCGCCGCGTGGGTCGCTCCGCTGATCGACGCGCAGGTCAAGGGACCTGAGCTCGACCCGGCACCCGACACCGCCGCGCCTCCGAAAGCCGTGCCCCCCGCGTGACGAGTGGAGGCGCCTCGTTCATCTTTCCCTCAGGCTTGGCTCCTAGGCTCGGACCGTGAAGTGGCTCGCGGCGTGGTGGGGACTGCCGGCCCGCATCCTCGTCGGGGGCGTCTGGATTGCCGCCGCCGTGATCAAGCTTCCCGATCCGGCGGGAAGCGTCCGCGCAGTACGCGCCTATGACCTGCTGCCCGAGAGCGTTGTCCCGCTGGCGGGTCACACGCTGCCGATCCTCGAGCTCGTGGTCGGCGTGTGCCTCGTGCTGGGCCTGTTGACCAGGCCGGCGAGCGTGGTGTCCGCCGTGCTGTTCACGACCTTCATCATCGGCATCGCCTCGGCGTGGGCCCGGGGCCTGCAGATCGAGTGCGGGTGCTTCGGCGGAGGCGGCTTCGACGCCGACGCCACGTCGAAGTACCCGTGGGAGCTCGCCCGGGACGTCGGCCTGCTTGTCCTGTCCCTCCTCCTGGCGTGGCGGCCACGGACGCCCTTCGCCGTCGATGCCTTCCTGTTCCCCACCGAGACCCAGCCGGCCGAAGGAGTCCGGCAACCACGATGAGCACCAGCGCACGCAAGTCCCGGGACCGGGCTGCCGCCCTTCGTCGCGAGGCCCAGGCGCGGGCCCAGCGCCGGCGACGCTGGATCGTGATCCTCGTCGTCGGTGTCGTCGTAGCCCTGATCGTCGGCGGGGCCGCCTTGCTGGCCAGCCGTGACACCACAGGCCAGGGCGGCGGTGTCGCGGCTACGGCGCCCACGGGTGCGGACGGGTACGGCGTGGTCGTGGGCGAGGCCGATGCGTCGAAAGTGGTGATCTACGAGGACTTCCAGTGCCCGGTCTGCGGAGCCTTCGAGCACGCGAGCGCCTCCCAGGTCGCTCAGGGCATCGACGACGGCAAGGTCCGGGTGGAGTACCGGATCGTCGCGTTCCTGGACCAGGCGTCGCAGAACGAGTACTCCTCCCGGGCCGCCAATGCCGCGGCCGCGGTGCTCGATGTCGCGGGGCCGGATGCGTTCAAGAAGTTCCACGACACGCTCTACGCGAACCAGCCCGCCGAGAACACCGCCGGCCCCGACAACGACCAGCTCATCGCGTGGGCCGTCCAGGCGGGGGCCGACCGTCGACCGGTCACCGAGGCGATCAACTCCGGCAAGTTCGACCAGTGGGTCGTGGATGCGACCGACCAGATGAGCAAGGACGGCGTCACCGGGACCCCGACGATCGAGATCGACGGCGAGAAGCTCGACCCGCAGACCGGGCTGCAGAGGGTGCTGGCCCTCGTCAGGTAGTCCTCGCCCAGACAAGAGGGGTCAGTCGAAGGGGTGACCGGGTCTTTCCGTGGGGCGCCGGTCGAGTCGTACTTCCCCCCGGTCCCAGTCGATCTCGGCATTCGCAACGTCGGCAAGAACCGTGTATCGGTGCAGACGCCGTACGACCTTCCTCACCAGCCAGGGCCCCTGGGCCCGGCGCCGGTCGTAGCCGAGCAGTGAGCCGGGCCGGCCTCGGCCGACGATCAGGGAAACCAGGACCAGTCGGCCGTTCGGCCCGGGCGAGAAGCGAGCATCCAGGACAGATCCGACCCCTCCCTGCTCGGATCCGCCGGTGACGACGACGTCCATGCCGGTGAGCTCGCCGAGGCGGTGCTCCACCCGGTCCCGCCGCAGCACGGCCTCGCGCGGCACCTTGAGGTGGATGGCACTGTCGAGCCGGTCGACCTCCGCGAAGTCGATGCGCCAGGGCAGGTCACGGTGGGGTTCGGAGACGCGCAGTCGCCGGTAGCGGTCGGTGAGGGTGGCCCCCAGCCGGCCGCCGAGTCGATCCAGCAGGGCGGCAGGCCCTGTGAGGATCGCGGTGACAGTGAGGCCGTGGGCGGTCTCGGTCAGCTCGATGTCATCGGCCTTGCCGAGCATCTCGCCGTTGCCGTCGAGGAGCTGGCGGTCCAGCAGGTGGAGAGCCCCGTCCAGCCTGCCACCGAGCCGGTTCGGCAGCTGCTTGCTGACTTCCTCTTGCCGCTGGCTCATTGGCCCATCCTCGTCCAGATCATCAGGGGGATCGCCGCCACTGCGGCAACGACGATGATGCCGAGGTAGGCGACCCCGAGCGCGTTGGCGAACCGTCCGTTGGTCCGCTCCCCCATGTAGTCGGGATCGTTGGCCACCACCAGGATCGGGAAGTACGTCAGGGGCAGCGCGACCGCGGAGAACACGACCGAGACCTCGGTGACGACGATCGGATCCACGGTCGTCAGCAGGATGGCCACGGCGAGGAGTGCGGCGACCAGCACGATGAGGTGGAACAGCGCCGCGTCCTTCACCCGGACGTACTTGCCCCACTGGGCGCCGAAGTACTGCGCGATGCTGTAGCCGACGCTGAGGCCGGTCTCGCAGGCGGCGCCGAAGGTGGCGGCCACGAAGCCGCTCACGGCCACGGCGAGTCCGACCGGGCCGAGCGCCTGGGCCACCGGCAGCGCCACCTGCCCCAGCGTGCCCACCTCGATCGACAACGGACCCAGGACCAGCCACGTGGCACCGGCGATCGCCAGCGAGAGCACGCCGCCGAGGGGGAAGCCCACGAAGACGTTGGCGCGCATCGTGGGAATGTCCGCCTCGGTCCACTTCTCCTCCACCCCACCGGAGGAGAAGAAGAACACCTCGTACGGCGTCATCGCGGCCCCGAACAGCGCCACCGCGTAGTAGGCCCAGGTGTTCCAGCCCTCGTCACTCGGCTTGTCGACGGTGGCGCCCTGGTGCGCAAGCGCCGCCCAGTCGGGCCCGAGCTGCCACAACGCCACCGCAAAGACGACGAGCGCGAGGCCGAGCAGCCCGAGCACGTTCTCGATCGCGCTGAACTTCGCTCGCCACAGGACCAGCCAGACCAGGAGCCCCACCAGCGGGATGATCAGCAGTTCGTGCACCGAGAACACCAGCTGCAGTGCCAGGGCTACACCGCCGATCTCGGCGACGAAGGTGAGGAAGGTGATGGCCATCGATCCGAACAGGTTGAGGAGACCGATCCTCGGTCCGAGCCGCTCCCTGATCAGGTCAAAGGTTCCGCGACCGCTCATGGCGGCGACCCGTCCGGACATCTCCGCGAACACGCAGATGCCGAGCACGCCCAGGACGACGACCCAAGCCAGCGAAAGGCCGAAGCGGGCACCTACCTGGGCGTTGGTGACCAGGTCGCCGATGTCGACGAACCCGCCGATGGCCGTGAGGATGCCCAGCGCGACGGCAAAGAAGCGCTTCACCGGACGTCCAGCTCCGCCAGCGTCCCGGAGAGGTCGTCGGACATCTTGGCCAGCTGTCGCAGCAGCTTGGGGTACTCGGTGGTGTCCTCGCGGACGATCGCGATCCTTGTCTCTGCGGCGAGGTCGGAGGCGTCGGAGAGCAGTGTCGTCACGTGCTTGTAGCGGCTGTCCACCCCGACGGGCGGCTGGACGGATGAGAACGACGAGGCGGTCGTGCCGATCGACTCCTCGCTGTCGATCGCGACGACCTGCTGGTAGTTCTGAGGAAGCTTGTCGCTTCGCTGCTGGCGCAGGACGAGCTCGAGGGTGTCCACCTCGCTGCGGACGTCTGTCAGGGCATGGCGGGCCTGGTCGGTCCACACCGCCAGGTCCGGTGACTTCGGTGCGCAGGCGTTGAGGAACAGCAACGTTGTCCCCACGAGAACCGCACCGGCGACGCCCCGCCACCCACGCAACGACGTGCTCACCCCGCCCCTTTCTGTAGCGGCAGCACGATCCGGTACCCCACCCGTGCGCAACGCATGCAATGGTCGGGGGTCTACGGTTCGTGTCCAACTGGGAGGGGTACCAAGGCCACGGGCTCTGCCCCGTGGACAGTGCTCATCATTCTCGAGCGGAGGTCACCATGGCGGACACGACCCGTGAGGCCGGGGATCTGCACCTGGCCACCGTCGTCATCAATGTCCAGGACATGGAGCGCGCAGTGGCGTTCTGGTCGGCCGCGCTGGGCTACCGGCAGCGCGAGGAGGACTGGGACCCGGAGTTCATGATGTTGGTCGATCCCGCGGGCCGCGGATTTCCGGTCTCGTTGCAGCTGGCCAAGGCACCCCCGCGCGAGCCGGTGCGACTTCACCTCGACCTGTACACCGACCACCAGCAACACCACCTCGACCGGCTCGTCGACCTCGGCGCCACGCGTGTCGACGATTGGCCCTATCCCGACGACGCCGACTTCGTCGTCCTGCGCGATCCCGACGGCAACGAGTTCTGCGTCATCCCACATGCCGCCCTCTAGCACGGCATCGGCGGGGCGGCGGTTGGTCAGGACTCTGCCTAGGGTGGCTGGATGACCACGCGACTGCTGATCGTGGCCGACACCCACGTTCCGAAGCGGGCGCGCGACCTGCCCGTGGAGGTCTGGCGTGAGCTCGAGGTCGCGGACGTGGTGCTCCATGCAGGCGACTGGGTCGACGAGCGGCTCCTCGACGAGTGCGAGAAGAGAGCCCGCCGACTGGTCGGGGTCTGGGGCAACAACGACCACGGAGTGCTGCGGGAGCGGCTGCCGGAGGTGGCCCACACCGAAATCGAGGGCATCCGCTTCGGAATGATCCACGAGACGGGTCCGGCGAAGGGCAGGGAGGAACGATGCAGCGCCCAGTTCCCCGATCTCGACGTTCTCGTGTTCGGGCACAGCCACATCCCCTGGGACACCACCAGTCCCACCGGTCTACGCCTGCTCAATCCCGGTTCCCCCACCGACCGGCGACGCCAGCCGAACTGCACCTACCTGACCGCTGTGGCCGACGCGGGAGATCTGCGCGAAGTGACCCTTCACGCCATCCCCCGGGCCTAGGCTGGGCGCGTGCCGCCGAACACAGGTTCGCAGACTACCCTCGACGGGGTCACGGCGTGGACGCAAGGCGTTCTGGAATCGCTGAGCCGGCTCGCGGGCGTGCGCCGTGTGGGGCTGGCCCTGACTGAGGGTGGTGGCCGGCGGCTGCGGTTCACGGCGAGCGATCGCGACAACAGCGAGCGACCGGCGTGGTGCCACATCGATGCCTATGACGACGTGCCCCTCAACACCGCCGTCCGCGCCGGTCACGTTGTCGTGGGCACGCTGGAGGACCTCGAGGAGCGGTATCCGACCTTCGTGTCCCACCAGCGGAGCACCTCGACGGTCGGGGTCGCGGCGGTGCCGATCGTCGCGGCCGGAAGGACTCTTGGCGGCTTCGTGCTGTTCTTCGACGCGGCGCAGGCCTTGGACACACAGAATCGAGCCGAGCTCCAGCGTCTGGGTGCGGAGCTTGGCGCCAGATTGCGAGCGGCACGGCGCGGGCCGCAGCCAGGACCTGCCTCACTGCCTGACCGGGCGCTGCCCCCGGATGCTGTCGCGGTCGTCCACGAGGTGCCCGGTGACGCCGCAGCCGTGGGGGACGCCCGCCGTTTCCTGCGCCGAACCCTGGAGGGCTGGGGCGTCGACCCGGAGGCGAGTGACACGGCGGTGCTGTGCCTCTCCGAGCTGGTCACCAATGCGGTGATCCACGCCGACAGCGGCTGCGCGGTGCACGTCGTGCTGGAGGACGGCGTCCTCACGATCACCGTCCGCGACCACGGCTTGCCGAACGCGGCCTCGGGAGAGCTGGTCGAGGAACCACTCAGGGTCCACGGCCGGGGCCTTCAGCTGGTCGAAGCCCTGGCGACCCGATGGGGCTCGGAACGCAACACCGCGGGTACGACCGTGTGGTTCGTCCTCGACCTCCGAACGGAGCCGTAGAGCACAGCGGTGCGGACCTCGCGGCCCGATCTGGATAGTCGCGCCTTCAACCATGGTTGCGTGGCGTCGGCGGGTGCACTAGAACCTGAAGTATTCCCTGAAGCGTCCCGCTGCTCACTCACGCAGGGACTGCGGGGCGCTTCACTGGTCACGACGTACCGCCGGGTCGAGGCGTCGCTCGTGAGCCGTGACCCATGTGGGTGACCGTGATGGCACCTGTGGGCCATAAGCCTCCAAGGGCCTGTGCGGCCGCGTCGACAGGCGTACGTTTGTTACAGGACGCGCGCGTGGGGACAGAGGCCGCCCGGACTCGGCGCCGCGACCGGGGGAAGGGGTGCACGTGTTCCGTCTGCCGTGGCCCCGCCCTCTCGTGGTCCTCGCCGTGCTTGGTGCTGGGTTGACGCTCCTGGTCGGCGGAACCGCGGTCTTCTCCCTGGCCGGCACGGTCACCACCGCTGAAGAGATGGGCCAGTTCACCCGCGCGCAGCGTCTCCACCAGGACGCGGACATGATGCACGACGCGCTGCGGGCCGACGTGGGCGATGCGCGAGAGGCCCTGCGCACGGCTGCGCCGACGGCGGCGATGGAACGCATCCGCCACGCGACCCAAAACGATGCTCAACAGTTCGAGCAGGACATACGTCGCTTGCACAAGATGGACCTACCGCCGGCCGCCGCCAATGACATGGACGCGCTGGTGCCTGCGCAGACGGAGTACATCGACACTGCCCGGCGTCTGGTCGGGTCGATGCTGCGGACGGGCAAGGTGGACGGCGCGGCGATCGGGCGGTTCGAGACGATGTTCGAGCGGCTCGTCCAGCCACAGGCGGAGGCGACGTTGACACTGGCCGAGAGCTCCGCCGACCTGGAGCACGCGCAGTACCGGCACGAGCAGGTGATCCGCCGCGTCTTGATGATCGGCTCAGTGGCAGCCCTCGTGGGTTGGGCATTACTCGTGGGTCTGCACCGGCGCGAAGGTGCGAGGCTGCGCGATGCGCTGGGCCGCGAGGCGGCACAACGGACCGTGGCCGACCAGTTGCAGCGCAGCCTCTTTCCGGACCAGCTACCGGACATCCCGGGGCTCCAGCTCGCAGCACGCTCAACGCCGGGGAACTCGTCGATGCGAGTGGGAGGGGACTGGTATGACGTGGTCTCGTTGCCCTCCGGCGAGGTCGGCCTGGTGGTGGGCGACGTCGTGGGGCACGACCTTTCCGCCGCCTCCGCGATGGGACAGATCCGGACCGCGCTGCGCGCGTTCGCCGTACACGAGACGTCACCCGCCACGGTGCTCGCCCGGGTCGACACGATGGTGGACATCCTGGGCGTCTCCGACCTCACCACCTGCCTGTACGCGATCGTGAACCCCGCCACCGGCGCCTTTCGGTGGTCGAGCGCCGGCCACCTCAACCCCCTGGTCATCGAAGCGTCCGGCGAGGCGCGACTGCTGCGTGGCGATCCGGGACCCCCCTTGGGCGTGAGCGACACCCCGGTCTACGTCGACCGTGCTGCCCAGATCCCGCCCGGAGGGTCGGTCCTGATCTACACGGACGGCCTGGTGGAACGCAGATCGAGCTCGATCAGCGAGGGGTTGGCCCGCCTGGAGTCGATCCGCGTGCCCTCCAGTGACCCCGAGTCCGTGTGCGACCACGTGCTGGCCTCGCTCCTCGGCCTCGACTCGCCAGCCAGCGATGACGTGACCGTCCTCGCGATCCAGCCGTCGCCCCCCTACGAGACTTCGACGCGGTCACCCTCGAGGCTCGGTGCCCTGAGCGGCTGAATTCGAGACCGGCAACGACCCACAGAGTCCAGCCGAGCGGAATAGCGCGTCTTGTCGGCCGTCTACTGGCCCGACTGTTCCGGGGCGTAGAGCCCGGTCATGCCACCATCAGAATCGAGCCGGCTCAGCAGCGCGTCGCCGATGCGTCGCAGCTGCTCCACCTGTCGGGGCGTCAGCGCGTCGAACACGTGGCGGCGCACCGTGCGGACGTGACCGGGGGCGGCGGCGACGACGGCGTCCCACCCGGTGGCGGTGAGCCGGGCGTTGGTGGCTCGACCGTCCTCGGGGCAGGGATGCCGATCCACGAGCCCGCGGCCTTCGAGCCGACGCATCACGTGCGAGAGCCGCGGCAACGTGGCGTTGGTGCGCTGTGCCAGTGAGGTCATCCGCAGGGTGCGCTCGGGCGCTTCTGAGAGCATCGCCAGGACGAAGTACTCGAAGTGGGTCACCCCGGAGTCGGCCCGCAGCTGGGAGTCCAACACTCCCGGGAGGAGCTCGACGACCGCCACCAGCCGGAGCCACGCAGCCCTCTCCTCGTCAGTCAGCCATTCATCAGCCATGTCCGCAGCCTAACCGGTTTACTTGACGAAACAACCAAATGCGGCGTACTGTTAGTTGAAACAACAACTAAATCCTTCACCCACGACCCCCAGGAGCACCTCATGGCACACCTCTCCATCATCGGCACCGGAAACATGGGCCAGGCCATCGCCGCCGTCGCCGCCAAGGGCGGCCACCCCGTCCAGCTGCTCGGCTCCGGCGACACCGACACCGAGGTCACCGGCGACATCGTCGTCCTCGCGGTTCCCTATCCGGCCCTCGCCGACGTCATCGCCCAGCGCGGCGACAGCCTCGCCGGCAAGATCGTCGTCGACATCACCAACCCGCTGAACTTCGCGACCTTCGACTCCCTGGTGGTGCCCCCCGATGGCTCTGCGGCCGCGGAGATCACTGGGGCCCTCCCCCAGTCGCGGGTGCTCAAGGCGTTCAACACCAACTTCGCCGGCACTCTCGCCTCCGGCACCCTCGGTTCCCTTCCCACCACCGTCCTGATCGCGGGCGATGACGCGGACGCGAAGTCGACCCTGGCGGGCATCGTCACCTCCGGCGGACTCGAGGCCATCGACGCCGGGACCCTGGCCCGTGCCCGCGAGCTCGAGGCTCTCGGTTTTCTCCAGCTCACCCTCGCCGTCGCCGAGAAGGTCTCCTGGACCGGCGGCTTCGGCGTCGTCGCCTGAACGCCCCGAGCGACGCCCACCACCAGCCCGAGAAGGAACCCTTCATGACCGTCAACGCCGTACGCCTCAACCACGCCGTCCTGTTCGTGGCTGACCTCGAACGAAGCATCGCGTTCTACCAACAGGCCTTCGACATGGAGGTGATGGCACGCGAACCGCGAGCCGACGCTGCCTTCCTGCGCCTGCCGCGCTCGGGCAACCACCACGACCTCGGCCTCTTCGGCGTCGGGCCGCAGCCAGCGCGGCCGCGCGGCAGCCTCGGCCTCTACCACCTCGCCTGGCAGGTCGACACCATCGAGGAGCTCGAGGAGGCGCGGCACACCCTGGCCGACCTCGGCGCCTACACGGGTGAATCCAGCCACGGTGCCACCAAGAGCGTCTACGCCCGCGACCCCGACGGCAACGAGTTCGAGGTGATGTGGATGCTGCCGAAGGCCAGCTGGGGTGAGTTCGCGAACGCTGCACCGATCGACCGTCTCGACCTGCCCGGAGAGGTACACCGGTGGGGCGGCGTCGGCACCGCCGCCGAGTTGGTCCCGGTGGAGACGGCGGTTCGCCCCCCGAAGCGCCCTTAACGGTCGATCATCTTCTGCATGGCCTCCGGGTATCGGTCGCCGACGAGGTGCACCGTGGTCGAGGCACTGTCGAGCTCTGCCAGGTCCTCGGTCGTGAGATCGAGATCGGCTGCTCCGAGGTTTTCGTCGAGGCGCTCGAGCCGCCTGGTCCCCGGGATCGGAACGATCCAGGGCTTCTGGACGAGCAGCCAGGCCAGGGCGACCTGGCCAACCGTCGCGCGCTTGCGCTCCGCGACCTTGCCGACGAGGTCCACCAGGGCGAGGTTCGCTTGCAGCGCCTCCTGCTCGAACCGCGGCAGGGTGGCGCGGATGTCGCCTTCGCCGAACTGAGTCTGGGCGGTGACCTGCCCGGTCAGGAATCCGCGTCCGAGCGGACTGAAGGGGACGAAGCCGATGCCGATCTCCTCCAGGGCGGGCAGGATCTCGTCCTCGGGCTCGCGCCAGAACAGGGAGTACTCGCTCTGCAGCGCCGTGACGGGCTGCACCACGTGGGCGCGCCGGATCGTGCCGACGCCGGCCTCGGACATCCCGAAGTGGCGGACCTTGCCAGCTTCGATCAGCTCCTTGACGGTGCCGGCGACGTCCTCGATGGGGACCTCCGGGTCGACGCGGTGCTGGTAGAGCAGGTCGATGACGTCTGTCCGCAGACGACGCAACGAGCCGTCGACGGCCGCACGGATACTGTCTGGCCTGCTGCTGACACCGGTCTGTTTGCCGTCCTCGCCGAAGGCGAACCCGAACTTGGTGGCGATGACGACGTCCGCGCGGACGGGCTCCAGCGCCTCTCCGACGAGTTCCTCGTTGTGGAAGGGGCCGTAGACCTCGGCGGTGTCGAAGAGCGTGACTCCCCGGTCCACAGCGGCCCGGAGGAACCTGATCATCTCGTCGCGCGGCGGCCGCGGGCCGAACGACTGGCTCATGCCCATGCAGCCGAGCCCGAGGGGCGACACCTCGAGTCCGGTCGAACCAAGGGTGCGTCCGTCCATGGTGGTACTCCTTCGGGGCGAGAGCGGGTTTCAGCCTGCCCGGCGGGTCGCGGCAGGTTCTCGTTGATGGCAGGTGAAGCGGGGGCCTGTCCATTGCTGGTCCTCAAGAGTGACCACTCGATGATGCTATCGACCGAGCTGGCAACCAGGCTGCGCCGGCTGAGGCGCTCCCGGCCGGTAAACGCCCAGCTCCGACCCTGGGTCTTGAACGCCGGTTTTACACCGGCGTGACGTCCCTCCATGACCTTCTTGTCAGGGGTCCAGACCGGACTCGACCACAGCCAGTCGAGGGAGGGGTGCCAGATGGCGCGCCAATTCACATTCACCAGCATGTTCAGACTCGTCATCGCTCTGTTCACCGCAGTGCTGATCGCCGTCATCGGAGGGGTCGCGGTGCCGGCCAGCGCCCATGATGGCGGCCGCGGCTCTGGTGGCAGCGGAGCCTCCAACAGCGGGTCCAGCTCCAACAGCGGGTCCAGCTCCAACAGCGGGTCCAGCTCCAACAGCGGTTCGGGCTCCAGCGGCTCCAACAGCGGCCCCGGACCCAACAGCGGTCCTGGCAACAACAACTGCCAGGTCGACAACAGCGGTCCGGGTTCCCAGAACAGCGGTCCCGGCATGGCCGAATGCCCCATGCCCGACCCGGGCACCGACCCCGGCGGCGACTCCGGCAACGGGTCCACCAAGAACCCGAGCACGAGCACGAGCACGTCGTCCGGCGGCCAGGTCTCCGGCACGACGATGGCCCCTCAGGCACAGGCCTCGACCGGCACTACTGAGGCAGCCGCCACCGCTTCAGCGGTTCCGACCGCCGTGGAAGCCGGACTTGCCGGGGACGAGGGCTTGACCAGTGACAACGGGTCGTCCTCTCCGTTGTCGGTCCTGGCGATTCTGCTCGGCCTCGCGATGACGGGCGGGGCGGTGTTCCGCCGCCGCGCACGTATCTGACCGCTGACGTACGACTGATCAGCCCCGACGCGGCCGCCCCTGTCCAGGGGTGGCCGCGTTGGCCGCACCCGACACGCGGAACCGTCGCTCAGCTCGCCGTCAACCGCACGCAGCACGCGCCCGACACAGGTTCCAGTACTGCTTCGACCCGGCTGACCTCGAGTCCCTCGAGGTAGCCCGCGATGAAGGCTTGATTCATGGCGCACACCAGGCCGGGGGCCTTCGCAGCCAGCGGGTGGAACGGGCAGTTGCGCAGACGTACCTCGTCGCTCGTCTCGCGCACGGGCTCGAACCCGTGGTTGTCGAGCATCTGCGCGCATGCGGTCAGACCACGCTCGCTCCCGAGCCGCCCCGGGCGCGTGACGACACGCGCCTCCCCGCCGAGCGCGACACCACGCTCACGGGCAGTGCGAACGGCGGCCGCCTCCGCGCTCTCGCCGTCGCCCTGATCCAGGACCGCTTCGAGCAGGAGGTCCGCGAGCAGCTCGTGACTCCGCTCCGGAATGGAGACCGAGATCAGCGCCTCCGTGCACTCGTAGACCTTGGGTCGACGACCGACCTTCCGGACGTCGCCGGATGCCTCGTAGCGAGCCCGCAGCAACCCGGCCTCGACCAGCTTCTCCAGGTGGAAGGCGGCCAGCTTGCGCGAGATCCCCACACTCGCGGCGGCCTCCTCACGGGTCACCGCCCGCCGCTCGCTCCGGATGAACGAGAACATCCGCCGTCGCGAGCCCTCGCTGAGCACGCTGAGCGTGTCCAGCGGCGTGCGATGCCCCTGCTCGTCGGTCCTCACGCGTTCACCGTAACTCCAAGCTCGATAGCCGAAACACCTGAGTTCGACACACGAGGCCCATGATCTTGACGGTGTCCGAGAAATAACCAATAGTGATTGGCGAATTGGAGCGAGAGGATCAGAGATGATCAGCGACGGGCACAGCCAATCGAAGCGGCCAGTCAGCGCAGTCCTCGCCGGGCCCTACGGTCACCCCTTCCACCCGATCATGGTGACCGTGCCGATCGGCGCCTGGATAGCGAGCTTCGTCTTCGACCTTGCCTCCCGCATCGTCGACAAGCCCGGCTTTCTCACCCAGGGCTCTGAGATGCTGATCGCCATCGGGGTTGTCGGCGCGCTGGCAGCGGCCATGCTCGGCTTCCTGGACCTCTTCGCGATCCCGTCCGGCACTCGTGCCTATCGCACCGCACTGCTGCACATGACGCTCAACCTGCTCGTCACGACCGCCTACGGTCTCGGCTTCTGGTGGCGCTACGGCGGTCACGACGACGGGGATCCCGTCGCGACGGGCCAGATCATCCTCTCTGCCATCAGCTTGGCCGGCTTGGCGCTTTCAGGGTCGCTCGGCGGCAAGCTCGCCTACCACTACGGCGTACGTGTCGCTGATGAGGACACCCAGGCTCAGGGCTTCGCGACCACGTCCGCGGCCCACGACCACCCGACTCACTGATTCGCATACCCACCACGGAGGTCTCAATGGATATCGCAGCACTGATCGTCTGGGTGATCACCGCCCTGGGCGGATTCGTCCTGCTCGGCACCTGGATCCAGCGCGGCGGCCTGCAACAGCAGCGGTCCGGTACCAGCAGGCTCCCCGCCCCTGTCGTCTTCGGCCACTTCGTGCTCGCAGCCGCAGGCCTGGTGGTGTGGATCGTGTACGTGGTCACCGACACCCAGGCCCTTGCCTGGGTCGCCGTGGTCCTCCTGGTCGTGATCGCTCTCCTGGGGTTCACCATGTTTGCTCGCTGGCTCCCGGTGCGCCGAGCCGCTGCCCCGGCTGCCGGCGCGGAGGTGTCGGCGGAGGTGCCGGCCGAGAAGCACTTCCCGGTCCCGGTGGTGGCAGCCCATGGCGTCGTCGCCGTCGCCACAGTCCTTCTGGTCCTGCTCAGCGCCCTGGGTGTCGGCGGCAGCTGATCGCAATCCGCGCGGATCTGGCCGATCTGACCGAGGCCAGACCCCCGCGGACAACTCCGGTGCAGGCTCGATGCGTGCCTGCCCGCTCCTGGGGTACGGCGGCATCAACGACTAGATCAGCCGCCCCGACGGCGGGGCGGACGACATGAAGAAAGGATGAGGCGCAGACATGACGAGTACCGACGAAACCGGAAGCGCGACCGGAACCAAGGACAAGGACTACAACCTGATCTGGTTCACCGAGGCCTGCCTCAGCAACGCGTTGCGCCTGGAGGACTACATCCAGGACGCGGATCGCGATGGCGACAGCGACCTGGCCGAATTCTTCCGCAAGGCCCAGGCGGACAGCCGCAAGGGCGCCGAAGAGGGCAAGGCCATGTTGAAGGCCAGGCTGGCTGGCTGAGACGCCCGCTTGTCCGACATCCGGGCGGCAACCACATCGGAGGCGTTCGGAGGACCGTGAGCACCGCTGAAGTCCACGTGTCCCTCCCCATGCTCCGCACGTCGTGGGAAACGTTGACCTTCGTGCACTGGCGCGTGG
>JBJMIQ010000101.1:0-6041 GCA_045806805.1 Nocardioides sp. | reverse complement strand
TCCTCCACCGACCCAGGAGACTCGCATGCACCCCGAAGTCCCACCGTCGGCGGCCCGTGCGGGCGCCGAACGGCGGCTGGTCCTGGTGGCCGGCACGGGACGGTCCGGGACCAGCACCCTGACCGGTGTGCTGCGGCGGCTCGGGCTCCACGTGCCGCAGCCCGAGGTGGGTTCGGACCCGACAAACCCCCGGGGCTTCGGGGAGCCGCAGTGGGTCGTGGACTTCCATGAGGAGCTTCTGATCCAGGCTCACGTGCAGGTGTCGGACGCCAGGCCGGTCGCCTGGGAGCGTACGGCGGAGCAGGCCGAGCTGCCCGAAGCCCGGCGCCGGCTCGACGCCTGGCTCGAGGCCCAGTTCGACCAGGCCGCCGTCGTCCTGGTCAAGGACCCGCGACTCTCGTGGTTCCTGCCGCTGTGGACCTCGTGCGCCCAGCGACTGGGCGCACAGCCTGCCTTCGTCACCATGCTCCGGCCCCCACCCGAGGTCGTGGGCAGCAAGCGCACCTATTACAACGACCGGCTGATGGACGGCCAGGGCGTGGCCGCGTGGTTGAACATGATGCTGGGCACCGAGCACGCCACGCGTGGCTCCAGCCGTGCCCTGGTCCGCTACCACGACCTGCTGTCGGGGTGGGAGCAGGTGGTGACGGGGATCGGCAAGGAGCTCGACCTCGCGCCACTGACCGGCATCGACGCCCCCGCCCGGGAGGAGATCGGCAGCTTCGTCGATCCCGGGTTGCGCCGGATCAGCCTCACCTTCGACGACCTGGACCTGCCGGAGCGGCTGGCCGGCATGGCCCACACCGCCTGGACCTCGCTCGACGAGCTGGCCTCGACCCCTGATGCGGGAGAACCGCTGGCACAGCTCGACGAGCTCAGTGAGCAGTACGCGTCCTTCTACCTCGAGTGCGAGGCGGTGACCCAGTCGACGGTGATCGCTGCCCGCCGGGAGGCCTACTGGCGGGGCGTGGCCGAGGCACGGATCAGCGGGCGAACCGCCGTGGTCGCCCTGGTCGTCGCCGCGTCGCGTCGGCTCCCCGGATGGACCCGGCGACTGGTGCCGGCTTCGATGCGGGGCAGGGTCCGCGCACGGCTCGGCCGCCGCCGCGTCGTCTGACTTTGCGAGTGCGCCGGCTCCGTAGACTCCGGCCATGATCAGCCGGCGTCGACGTCAGCGGTCCGACGCCTCCGCACCGCTGCTCAGCGTGGTGGTGCCGGCGTACGACGTGGAGGACTACCTCTCCGAGTGCCTGCGGAGCATCCTCGGCCAGTCGTACACCACGCTCGAGGTCGTCGTCGTCGACGACGGGTCGACGGACACGACCGGTGAGATCGCCGACCGGTTCGCGGCGGAGGATTCCCGCGTGCGGGTCGTTCACCAGGCGAATGCCGGGCTCGGCGCCGCGCGCAACGAGGGCGTCCGCCGGAGCACCGGAGCCTACCTTGCCTTCGCGGACAGCGACGACCTCGTGGCCGACGGTGCGTATGCGACCATGGTCGGATCTCTCGAGCGGACCGGATCGGACCTCGCCATCGGTGCGGTCGAGCGGCTGCGCGGAAACGAGCGGTTCATGACCCCGCTCATGCGCGAGAACCACCAGGAGTCGCGCCTGGCAGTTGGGATCGAGGAGGCGCCCCTGGTCCTGGCCGACGTGTTCGCGTGGAACAAGGTCTTCCGCCGGTCGTTCTGGGACGACGCCCATCTCGCCTTCCCGACGGACGTGCGCTACGAGGACCAGCCGGCCATGACGCAGGCGCTCGTGGCGGCGCACGGGATCGACGTCCTCGTCGAGGCGGTGTACCTCTGGCGGGTGCGGTCGGACGGCAGCTCGATCAGCCAGCAGCGTGACGACCTGCGGGACCTCTCTGACCGGCTGCTCACCAAGCGCTGGAGCACGGACACAGTGCGGGCGAGCACCTCCACAGCGACCCAGGACGTGTGGTTCGCACGGGTGCTCGCTATCGACATGTGGGAGTACTTCCGGGCAGTGCCCGGCTGCTCGGACGACTACTGGGAGATGCTGCGAGCCGGGACCACCGAGTTCTGGAACACCGACACCGTTCCGTTCGAGCGGACCTCGCTCCCCCTGCGGCAGCGGCTGATGGGCTGGCTGGTGAGCCGGGGCCGTCGCGCCGAGCTGATCGAACTGATCGATTTCATCGACCAGCACCCCGGGGGGCTGCCCCGGCGCAGGGTCGGGGACCGCGAGCTGGTGGACCACCCGTTCGCCGACCTGCCCGACCTGCCGCCGGAGCTGCTCGCCCCTTGACTCGGGCGTGATGTCCCGTCGGGTGAGCGTTGGCATCCGCACGGACTGACCGAATTGAGGACGGGGGAGGCCGCGCGGACCGGCCCTCGATTGGTCACGAACCGCAGGAAATACGCCCGCACACGTGCGGTTTGTGACCATTCGGCGGGCTGCGGTGCGACCGGATCTGGCTCCCCTCTGTGTCAAGGGGCCGGCTGGGGGACCTTCTCTCGTGGGCCCTTCCCGACTCGGTTGGTCGGTTGTAGCGTCGCTGCTGCGGGTCCGGGAAGTGGCTGATCCGAAGTGTCGATGGGCGGGGGCAGGTCGACCGCGCTGGATTGAAGAGTCGCCCCGCAGTGCCCTCCCGGGCCCGTTTCATCTGCGGTCGCATCGACGGGTTGGGCGTCGGCCAGAAGGCGGCGGTAGATGACGTCGGAGAGTCGTCGTTTCAGGCAGCGCAGGGCTTCCATCGGGGTCTTTCCGGCTGCGAGTTTGCGTCGGTAGTAGGCGCGACCTTCGGTGTCGTGGCGCAGCTGGACGATGGCGGCGATGTGGATGACGTGGTTCATCCGCCGGTTCCCGGCCCGGGAGAGTCGGTGCCGGATCTGCTCACCGGAGGAGGCGTCCAGCGGTGCGGTGCCGGTCCAGGACGCGAATCGGTTGCGGTCGGCGAACCGGGCGATGTCGCCGACGTCGGCCAGGATCCGGGCGGCGCCAGCGGGGCCGATGCCGTGGATGCCCATCAGCGTCGAGCCTCGGTCCTGGACCGCGGTCTTGAGCTCGGCCTTGATCCTCTTCAGCTTCCTGTCGACCGCGACCAGGTCGGCGAGCTCTTCGGCGGCCATCCGGCGGCGGGTCTTCCCGGCGATGTCGCGTGGTCGGACGGTGGCCAGCATCGCCTTGGCCTGAAGGGCGGAGAGGTCGCGCTTGCGTTGGCCGGGGATCAGCTCACTGAGCAGGCGCTGCAGCCGGTTCACGGTCTGGACCCGCAGGCGGGCGAGCTCGTCGCGGCGGTCGGTGAGCATCCGCAACGCCTCGAGCTCACCATCGGGTGCCACCACCCGCAGCCCGCTGGTGCGGACCGCGACCATGGCGATCGAGTGCGCGTCCAGGGCGTCGGTCTTGCGGTTGTGGCCGGTGTCGAAGAGCCGGACCCTGGCGGCGAGCTTGGCCGGAACGTCGAGGACCTGCTCGCCGGCCTCGACCAGCCGTTGGGCCAGTGGACGGCCCGCACCGTTGGCGCCCTCGATCGCCCAAACCCGGTTCGGCCAGGTCTTCGCGTAGCCGCGCATCGCCGCGTAGCCGGCCCGGTCGGTGGTGAACCGACCCGACCCCAACAGGTGTCCGTGCTGGTCGACAACCTCGATGGTCGCCGACAGCTTGTGGGGGTCGACCCCGATGATCACGCCTGCCATGGCGCCTCCTGCTCCTCGAACCGATAAGGGACGGCGAGGTGGGCAGTGCTACTACGAGCAGGGCAGTCCCCTCTTGAGCCACGCCTCGTCACGGTGTCCGACGGGTCGCAGCCCAGATGAGAGCCACACCTCGAGCACGGGCGGGCAGCCGATAGAGAGAGCGTCCCGCCGGACACCTGGACCGAGTCTGGCCAGACATCGATCCTGCGTGAAGTCTCTTAGTAGCCGAGATGAGTGCGCGGTCTGAAGCCCATGCTCGCCGCGCCACCCGCTCAGCCTGATGGCAGTGGCGTCTCGACCCAGCGGAGATGCTTGGTGAGGCGAATCGATCCGGCTCCGCCGTTGGAGTGGAAGTCGGCGCGGTCGGCGAACTCTTTCATCAGGAGCATGCCGCCGCGACTGTTCGGGCCGCTGACCTCGGCTAGGAAGGTCCCGTTGTCACGCCCGAGGTAGCCGGTCCCGGACGCCAGGACGTGCATCGTGAGGTCTATGTCGCCGACGTTGATCAGCACCTCTAGCCCCTTGCCGTCTGCCAGGTGTTGCCACACCCGTGTGCAGGCTTCGGACATGGCCACCTCCGCTTCCTGGATGCAGTCCGGTGCGACATGGGCGATTCTCATCGTCTCGGTCAGGGTGTGCCGTGCCAGGGACACACTGGCCGCCTCCGGCGGCACCATCATCACGATCTGGATGCTCATCGATCTACCCCTCCCCAGGGTGCGTCTTCGATGCACTCAGCAGCGGTGCCCGAGGACCGGGCGAACGCGGAGGAGGAGCTGTGCCGGACTCAGGCACTCGAAGCAGAAACATAAAAAGGACCTCGCAGGGCGTCTCATCGACGTGGGCGAGGTCCGGGTCCGCTCACCAGCATCGCTGGCGGGATGGTTATCTATCCACGATACGCCCGGCCCGAGTAGTTTGACCCACAGCTGGAGACCTTTCTCTGATCCGCACGCTCACTGGGCGAACCTCTTCTTGCTGATCGTTTTTCGCGGCAGGGTGTTTCGGGCCGGCCGCGAGATGCGGTTGGTGGCACCTGGTTCCCGTCGGGTCACTGCCACGCACGCGAGACCTTTCGAGGTCCTGCATGAGTTACGCGGGGCCCGGCGGCCCAGGACACGTCGACTGGCGACAGGGCTGTGCGCCATCAGAGCGCCGATCAGTGAGCGACCGGCAGTCGTGTCCCGGAACCGTCGGGTGCCCAACCTGCTGCTGCAACAGCATGGAAGGACCACCATGAGTGTCGAACAGGAACTGCAGGCACGTCGAGCGTCCGCCCGGGTGACTGCCGGGATCGATTGGGCGAGTGAGGATCACGCGGTCGCGATCGTCGACGATCAAGGCCGGCCGGTCGACCGGTTCGGCGTCGCGCACACCGCACCCGGACTTCGTCGGTTGATCGCCCGGCTGCGTCGCTGGGCAGTCACCGCGGTCGCGATCGAACGGCCCGACGGACCGGTGGTCGACGCGCTGCTCGAGGCCGAGCTGACGGTGTTCGTGATCGACCCGAAGCAGGTCAAGAACCTGCGCGGCCGGTACGGGTCGGCCGGCAACAAGGACGACCGGTTCGACGCCTACGTGCTGGCCGATGTGCTGCGCACCGACCGAGCCAGGATGCGTCCGCTGACCCGCGACAGCGAGCAGACCATCACCCTGCGGATGACCGTGCGCGCCCGTCAGGACCTGGTACACGCCCGGGTGGCGATGGCCAACCAGCTCCGCGCTCACCTGCAGACCACCCTGCCCGGTGTGATCGGGCTGTTCCGCGATATCGACTCCACGATCACGCTGCGGTTCCTGTCCCGGTTCCCCAGCCAGGACAAGGCCGACTGGCTATCGCGCGCCAGGCTCGGGAACTGGCTGCGCTCGATCGGCTACAACCACCTGGCCAACCTCGACCGGCTCTGGGACCACCTGCGCGACGCCCCGCGTGGAACCTCCGGCGACGAAGCTGCCGCCCGGGCCGAGATCACCCTGGCGCTGGTGGCCGCGCTGACCAGCCTGCGCACCCAGATCAAGACCCTCGAGCACCAGATCGCCGACCAGCTCGCCCACCATCCCGACGCCGCGATCTTCACCTCGCTGCCCAAGGCCGGCACCGTCCGCGCTGCCCGGCTGCTGGCCGAGATCGGCGACGCCCGCGGCCGCTTCCCGACCCCCGAGGCACTGGCCTGCCTGGCCGGCGCCACCCCATCGACCAAACAGTCCGGCAAGGTCAAGGTCGTCACCTTCCGCTGGGCCGTCGACAAACAGCTCCGCGGCGCCGTCATCGACTTCGCCGGCGACTCCCACCACGCCAACCCCTGGGCCGCCGACCTCTACGCCAAAGCCAGGGCACGCGGCCACGACCACCCCCACGCCACCCGCATCCTCGCCC
>JBJMIQ010000100.1:0-8083 GCA_045806805.1 Nocardioides sp. | reverse complement strand
AGTGGGAGCAAGCAACAGAAGACGATTTGAGTCAGCACGCCGCTGACCCCGGACGCGAGGGTGGCCATGAAGACGATCTTGAACAAGGGCATCCACCAGGTAAGGAAGAGGGCCAGCACCCTGAACAGGATTTGATGCTGGGAGTTTCGCATCAGCCACGCCGGAAGGATCAGGATGCAGATCGTAGGCACCATGGTGAAGATCACGTTCGACGCGGCGAAGGACCAGACCCACGCGGGTTCGTCGTACCAGGAAACGTTGTGGCTGCCGAGCTCTGACTTGTCCCACCCGAGTAAGACGGCGATGAACACCGGCACCGACACCGCGAGGGAGACCCACAGGTAGAGGACGATGGTGGTTCCGAGCCAGCGCCACATCGGACCCACCGTCGGTTCGCTGATGGCCTCACTGTTCACAGGGGGCCCGTTTCCCATGACGGAACCTTCGCAGATCAACTGTGGCACCGTACGCTCATGCCGCTGTGAGCGCGGTCGTGCCGATGACAGGCACACGACCCCATGCCTCGTCCCTATAGGGGCCGAGTCGTGACGGGCAACTCGTGCGGGTGGGCTCCCCGGTCTGGAGGCAAGTCCCGGGTTTGGCCAGATGTTCCCGGGTGAGTCGGGACTCGGAACCCTTGTGCCAAGTGGTTCGCGTGGGTGACCGTCAACTGAGCCGCCGGGGTGCTCGGCAGGCGCTGGCGCATTCGAACAAGGGGGTCGCAGATGTCCACACACAAGTGGGAGTCACAGGAACGCGGCCACCGGGCAGGGCACCAGCGGTCGGAGGGGTCATGAGCGGATCAGGCAGGTTGTTGGGACTTCTAGCTCTCGGGCTGGCGGTCCCCTCCTTCGCGGTGGCGACGCCGTCTCTTTCTGCCGGGACGGTGTCGGACGCGCCGCGGGTGTCGTCGGCTGCGCGGGCCTCGTGGGGACCTGAGGAAGTGGTCGCGGATACGGCGTTTCCCACTGATCAACAGGAACTGCCGCCCGTGGTCCGGGTGCGGACCGGCGGGTCGGCAGTAGCCGCCTGGTTCGCCGACATTCAGGGAGGCAACGGTCCGCTGATGGTCGCTCGCCGGCGGTCGAGCGGGCATTGGACGGCCCCGCTGCAGCTGGCGGAGGCCCCGTTGCGTGGGTTGGCCGTTTTCGATGTCGCCGTCGGGCCTCCCGGTTTCGCCTCGGTGGTTTGGCAGCAGCGGGTCGGTGACCGCTGGCGAGTCAAGGAGTCACATCTGCGGGCCGGCACATGGACTGCAGCGCAAGCCCTCGGCACCGGGATCGGTCCACGCGTCACCATCGACGGTCGCGGAACCACGACTGTCGTGTGGTCGAACCAAGGCATCCGCAGCGCCCGGCACGCCCAGACCGGGCCATGGCGATTCGCTCCGGTGACGAGGTCCGGGACGGCGTACCTGTTGCAAGTCAGCTCCAACACAGACGGAGACCTGGTCGTGGCCTGGCTGCATGATGCTCTGGTCAGTTCCTCGCTGCGACGGCACGGAGCCAGGTGGAGTGGAACTCGTACGTGGAGACCGGACCGGCGCGACCGAGCCCCTCTCACGGGTCTGCAGACGACGATCGGATCCGACGGGCGGGCCCTGGTGGTCTGGTCCACGACGGGCATCTGGCGCGAGGCTCAGGGCAAGTACGCCAACTACCTGGGGTGGTCGCGCAGCATCCCTTCGGGAACCTGGTCGCCCAGTCGGAAACTCACAACGTCGCTCGGCGAGGACGGGGGCGACCTCACCTTGTCGATGAACGGCTCCGGGGCGGCGTTGGCTGCCTGGCAACAGACGCCCTTTACGGGCTCACCGACCCACGTGTGGGCCGCGCGGTTCCGCCCGGACGGTACCTGGGGGCCGCCCCTGAGGATTGCCTCGAGCGGCCGGCCCGCCGCCTTCATGGACCGACGCGGGACGGCGCACGTCGTTGCCCAAAGCCGTCGGCGAATCCTCGCCTTCAATCAGTCCTCGGGGCGCCCGTGGGGCGCCGGTTCGATCATCGCCACCGGCCACCTCTTTGACGCCGCAGGACGCGGAGAGCGGCTCATCGTCCTCTACCCTGGCGCCGGCCTGCGCGCTGTCACATGGAGCAGCGCGTTGAGGAACTGATGTGGTGATCCAACCGGGTCAAGCCGGCAATCACACGCGGCCTACGCCCGGTCGGTTTACCGTTTGGGGGTGCTGATGAGTCGCATCGCAGGCCAAGCCGAGACTGCGGTCATAGCGCACCTTTGGACGGTTGCCAACGAGGCGCGGCGGGCCGAGACGGGCCTTCCGCTCGGGCCGGTGGCTGACGGCGATCTCGCCGAGGCTGTGACAGAGGTGGGGCAGCGACTCGGCGACCCGGCCGGCTTCGCCCTACTCACCGGCCCTGCGCTGAGGCCGCGATCAGCAACGTGGCGGCAACGGCTGGGACAGCCCAGGACAGAGCACGCAATGTCTGCTCGAGCGGCTTGAGAAGGGTCTGCCGCTGCAGTGGGATCCCGACGCCGTTCGTGGTGACGAGGGTGCCGCTGACGGCGGTGATGCCGCGGCGCAGCCGTCGCGCGGGCGTGCTCAAGAATCGCTGGGCGTACGCCGTCCCCAGGGCGGCCAGTGTGGCC
The DNA here is from genome assembly GCA_045806805.1 of Nocardioides sp. Classification (GTDB taxonomy): domain Bacteria; phylum Actinomycetota; class Actinomycetes; order Propionibacteriales; family Nocardioidaceae; genus Nocardioides. The sequence continues at coordinate 5,476 of JBJMIQ010000100.1, read as the reverse complement.
CCAGCCGCGGCGACCACCAGCTTGACGCTCCACTCTGGCGCCTGGGCGAGGAGGCCGACGACCACGGGAAACCCACCCCAGGCCCACGCAAAGACGTGGTCTGTATGAAAGTGGCCGTCGAACAGTTCGAGGTTATAGGCGACCACGAGGAATGCCCCGACCGGCACGGCGACCAGCAGCGCCCACTGCGGTCCGTCGCGAAAGAGGGCACCCACGAGACCGATCGCGGTCGCGCCGACCAGGGCCACCAGGGCCACGGCCCTCAAGGTGGCCGCCCGGATCCCGGTCCGCAGTGGGCGTCCATGCAGCTCGTCGAGCGCGTGCGCCGCCAGTCCCACCGCGAGGAAGAACGCCAGGACCGTGAACACGAGCGCCGTCCAGTCCCGGTCCGGCGAGACTGCCGCGCCGAGCACCACGTAGCTCAGGTGCCAGGCGGTGTACGGCGGGTGGAGCACCGTCCACCAGTCCGAGATCGCGCCGCCCTGCCTGGCATAGAAGGCGGGCGCGGCCTCGTCAGCCACGACGGCGGCTTCCCGACATGACCAGCCCTCCGCCCAGGCTCATCCGTCGCGCCCGGACATCCTCGACGCCGGCCGCCTGCCACATCGCCACGTGGCGCTGCACCGGGTAGGTCCGGTAGTGCTGCTCGATCGACGGCCCGAGGAACAATCCGACCCGGGCCCAGGCCATGCCGCCCCCCAGGAGTCCCCCGACGGGCAGCACAACCCGGGTGTGGAGGCGCCATGCCGCGCGCCACAACAGCCGGGGCGGGACGCCGAACTCGAGACTGGCCAGGGTCCCGCCCGGACGCACGACCCGGGCCAGCTCGGCCAGAGTGGCCGCCGGATCGGCGACGTACCTCAGCAGGTAGGTGAACGTGAGCGCGTCGAACGTCGCGTCAGCGAAGGGCAGCTGCTCACCTCTGGCCAGGGCCAGGGCGATCCGCTGGCTGCGAGCGCGAGCCTCGACTCGCTGTCGGCCGGTGCGCAGCATCTCCTCCGTGAGATCGACCCCGATCACCTGCGCGTCGGTCCGGTCGGCCAGGACCAGGGCGACGCCCGCAGTGCCGGTCGCCACGTCGAGCACCAGCTCAGGCCGGTTCGGCACCACCGCGTCGACCATGGCGGTCCGCCATCGACGGTTCTGTCCGAAGGACAGCAACTCCTCCAGCATGTCGTAGCGACGGGGAAGGCCGGAGAACAGTTGCTGTGCGAACGGGTTCGGCTCGCGGCGGGAGCGCGCGACCTCGTGCTGGCTCGGTGTTCGCAACGGCCTCCCCCTCGACCCATGACGGCTCGTCAAACTATAACTTCGGACCCCGACTATCACGCGGTTCCACAGCCCGCATGACACCGACCCCGGCCATACCAACCCGAGCGCATCCCACCCCAGTAAAGGACTGCGCCGAGCCACTGCTTTGTCAAACCCATGCGCGTGGCTAGTACGGCACATGCCGTGAGTCGGTGCGATCTTGCGAGAGACCCAGCGCGTGGGATCCGAGGACGAGCAGAAACTCGAAGATCGCTGGTCGTGACGCCTGGGGTGAAGACGGGCAGACTCCACGGCGTAACACGCGGGACCTCCCATCGTTTGACACTCGAGCAAGGTTCAGCTCGAGGAGTCAACATGACCCGTGCCCGCCCGATCCACCGCCCACCATTGCGCGCCGTCCTGGTCGCGCTGGTTCTCGGCCTCGCCGGCGGGTTGGCCGTGCCAGTCCTGCTGGCCGCACCTGCGCAAGGCCACGTCGAGCGGCCGTCCTACTTCCCCAACCCGCGGGCCGACTGCTCGGTGGATCCCTGTGCCGGTGGCAAGGTGCCGAGCGAACGCAGCCTGGTCTCGGCTTTGGACGCATCGAGGTCGGGCCGCACCCGGGTCGTTTGCCAGGACGACTCGCTCGACCGGCTCAGGGCCTCGGTGGCTGCGGCCCGCCGGTCCGGCTACTACGACCGCCCCACGGTCCACTCGTCGCTGAGTGACGCGCGTGCCGACATGTTGCTCCGGGTCAACAAGGCGTTCTTCAGGCGCTGTTCATTCCACAGCATCCAATCCGCGGTGAACGCGTCGGGCAACAACGACCGGGTCGTGGTCATGCCTGGGCTGTACCTGGAGCGGCACTCCCGCAAGCAGCCCACCCACGATCCCGCGTGCGCGAAGTACACGATCAAGTCTGACAGCGGGGACCCCGGCGCGCTCAGCCACGACTACCAGCTTCACTGTCCCAACGATGCCAACCTCGTCGCCGTCATCGGCCGCGGACGCGACACCGCGCCGCCGCCGAGCCCGCCCCGCACCGACCGGCACGGCATTCCCAACGCCGGGCGGTGCATCCGCTGCAACCTGCAGCTCGAGGGCTCCGGTGTATCCGCCGATGACGTGGTGGTCGAGGCCGGTGACGCCAGCGCCGGCAACAGCGGGCCGTCGGCAGTCGGCAACGCCAAGGACGTCGGCATCTTCATCGACCGGGCCGACGGGTTCGTGCTCCGCAACCTCACGGTGCGCCACGCCCGCGAGCACGACATCTACATCCTCGAGACCGACGGCTACCGGTTCAACCGGTTCAAGACGTTCTACGCCGGCGGCTACGGCGTCCTGACGTTCGTCGAGGACCACGGCGTCATCGAGAACTGCGAGGCTGCGGGCAACGGCGACTCGGGGATCTACCCGGGCTCCGGGGCGGACTCGACAGATCACCGTTACAAGAGGTTCTACCCGAAGTGGCGTTACAGCCAGGTGATGCGCAACTGCGACAGCCACCACAACACCGGGGGTTTCTCGGGCACCGACAGCCACGGCACGCTGATCGCGCACAACAACTTCTACGACAACGCGCTTGGGTTCACCACCGATGTGTTCACCGCACCCGGACACCCCGGGTTCCCGCAGCACGGCAACACCCTGCGGAACAACAACTTCTACTCCAACAACTTCAACCCCTACCAGCCCGACAGCGACGTGGAACCCTTCATTCCTGCCCCGGTCGGCACCGGCATGTGGCTCGCCGGCGGCAACGCCAACCGAGTGTCAGGCAACTGGTTCTTCGACAACTGGCGCCGCGGCACGATGCTCTTCGCGGTGCCCGACGCCACCGTCTGTGGCCCGCCGCCCGTCGGCTCCTCGACCCCGGTGCCAGGATGCGACCCGGCCAAGGTGTCGACGTCGTACGACAACCGCTTTGTGGGCAACCACTTCGGGGTCTCCCGTGGTGGCGCGGTCAAGCCCAACGGCACCGACATGTGGTGGGACTCGTTCCCGGGCAACACCGGCAACTGCTTCTACCGCAACACCGCCGCCCCTGGCGCTTCGCTGACGACCTCTCCGCTGGTACTGCCCGACTGCAACAACGGGACCCAGCCCGAGCTGAGTGTCGGCACCGGCGACGTGGCCAACGAGAGCGAGCTGGTGGCGTGCTTCGCCGGGTTCACGGTCTCCGGCTACCCCGACGGCAACGACACGGTGTGCAGCTGGACGACGACACCCGCGAAACCGGGAGCCGACAATGGTGTGCCCGCGCCGCCGGTTGCCCGCCGGCAGGCGCAGGAGGAGCAGTTCCAGTCGATCTGTGACGCCGGCCTGTCGCCGCGGCTCTGCTCGCCGTACGGCACCCTGCTGGACCGGATCGTCGGAGCGGCGGTCTCGGCAGTGGAGGATGCAGTCTCCCCCCTGGCGACCGCCACCCCCGCCTACACCCCGGGCCGGCTCAGCAGCTTCACCTGCAGCTGGTGGCGGCAGGCCGACGACGACCACCGGCTGGGGATGGTGCATCGCATCCGTGCCCTGGCGAGCGGTCCAGTCAACGGATCCCCGGGCGACTTCTCCACCTACGGGTACGGCGCCGGACTTTCCGACGGGCGTGCGGCGATGGTGTTCGACGACCGGTGCAGCACCTTCCAGGCTGGGCCATTCGCGCTCTACAAGATCTACGGAGCCGCCGCGCCCTTCGCGGCGCTCAGCCCCTGACCCTCTTCTTTCGCGCTCAGTCCCCGGTGGAACGGCGAGTGGAACCTTTTGAGCCGGTAGTCATCCAGCCACGGCTGTGACGCGCACCGTTGAGTCGGGCCAAATAACTACGGGTCTGCTGCACGGATAGGTGACATCTGATCTGCGTCGATGTGTGTCGGCGCTGGAAGGATGTGCACTATGCCGAAGGCGTTTCCCATGGAGTTCCGCAAGGACGTGATCCGGGTCTACCGGGAGTCGGACGCCTCGATGGCTCAGGTCGCGAAAGACTTCGGCATCTCGCCGTCGTGTCTGAAGCGGTGGTTGAGCATCGAGGAGCGGAACTCGTCTCGATCGTCCTCGTCCCGCTCGGGTGGTGAGGCGGAGGATCTGCGTGAGGCGAACAAGCGGATCAAGCTGCTCGAGCAGGAGAACGAGGTCCTGCGTCGCGCGGCGGCGTATCTGTCGCAGGCGCATCTGCCGGGAAAATGATGTACCCGCTCGTCCGCGAGCTGGCCGGCGACGGGATCCCCGTCACGGTGGCGTGCCGGGTGCTCAAGATCGCCCACCAGCCCTACTATCGCTGGCTGGCGAGCCCGGTCACTGACGCCGAGCTTCGAGCGGCCTATCGCGCGAACGCCCTGTTCGACGCCCATCGCGAGGACCCCGAGTTCGGCTACCGGTTCTTGCTCGACGAGGCCCGGGAGGCGGGTGAGTCGATGGCGGAGCGGACAGCGTGGCGGATCTGTTCCGACCTGGGCTGGTGGTCGGTGTTCGGGAAGAAGCGCGCCCGCACCGGCAAACAGCCGGGTCCGCCGGTCCACGACGACCTGGTGGAACGGGACTTCACCGCCCACGGCCCGAACCAGCTCTGGCTGGCTGACATCACCGAGCACTGGACCCGGGAAGGCCGGCTCTACCTGTGCGCGACCAAGGACGTCTACTCCAACCGGATCGTCGGCTACTCCATCGACGCACGGATGAAGTCCCGGATCGCAGTCGCGGCCCTCAACAACGCCGTCGCCCGGCGCCGAACCGACGGCATCGGTGTGGCCGGCTGCGTGCTGCACACCGACCGCGGGTCCCAGTTCAAGTCCAGGAAGTTAGTCGGTCAGCTCAACCGCCACGACATGGTCGGCTCCATGGGACGGGTCGGAGCGGCCGGCGACAACGCCGCCATGGAGTCCTTCTTCTCGCTTCTGCAGAAGAACGTGCTCAACCGCAGGGTCTGGAACACCCGCGAGGAGCTGCGGATCGCGATCGTCACCTGGATCGAGAGGACCTACCACCGACGCCGCCGACAAGTCACCCTCGGCCGGTTGACCCCGATCGAATACGAGCTGATCATGACCAAGACCGCCACCCAGGCGGCCTAACCGAAACTGTCACCAATTCGTGCAGCAGACCCCAGACACAGCCGCCGGTGGTGAGCGGTTCTGGGGCCGCAGATGCGACTTTGAGATGGCCTCGCCACGACAACAGTCGCGGCGACAACCCTTTGCACTCAAAGCCCGGTCGGCACGGCGAGCAACACCTA
>JBJMIQ010000099.1:0-2550 GCA_045806805.1 Nocardioides sp. | reverse complement strand
GTCGATGATGTTGATGGTCATCGGCTTGCCATCAGCCGCCGGGCCGGCGTAGTGGATGGCGGTGTTCGTCGCGAGGATCGTGATCCCCTTCTCGCGCTCCAGGTCCCCGGAGTCCATGATCCGCTCGCCCACGCCCTCGGCCTGATGCTCGGTGAACGCGCCGCCCTGGCGGAGCATCGCGTCGACCAGCGTGGTCTTGCCGTGGTCGACGTGCGCGACGATCGCGACGTTGCGGAGGTCTGTGCGGGTGGACATGGGAAGTCGCCTTCGAGGGGTTGCGGAGAGTTGCCGTTTGGTACCAAACGGCAATCAATTGCACACCGGATCTGCCGTTTGTGCCCAATCGGCGCGGGTGACGCAGAGCCGCTGGTGACGTAGAACAGGGGGATGAGGTCGCGCTGTACGTTCGTCCCGCCCTACCTCCTCCGCCGGATCGCGGGGGCCGCTCCGGAGCAAGCCCAGGGCTTCACGTCCGCCTTGGCCCTCGACGAGGGGTTCCGCTCGGCGCGTACGACGATGCCGGCGCAGCCGGCGCCCAGCATCCGGGCCGGCGCCCCATGGACGATCCACTCCGCCGACCACGGCACGACGTTGCCCGGGGCCCCGGTGCGCTCCACGGGGCAGCCCGAGAGCGGGGACCAGGCCGTCGACGAGGCGGCGTACGGCGTGGCGGGAACACTCGCGCTGTTCGCCGAGGTCTACGGGCGCGCGTCCTTCGACGATGCCGGCGCTCCGGTGATCGCGACCGTGCACTACGGCCAGGACTACGTGAACGCCTTCTGGGAGGGCACCCAGCTGGTGTTCGGCGACGGTGACCGGCGGGTGTTCGACCGGTTCACCAAGCCGGTCGACGTGCTCGGCCACGAGTTCTCGCACGGCGTGGTGCAGCACACCGCGGGGCTGGTCTACCAAGGCCAGCCGGGCGCGCTGAACGAGTCCGTCGCAGACGTGTTCGCTGCCTGCCTCAAGCAGCGCCTGCTGGCCCAGACCCCGGCGCAGGCGGACTGGCTGATCGGCGAGGGCCTGTTCCTGCCGGGGGTGAAGGCCCGCGCCCTGCGTGACATGGCGGCACCGGGAACGGCGTACGACGACCCGGTCCTCGGAGTTGACCCGCAGGTCGGCCACATGGACGACTACGTCGAGACCGAGGACGACAACGGCGGGGTCCACCTCAACTCGGGCATTCCCAACCGCGCCTTCCAGCTGGCCGCCACCTCGATCGGTCACAACACCTGGGCCGGGGCGGGGGCCATCTGGTACGCCGCCCTCACCAGCTCGGCGGTGGGCCCGGAGACCGACTTCGCCGGGTTCGCGGCCGCGACCATCTCAGCGGCGGGGGACGATGCCGACGCGGTCTCGGCGGCCTGGGCGGAGGTGGGGGTCTCCGCCGGAGCGGCCCCCTCCGCGCCGATACCGCAGGCCGGGTCGACCGCGGCCGGCGTGGTGACGGTACGTCGCTCGGGCGGCTTCGTCGGGTCGACCGTCGAGGGGCAGGTCGACCTCGACGGCCCGGACGACGACGTGGTGGCCGAGGTGCGCGAGCTGGTGACCCGGATCGACCTGGCCGCGGCGGCGAGCGGCAAGGCCTACCCGGACATGTACTCCTACGTCTTCGACCTCGGCGGCACCCGGGCGACCGTGCCCGAGCAGCACCTCACCCCCGAGCTGCGGCGCCTGGCCGACCTGCTGCTCGATCGAACCCGATAGTCCCTGACGAACCGGTTGTCGCCACGCCGACTGCGGCAACCACAACGTACGGGACTATCGGGGCAGGGTCCCGGGTCAGGAGAGCGCGCGGTCGAGGGCGGCCTCGACGTGGAGGGTGGTACAGGGGAAGACCGGGATGTCGACGTCGGGCTGCTTGATCAGCAGCTCCAGCTCGGTGCAGCCGAGGAGGGCTCCGCCCGCGCCGGCGTCCCAGAGCTCCTCGACGATCTCGACCACTCGGCGGCGGGTGCGGGGAAGCACGTGACCGTGGACGAGCTCCTCGTAGATCGCCGCGTTGAGCCACTCATGGTGCTCCTCGCGCGGCACGATCGCTTCCACCCCGTGCGAGGCCAGCTGGTCGGTGAAGAACCGGTCCGCCATGGCGACCTTGGTGCCGATGAATCCGACCCTGGTCACGCCCTGGTCGACGCACGCCTTCGCGACGACGTCGGCGAGATGCAGCAGCGGGATGTCGATGGCGTCCTGCACCTGAGCGGCCACCTTGTGGAACGTGGTGGTGCACAGCAGCAGGAAGTCGGCGCCGGCTCGCTCCACGCCCCGACCCGCCTCGGCGAGCAGCTCACCGATCTGCTGCCAACGCTCGGCGTCCTCGAGGTGGGTGACCTCGGCGAAGTCCACCGTGCTGAGCACCAGCTTGGGCGACGACAGCCCGCCGAGCCGCTCCTGCACGCCGAGATTGAGGTCGCGGTAGTAGACCGCGCTGCTCTCCCAGCTCATGCCGCCGACGAGTCCGATGGTCTTCACGCGCGACAGTCTCGCACCACTCAGGAGCGGTGCACCTTGTGTGCCGCTGCTTGGGCGCGGGGCTTGATGACGAGCTCG
>JBJMIQ010000098.1:0-6457 GCA_045806805.1 Nocardioides sp. | reverse complement strand
TCTACGAGCAGTGCCCGGTGCTCAAGGCGGACAGCGAGGCCCGCGCCTCCCGCCTGGCGCTGTGTGCCGCCACCCTCGCCGTCCTCGACCAGGGCCTGGACCTCCTCGGCATCGCCCGTCCCCAGCAGATGTGAACCTCGTCTGGTACGCCGGCTACGGCTCGAACCTCGACCCGGACCGGTTCCGCCGCTACCTCTCCGGGGGCCAACCCACGGGCGCAACCCGGACCTATCCCGGCGCCCGGGACCGGGCGGAGCCGCTCGACACCCAACCTTTCGAGATGGCCGGACGGCTGGCCTTTGCCTGGGAGTCACCCACCTGGGGCGGAGGGATCGCGTTCCACGAACCCGACTCCGGCGGCTCGGTCCTCGCCTGCGCCTACCTCGTCACCGCCGGCCAGCTCTCCGACGTCCTTGCACAGGAGATGTGGCGCGAGCCGGGCGCCGACCTCGACCTGACCGAGGTGGTCAGCACGGGACGGCACACCATCGGGCCAGGACGCTACGAGACGCTCCATCTCGCTGGAGAGCTGGACGGCCGCCCGGTCGTGACCTTCAGCGCCACCGACGTCGATGCCCTCGGGCTCCGCGCCCCGGCCCCGCCGTACGTCGCCACCATCGCCCGCGGGCTCCGCCAGACCCACCAGCTCACCGAGGACCAGATCGTCGACTACCTGCTCGGCTGTCGCGGGGTCGACCTGGCCTGGGACCGCGCGTCCCTCGAGGATGCCGTCGGCTGAGCTACTCGGCGGCTGCCCGACGCAGCGACTCCGAGAGCCGCTCGGCCGCGGCGAGCACGGCGGGGGCGTGCATGCGCCCCGGTTGGCGCGAGAGTCGCTCGAGCGGACCCGACACCGACACCGCCGCGATGACCTTGCCACCGGGGGAGCGGACTGGAGCGGACACGGAGGCCACGCCCTGCTCGCGCTCGGCCACCGACTGCGCCCAGCCGCGTCGACGGATCCCGGAGAGGGCGGCGGCGGAGAACGATGCGTTCTGCAGGCCACGGTGCATCCGCTCCGGGTCCTCCCACGCCAACAGCACCTGGGCCGCCGACCCGGCACGCATGGTCAGCTGTGAGCCGACAGGGATGGTGTCGCGCAGTCCACTGGGTCGCTCGGCCGCCGCCACGCACACGCGGTGATCTCCCTGGCGGCGCCACAGCTGGGCGGACTCGCCGGTGATGTCACGCAGCCGGGCCAGGACCGGGCCGGCGGTCGCGAGCAACCGGTCCTCGCCGGCGGCGGCGGAGAGTTCGGCCAGCCGCGGACCCAGGACGAACCGCCCTTGCATGTCGCGGGCCACCAGTCGATGGTGCTCGAGGGCCACGGCCAGGCGGTGAGCGGTGGGTCGGGCCAGCCCGGTGCCGGCGACGAGTCCGGCCAGGGTGGCCGGGCCCGACTCCAGGGCGGTGAGCACGAGCGCCGCCTTGTCCAGTACGCCGACTCCGCTGGTCGTGTCCATATGTCAATACTGCCGTCTCAGATCATGGGATGCAAGACGTAGGGTGTGTGACGTACGCCGAGTCGTCGCCGCACGCGCTCGGGGTCCGGCTCGTGAGGGAGGAACAGATGGGCAAGACCTTGGCCGAGAAGGTCTGGGACCAACACGTCGTGCGCTCGACCCCGGGCGAGCCGGACCTTCTCTACATCGACCTGCACCTGATCCACGAGGTCACCACCCCCCAGGCGGTCGACGGTCTCCGCCTCGCAGGACGACCGGTCCGGCGCCCGGACCTGACGCTGGCGACCGAGGACCACAACGTGCCCACCGTCGACTGGGACAAGCCGATCGCCGACCCGGTCAGCCGCACCCAGGTAGAGACGCTGCGCGGCAACGCCGAGGAGTTCGGGATCCGCCTGCACCCGCTCGGTGACATCGAGCAGGGCATCGTCCACGTCGTCGGGCCGCAGCTCGGCCTCACCCAGCCCGGCATGACCATCGTCTGCGGCGACAGCCACACCAGCACCCACGGCGCATTCGGAGCTCTGGCCTTCGGCATCGGTACGTCGGAGGTCGAGCACGTCCTGGCCACCCAGACACTCCCGCAGGCCAGGCCGAAGACCATGGCGGTCACCGTCAACGGAAGCCTGCCCGAGGGGGTCACCGCCAAGGACCTCGTCCTCACCCTGATCGCACACGCCGGCACCGGTGGCGGCCAGGGCTACGTCGTCGAGTACCGCGGACCAGCCATCGAGGAGCTCTCGATGGAGGCCCGGATGACGGTCTGCAACATGAGCATCGAGTGGGGGGCCAAGGCTGGCCTCGTTGCACCCGACCAGACGACGTTCGACTACATCGAGGGCCGACAGGGAGCCCCGAAGGGTGCCGAGTGGGAAGCCGCGGTCCGACACTGGCGCAGCCTGGTCACCGACGACGACGCCGAGTTCGACGAGGAGATCGTGCTCGACGCTTCCACGATGACCCCGTTCGTCACCTGGGGCACCAACCCCGGACAGGGCGTGCCGCTGGGCGGCCGCGTCCCGGATCCCGGAGACTACGACGACCCGCAGGACCGCATCGCCGCCGAGAAGGCGCTGCACTACATGGCTCTCGAGGGCGGCACGCCCATGCGGGAGGTCAAGGTCGACACCGTGTTCGTCGGCTCCTGCACCAACGGCCGGATCGAGGATCTACGCGCGGCCGCGGAGATCGTCAGGGGCCGTCACGTCGCCGCCGATACGCGGCTGCTCGTGGTTCCCGGCTCGGTCCGGGTGCGCCTGCAGGCGGAGGAGGAGGGGCTCGACGTGGTCTTCAAGGAAGCGGGTGGTGAGTGGCGCGGTGCCGGCTGCTCGATGTGCCTGGGCATGAACCCCGACCAGCTGACACCGGGCGAGCGCAGCGCCTCCACGTCCAACCGCAACTTCGAGGGCCGGCAGGGCAAGGGTGGTCGCACGCACCTGGTGTCCGTACCGGTCGCCGCCGCCACCGCCATCCGCGGCACGCTCTCGAGCCCGGCCGACCTCGAGGAGAGCTGATGGAGAAGTTCACGACCCACACCGGCGTCGGAGTTCCGTTGCGTCGGAGCAACGTCGACACCGACCAGATCATCCCGGCGGTCTATCTGAAGCGGGTCACCCGCACCGGGTTCGAGGACGGCCTCTTCGCGGCCTGGCGCGGCGACCCGGGATTCGTCCTCAACCAGGAGGCGTACGCCGCTGGTTCGGTCCTCGTCGCGGGTCCGGACTTCGGGACGGGCTCCTCACGCGAGCACGCCGTGTGGGCGTTGCAGAACTACGGGTTCAAGGCCGTCATCTCCCCGCGCTTCGGCGACATCTTCCGCGGCAATGCGGGCAAGTCGGGCCTGGTCGCTGCGCAGGTCGACGAGAAGGTCGTGCAGCGGTTGTGGGACCACCTCGAGTCGGAGCCTGGGGCGGTTGTCACCGTCGACCTCGAGTCCCGGACGATCCGTGCCGGCCAGGGAGCGGATGCGATCAACGACTCCTTCGACATCGACGACTACACGCGGTGGCGACTGCTGGAAGGTCTCGACGACATCGACATCACGATGTCGCACGACCACGACATCGCGGCGTACGAGGCGACGCGACCGGCGTGGAAGCCTGCCACTCTCTGAGCGCTCCGACCGAGCCGTCCGAAGGACGAATCCCCAACCAGGGATGGGATCTGGGCTCCTCATCGCAAGACGCAGACCCCGATTCGCGCTGTTTCGACGCAGAGAGGGCTGAAGAAAACACGCGCGGCATGCGGCGTTTTTGATTGTGACAATGGCCACGAAACCCTAGCGTGCGTTGAAGAAACGTCGAGCACGGGCTCGGCTGCGTAGGTTCATTGGAAGGGAAGCTAGTGAACAAATCACAGCTCATCGACACGCTGGCAGCGCGTTTCGACGGAAACCGCAAGGCCGCCGCCCATGCGCTCGAGTCCGTGCTGGACACGATCACGCGCGAGGTGGCGAAGGGTGAGAAGGTTGCGATCACGGGCTTCGGCTCGTTCGAGAAGCGCGTCCGGAACGCCCGCACGGTCCGCAATCCACAGACCGGTCAGAGCATGCGGTCCAAGAAGAAGGCGGTGCCGAAGTTCACCCCGGGTGCTGATCTGAAGAACGTCATCTCGGGAGCGAAGAAGCTGCCGAAGCTGACCGTGGCGGCTGCAGCCCCGGCTGCCAAGAAGGCCACCGCCCAGGCCAGGAAGGCGGCGGGAGCGGCCAAGTCGTCGGCGACGAAGTCGTCGGGCGGCGCGAAGAAGACGGCGGCCAAGAAGTCGACGGGCGCGAAGAAGACGGGCGCGAAGAAGTCGACGGGCGCGAAGAAGACGGCCGCGAAGAAGTCGACGGGCGCCAAGAAGACGGCCGCGAAGAAGTCGACGGGCGCCAAGAAGACCGCGGCCAAGAAGTCGACGGGCGCCAAGAAGACCGCGGCGAAGAAGTCGACGGGCGCCAAGAAGACGGCCGCGAAGAAGTCGACCGGCACGAAGAAGACCGCGGCCAAGAAGTCGACGGGCGCCAAGAAGACCACGGCGAAGAAGTCGACCGGCGCCAAGAAGAGCGCCAGGAAGAGCACAGCCAAGAAGTCCTGAGCCGCAACATCAGGGTGGGTCGCCGGTGACGGCGGCCCACCCTGATCCCATTTCCGGGCCCAGGTCGAGATCGTGGGCGACCCTGCCGGTGCGGGCGCCGACACCGAGTCCGAGCACCCGTCGCAGGTCGTCGAGATCGTCGACGTCCTGACGCAGCGACAACAGGTCGCCCGCCACCGGCACCGCACCGGCGTTGAGATGCGCGGCGCGGGAATCTGGGCCGAAGCGTGGGTCGAACCCGTCGTGAGGGGCGGCGTACATCGTGGTGCCGCTTCCCGCGGCATCGGCGACGAACGACGCGACCCCCGCCGGCACAGCGTCGAGCGCCGATCCGAGCTCGACGGGCCGAAGGGCCGGCAGGTCCGCACACACCGCGACCGGCGAGAGCCGCGGCCAGCGTCGCAGGGCTTCCGAGGCGGCGAGGCGCAGGCACGCGTTGAGGTCTCCCGCGGCACCGTCGGGCACCGCTTCACAGCCGAGGGCCGTCAGCTGCTGTGAGAACGCCGCGTCGTCGGTGACCACCAGCACCGCGCCGACGCCCGCAGTGGCCAGGCACGCGGACGCGGTGTCGAGGGCGAAGGCACCGGCGAGGTCGCGACGAAGGTCCGTGGGGAGGCCCACCAGCCGGGACTTGCCCACCGACGGGGGCTTCACCGGCAACAGCACGACATGCTCCTGGTCCTTCATCGCCTCGATCCTTTCAGGCATCCGAAGGGTGATCCGCGAGTGGTGCCGCGTCACGACCGGCAGGGGAGATCCGACCGAGTAGCCTGCACACGACGCAGAGTGCGTCCGGCCGGCGCTCGGCCCGGTGATCATCGAGGGGCGAGGGTGAAGGTTCGCAAGGTCCGGCAGAAACGCGGCTGGGCGATCGACCTGGCGGTCGTGATCCTCAAGCCCGCGCTCTTCGCGACCACGCACCGCACCTGGGTCGACGGCCAGAAGATCCCGGCCGAGGGCGGATGCATCGTGGTCGTCAACCACATGTCACACGTCGATCCGCTGCTGACCGCGCTGTTCGTCTACGACCACGGCCGGATCCCGCGATACCTCGCGAAGTCGGGGCTGTTCAAGAACAAGTTCCTGGCGAGCTTCCTGACCGCCGCCGGACAGATCCCCGTCGAACGGCTCAGCCGCACGGCCATCGGCGCCTTCGACGCAGCCGTCGCGGCCGTGCGGGCCGGCGAGTGCGTCATCGTCTACCCCGAGGGAACGCTCACCCGCGACCCCGGCCTCTGGCCGATGACCGGCAAGAGCGGAGCTGCCCGCATCGCACTCGAGACCGGATGTCCGGTGATCCCGGTCGGCCACTGGGGGGTGCAGGAGATCCTGCCGCCGTACTCCTCGAGGCCCCACCTGTTCCCGCGCCAGCACGTGACCATGAAGGCCGGGGACCCCGTCGACCTCAGCGACCTGCTCGGGAAGACGCGGAGCACGGAAGCCATCAACGCGGCGACGGCGAGGATCATGGCGGCCCTCACCGCGATCGTCGAGGACCTGCGTGGCGAGACCGCGCCGGCCGAGCGCTTCGACCCCCGGCGGATGGGTGTCCAGCAGATCGGCAACCCCAACAAGCGCAAGGGGCGCAACAAGGACACGAACACATGACCAAGGTCGCGGTCTTCGGGGCCGGCTCGTGGGGCACCGCCTTCTCCATCGTGCTGGCCGACGCCGGCAACGAGGTCAAGATCTGGGGTCGCCGCGAAGAAGTCTGCGCGACCATCAACGATCGGCACCAGAACACCGACTACCTGTCCGGCATCGAGCTGCCCCGGACCGTCTCGGCCACCCACGACCCGGAGGAGGCCGCGGCCGGTGCCGAGGCGGTCTTCCTGGTGGTGCCGTCCCAGACCTTTCGCGAGAACCTCGAGGAGTGGGCCGATGCCCTGCCCCGCGAGGTCCCCCTGGTCTCGCTGATG
>JBJMIQ010000097.1:0-11565 GCA_045806805.1 Nocardioides sp. | reverse complement strand
CCCGCCCGATGACAGCGTTGATGTACACCCTCGGTGTGCTGCTCTTCGCCGTGGGCGTGGCAGCCTCCATCGGGCTCCACGAGATGGGGCACCTGATCCCGGGCAAGCTCTTCAACGTCAAGGTCACCCAGTTCTTCGTCGGCTTCGGTCGGACCATCTGGTCGCGGCGCAAGGGCGAGACGGAGTACGGCCTCAAGGCGATCCCGCTCGGCGGCTACTGCAAGCTCGTCGGGATGCTCCCGCCGGAGCCGGACCAGGACCCCCACAGGGTCAGGGACACCCGCACCGGGATGTTCGCCCAGCTGGTCAGCGACGCACGCTCGGCGGAGTGGGAGCTCGTCGACGAGGACGACCACGACCGGTTGTTCTACAACAAGCCGTGGTGGCAGCGCGTGATCATCATGGGGTCCGGGGTGGCGATCAACCTCGTGCTCGCGTTCCTGCTCTTCGTCTTCGTGTTCAGCGGGTACGGCGTCAACACGCCCACCACCACCGTCGACACCGTCTCCAAGTGCGTGATCGCCGTGACCGAGGCCAACCGCGACGCGCCGCCGCGCACCTGCACGGCCGAGGACCCCGTCGCGCCGGCGAAGAAGGCCGGCTTCGAGCCCGGCGACCGGATCGTCTCCTTCAACGGGACCGCGGTGACCAGCTGGCCCCAGGTGCAGAAGGAGATCCGGGCCAACGGCGAGAAGGCCGCCACCGTCGTCGTGGAGCGGGACGGCCGTGAGCTGACCCTGAGGCCCTCGACCGTGGTCTCACCGCGGATCGATCCCGACGACCCCGAACGGATCACGAAGGTCGGGTTCCTCGGGGTCGCGCCCACCCAGGAACGCGAGCGGCAGGGCATCGGCTTCGCCGTGACCACGATGGCCGACGGCACCTGGCAGACGCTGCAGACCATCGGCGCCCTGCCGGTGAAGGTCTACCACGTCGGTCGCGCCGCGCTCGGTCTCGAGGAGCGCGACCCCACCGGACCGATGAGCGTCGTGGGTGCCGGCCGGGTCGCCGGCGAGGTGGCCTCCGAGCACGAGATCTCCTACGCCGACCGGTTCTTCTCCCTGGTGCTCCTGCTGGCCGGTCTCAACCTGTTCCTCGGGCTGATCAACCTCGTGCCGCTCCCGCCGTTCGACGGAGGCGGCATCGCGGCCACCCTCTACGAGACCGTGCGCCGCTGGATCGCCCGGCTGCTGCACCGTCCCGACCCCGGCGGGTTCGACAGCGCCAAGCTCCTGCCGGTCACCTACGTGATGGCGGGGGTCATCCTCGTGGTCAGCGTCGTGCTGATCTTCGCCGACATCGTGGCGCCGATCTCGATCAGCTGAACCGCCCGCCACGGCCCGGTGCGGGCCTCGAACCTAGAATGACGACATGACTTCGGTTTCCCTCGGCATGCCCGCGGCCCCGCCGCCGGTGCTCGCCCCGCGCCGGCCCACGCGGCAGATCCAGGTGGGCAAGGTCGGTGTCGGCAGCGACCACCCGGTCTCGGTGCAGTCGATGACGACCACGCTGACCTCCGACGTGAACTCGACGCTCCAGCAGATCGCGGAGCTCACCGCGTCCGGTTGCGACATCGTCCGGGTCGCGTGCCCGTCCGCCGACGACGCCGAGGCGCTCCCGGCCATCGCCCAGAAGTCCCAGATCCCGGTCATCGCCGACATCCACTTCCAGCCCAAGTACGTCTTCGCCGCGATCGAGGCGGGCTGTGCGGCGGTCAGGGTCAACCCCGGCAACATCCGCAAGTTCGACGACCAGGTCAAGGAGATCGCGCAGGCGGCGAAGGACCACGGCACGTCGATCCGCATCGGCGTCAACGCGGGCTCGCTCGACAAGCGCATCCTCGACAAGTACGGCAAGCCGTCCGCCGAGGCGCTCGTCGAGTCGGCGGTGTGGGAGGCCGGCCTGTTCGAGGAGCACGACTTCCACGACTTCAAGATCTCGGTCAAGCACAACGACCCGGTGGTCATGATCCGGGCATACGAGATGTTGGCTGAGCGTGGCGACTGGCCGCTGCACCTGGGCGTCACCGAGGCAGGGCCGGCGTTCCAGGGCACCATCAAGTCGAGCGTCGCGTTCGGCCACCTCCTCGGTCAGGGGATCGGCGACACCATCAGGGTGAGCCTCTCCGCCCCCCCGGTGGAGGAGGTCAAGGTGGGGCTGCAGATCCTCGAGTCGCTGAACCTGCGGCCGCGTCGGCTGGAGATCGTGTCCTGCCCGAGCTGCGGCCGCGCCCAGGTCGACGTCTACAAGCTGGCCGACGAGGTCACCGCGGGCCTCGACGGACTCGAGGTGCCGCTGCGCGTCGCCGTCATGGGGTGCGTGGTCAACGGACCCGGTGAGGCACGTGAGGCCGACCTCGGCGTCGCCTCCGGCAACGGCAAGGGTCAGATCTTCGTCAAGGGCGAGGTCATCAAGACCGTGCCCGAGTCGCAGATCGTCGAGACGCTCATCGAGGAGGCCATGCGGATCGCCGAGGGCATGGAGTCCGTCGACGGCGCCGAGCCGAGCGTCAGCGTGACGTGAGGTTCACCGTCCGCGTCACCTGACACCCACCGGCAAGCGCCCAGCTCGAGGAGGCCCTCAGCCGGCCCGCTTGGCGTGGTCCGGGACGGCGCCGGCCGGTGCGACCGAGAGCGCAATCGCCAGGTTGGCACCGGGCAGGAGCGGCTCGACCGCCCGCTTGATGGCGTCCTCCAGCATGCTGGTCCAGGCCTTGAGGTCCAGGGAGGACGATGCGCCGTCCGTGCCCAAGCTGGAGAGAGCCGACACGACGTTCTCCGGGACGGGCGGCAGGCCCGTCGACAGAGCCATGTCCAGTGCCGTGACCTCCGCGTCTTCCGCCAGTCCGTGGTCTCCGATCGACCGGGCCACCTCGGACAGCTGGCGCAGCACCGCCACCTGCTCTTCCGGAGTCGACGAGAGGGCGTCGGCGTAGTCCCGTCCGTGGGCCAGGTGCGCCCGCGACCCGCTGTGGTCGCCCTTGAGCTGGGCCTCGCGCGCCGATGAGATCGCGGCGTCGCAGGCCTGCAGCGGCTCGGCCGCCTGCATCCAGTGGGCTGCCCGGTCGCTCTCGTGCACCACGGTGGAGCGAGCAATCCGGTCGTGCAGCCGGCGGCGCGCCGCCGGGCGCACCCAGGCCTCGGTGGCCGCCCTCATGATCGGGTGGCGGAACTCGTAGCCCGCCCGCCCGAGGCGCAGGGCGCCCGAGTCGGTGAGCCTGTCCAGCGACTCCGCGACCTCCTGGGTCGTGATCTCCGACCAGACCTGGGGGTCGAGCAGCTGCACCAGCGAGGCGGCCGTGACCGGACGGTTGACGAGCGCGACCAGCTGGATCACGTCCATGGCCAGGGGTGCGACCCGTTCCAGGATGCCGTGGATGACGGTTCCCAGCTCGGGGTTCGTCGCGTCACCGGCAGGCGTCGACGCGAGGTCGAGCCCGGACAGGGTCCAGACGACCTGGCCCTCGGACAGCCAACGTCGCAGCGTCGATACCGCGGCACCGGCCCGTCCTCCGGTCTGCTCCACGAGCACGTCGACCAGCCGGGGCGCGGCGTGGCCGCACAGCACGCTCTCCGCGATCTCGGCCAGCTCGGCGGGATCGAGGGTGTGGGTCTCCAGGCTTTCCGCCTGGAGCCCCACCATCTCGAGCTCCATCAGGAAGGGGTCGCGGTTCGCAGCGGCGACCGGCACCACGATCGTGAGCTCGGTGGTCGACTCGAGGTTTGCGATCGTGTTGACCAGGTCGGCGATGTCCTTGTCGTCGTGCCCGTCCAGCGGCGGAAGCACGGCGACCGGAGCACGCCGTGCGGCGCACTCCAGCTCGGAACCACTCGGCAGGTCACGCGGACCCTGGCCGTGCACGCGGGCGCCGGCGAGCTGCTCGCGGTGCAGAGACTCGTCGATCAGGGCCTCGCGACCCGATCCGGCCTCGCCCACCACGCACACCAGCCCGAGGCGGTGAGTGTCCACGCTCTTGCGGATCAGGTCACCGACGGCCGAGCAGTCCTCCTCACGACCAACCCAGGCCGGAGCGACGTCGTCGCGGTCCGGTGCCGACAGAATGCTCATCTGGAGTGCGGTGGTCTGACGGGAAGGCGCCACCCCGAGCTCGTCGGCCAGGACGGTGTGCAGGTCGTTGAACACCCGCAGCGCGCTGTCGGTCTCTCCCAGACCGGCAAACGCGCTCATCAGCGCACGGTAGGCCCGCTCGGAGTAGGGGTCAGCCTTGACTGCGGCCTCGGCGAGGTCGACGCCATCGCGCATCCAGGACAGCTCGACGGCACTCTCGGCGGCGTCGGTGAGAAGCGAGCGTCGCATGGCCGACAGCGACTCCCGGGTCTCGACGGCCCAGCTGCTACCGCCGTCGTGCGCCTCGAAGTCGCCGAGGTAGAGCGCCTCGGCTTCGCGGGTGAGACCCACGACGCGGGCGTGGTCGCCGTTGCGGCGGGAGACCCGTGCCTCCACAGCGAGGTCGCGGAACGCGGTCACGTCGACCCAGGCGTTGGTGAGGACCAGTCCGCCGAGTCGCCGCGCGATGCAGTCGGTGCGCAGCGTACGGCGGATCTGCGACGCAGCGGTCCGGAGGCTGGCACGTCCCCGCGCCTCGTCGACGTCCGGCCACAGCTTCTCGAGCAGGCTGTCGATCCGTACCGGCTGGTCGGCATCCAGTGCCAGGATTCGCAGCAGGTCCAGGGTCTTCCCGGTCCGCCACTCGGATGCGTCCACGACGCTGCTGTCGCCACGGCGGACCCTAAGGCTGCCGAACAGCCTGATCTCGACCGGCTCCTGGTTGTTGTCCATCTCAAGCCCCCGCTTGTCAGATGTGATGAGGTGCCCGAGATCACTTCGTTGAACGTGGTACTAACCCTGCCTCGCGTGTCTTCGCATTTCCCGAGAGTGAGCAGGAACACCCCAGATACGCGCGGCTTTTGGCCACCCTGTGCTAACCGGGGCATGGCCCGTTCGCGTCATGCGCGGCACGGGGGTCCAGACCGCTTATGCATCCCTTGAGGTTTTACGGGGCGTTCACGGGCACCGAGCACTCTGGCGACATGAAGGCACTCCGCCGCGTCGCGGTGGTGCTGGCGCTCGCAGCGCTTTGTTGCGTCTGGGAGGCCGGCCCCGCGTCTGCCCACACCAATGTCGTCTGGAGCTACCCGGCGCAGGGTGCCAGCCTGCCCGTCCCGCCCAATCAGGTGGCGCTGCGGACCTCGGACCCGGTCGACCTCGGCCTGAGCCAGATCGTCGTACGAGATGCCGACGGCCGGGCGCAGACCCTGTCGGACAAGACCCTCACGGAGGGCGCTTCGGTGCTCGTCGCGACGCTGGATGACGACGGCGCCTGGGGTCAGTGGACCGTGGACTATCGGATCGTGGGCCCCGACGGGCACCCGGTCACCGGTCGCATCGACTTCGCCGTCGGCGAGCCGGCGCAAGCAGCCTCCGAGGCGCAAGCCGCCACGACACGCTGGTTGATGCTCGGTGGTGGCGCACTCGCACTCCTGGGTGGCGCGTGGTACTTGCGCTGGTCCACCGTGCGGGGTTCCCGGGTCGCGGCCCGGGAGACCGCGGGGACCTCCTGATGGCTTCCGCCGACACGACGGTCACGCCGGTCACGGCCGCCGTCTCCCGTCGCACGGTGGGCTCGGTGTGCTTCGTGCTCGTGGTGACGGCCCTCACCGCGACCATCGCCACGAACCCGCAGGTGCTGCAACCAGCAGTGCAGGGCCTGCGCGAGGCCGGCCTGTTCACCGAGCTGACAGCCCCGGTCGCACGCGCGCTGCGGGTGCTCGGCGCAGTGGCCACCGTCGGGGCGCTCGTGATGGCCCTCCTGACCGGGACCACCGGACGGCATGGCCGCGGCACGAGCCTGCAGGTGGCGGCGGGCCGCTGGGCATTCGTCTGGGCCGTGGCCGCGGGCTGCTCGCTGGTCCTTGAGCTGTCACAGGTGTCCGGGCTTCCGGTCTCGGAGGTGCTCCGGGGCGAGGGTGGCAATGCGGCCGCGGGGATAGCAGCACAGGTGACCGGGTTGGCCCTCAGCGCCTGGCTCGCCGCACTCGTGTCGTTCTTCGCCAGCCGGGTGGAATCGGTCCCGGGTCTGCGTCTGGTCCTGCTCGTCGCGGCCGTCGGTCTGGTCATCCCCGAGCTGACCGGGCACTCCGGACATTCTGGCTTCAACCCGCTCGCCCTCGGAGCCCTGAGCCTGCACGTGCTTGCGGTCTCGGCGTGGGCCGGGGGCCTGCTCGCGCTCTGTGCGCATCTCAACGCCCAGACCCGGCAGGACACCGGACTCCTGCGCCGCTTCAGTGCCATGGCCCTGGTCTGCTACGTCGTGGTCGCGGTTTCGGGCGTCCTGAACCTGTACGCCCGACTTTCCTGGGCGGAGCTGGTGGAGAGTGGGCCCTACGCCGTTCTCCTGCTCCTCAAGATCGCCGGATTCCTCGCCCTGGGCTGCTTCGGGTTGACCCATCGACGTCGCACGCTCCGCCGGCTGTCGGCCGGCGAGGGGGCCTCGTTCTGGTCCCTGGCGGCGGTCGAGGTCGCGGTGATGGCGGCCGTCCTCGGTCTCGCGGTGACCCTCACTGCGACGGCGCCCGGAAAGGCGGACGACGCCGTGCATGCGGCGCCTGCGTCAGCGCGTTTCACGCTGTCTTGATGGGCCTCGGAAAGCGTTGGACCCACGACACGCGGGTCACAGGGACACCCGCGCGCCAGAGGGGGAACGTTAACGATGGATCTCAAGCGACGCGACGTCATGAAGCTGGGTGGTCTCGGGGTGGCCGGCGCTGCTGCCGGAAGCCTGCTTCCGATTGGCAATCTGATCAGGGCCGCGGACCCGAGCACCATCGACCCCGCGTTCCTGCCGGACCCGTTCACCACCGCGTTTCGGCGCCCGACCGTGCTGCGTCCGCATGATCGTCGACGCGGCCCCGACGGGGTGTGGACGGACTTCTACGAGCTGTCCCAACGGATGACCAACGCCCAGATCCTCAAGGGCGGCCGCCTCACCAGGATGTTCGGCTACAACGGCCAGGTCCCGGGTCCGACGATCAAGGCGACCCAGGGCCGCAGGATCCAGCTGCGGGTCCGCAACCAGTTGCCACCCATTCATCCGTCGATCGGTCACGACACCACGACGTCGGTACATCTGCACGGCTCCGCCTCGAAGCCGCAGTACGACGGCTACGCGAGCGACGTGACCCCCTCGGGGTTCTACAAGGACTACCACTACCCGAACTTCCAGCCGGCGCGCACGCTCTGGTACCACGACCACGGTGCCCACCACACGGCACAGAACGTCTTCTCCGGCCTCGTAGCGCAGTACCACATGCACGACAAGGTCGAGCGGGCTCTGCTTCCCCAGGGTGAGTTCGACGTCCCACTGATCGTCTCCGACGTGGCGTTCGACGAGGCCGGCCAGCTGCGGTTCGACGATGGCGGGCACAGCGGCGTCTACGGCGATGTCGTACTGGTGAACGGTCGGCCCTGGCCGGTCATGAAGGTGAAGAGGCGCGTCTACCGGTTCCGGATGCTGGCCGCCTCGGTGTCGCGTTCGTGGCGCTGGCGGCTCGGCTCGGGACACCCGATGACCATCGTGGCCACCGACGGGGGGCTGATGCCGAAGTCGCAGACGGTCAGCGAGTTCCGGCACGGCGGTGCCGAGCGTTACGAGGTGCTCATCGACTTCTCGAAGTTCCGTCCCGGGACCCGGGTCGTGCTCAACAACCTCAGCAACGACAACAACCGCGACTTCGAGCACACTGACAAGGTCATGGCATTCGACGTCGTCGACGACCCCTTCGACAAGAAGGACCCGACCTGGAACCGGATCCCGGAGCGACTGGCCGAGTCTCCCGTGATGCACCTCCGTCCGGGGATGGAGAAGCGCCGCCGGACACTCAACGTCGAGCGCTTCCTCGGAGAATGGACCATCAACGGGCAGACTTGGAAGGACGTGGAGGACAGTGGCTTCCAGATGCTTCTCGCCGACCCCGACCTCGACGACGTCGAGATGTGGACCGTCGCGAACCGCTCAGGCGGTTGGTTCCACCCCGTCCACATCCACCTCGTCGACTTCAGGATCATCAGCCGCAACGGCCAGCCGCCGCATCCGTGGGAGCTGGGACCCAAGGACGTGGTCTACGCGGGGGAGAATGAAAGCGTGCAGCTGCTCATGCGGTTCGAGCACCAGCGGGGCCGCTACATGGTGCACTGCCACAACCTCGCCCACGAGGACCACGACATGATGGGTCAGTTCGGTGTCGGGTGGAAGCCGGGTCAGCCTGACCGCAACGACCCGATCCGGGCGGCGAAGTGCAGGTTCGACAACCTTCCGGGCTGAGCGCGACGGACGCCCCGCCCCGAAGCCACCTGAAGAGACCAGGCGTCCTGCTCGTCGTGGTCCTGGTTGGCGCGCTGGTCGTCGGGCTGGGCGTGAGGACGTTCATCCTGCGGCCGCTGACCGTGAGCTCGACGAGCATGGAGCCGACTCTCTGTCCCGGCGACCGGGTACTGGTGAACCTGTGGCGCCCGGACATCGGCGACCTGACCCGCGGCGACCTGGTCGCGCTGCGGCCGGGCCGGTCCGAGGTACCGGTCGTGAAGCGAGTTGTCGGCCTGCCGGGCGACCATGTGGCGATCAGGGACGCTCTCCTCTACGTCAACGACCAGCGTGTCGACGAGCCGTACGTCGACCACACGGCGATCGACGCACTGTTCTACGGCCCCGTGGTGGTGCCGGCAGACAGCTTCCTCGTCCTGGGCGATGCCAGGGCGGCGTCCATCGACTCGCGGGTCTACGGGCCGGTGCCGTCCGAGCGGCTCATCGGCACAGTCGCGATGCGGGTGCCCCTCGGGGATTGCTGAGTCGTCTTCAGTTTGCGGTGCTTTGACGAACGTCGACCAACCTGTCACCACATGCCGCGGGCTCCCTGAGAGCACCGCGCGCCTGAATCGTGAGACCGGGGAGGAGCGGTGCGCGACATGCACAGGTGGGGTCTTGCCACGTCGATCGGTGGACTGTCCGCAGTCCTCGCCCTGACGAGCTCACTCGCGCCGGCGAACGCCGCCGATCCCGCCCGTTCGGTCACGGTCTCCAAGGACCAGAGCATCGTCGTGGTCGCGGACCTCACCCCGGGCGCCGAGGTCCGGGTCGAGGTGACGCGCAACGGCATCCAGATCGGCAGCGCCCTGGGCATCGCTCCGCCAGATGGAGTCTTCGAGCTCAACCACAAGGTCGCGACAGTGGATCCGGTGGTTCCCGATCCGGGGGCTGAGGTGAACGACAGGGGCACGGCCGTGTGCTGGACCGAGTTCACGCCCCACATCCTGGGCGGCGACGTGGTGCACGTGTCGAGCGGGGGCGTCGACGACGAGGTCGTGGTGACCGACATCGAGGTCACCCAGGGACCGACGAAGGTCGACGCCGACACCGGCATCGTCCAGGGACGCGTCCAGGGCCCGGTCCCTCCGATCAGCGAGCTGACCGTCGTCACCAAGGGGAGAACCGCGAGTGAGGAGCGGTTCGACGGCCTCGCGCCCGGCACCTCCGACGGTGTCACCGGCAAGCTCAGGTACATCGCTCCCGGGAGGTTCCAGGCGACGTTCAACGGCCTGAGCAGGATCCAGATGGGAGCCTTCCTCGACTCGGCCGACGTCCGGGCCTTCCATGAGTCGGCCGCCAGCGGCACCGCCTCGCACAGCACGGTGGCGACGTACGGCGCCGATGCGCGGTTCACGGAGGAGCTCTGCCCACCCGTGGCGCGACGCGCCGTCACCGGCACCAGCCTGGGTGAGATCAACCGGGCCACCGTGGACGGGCCGCTGACCGTCTGGGGCGTCAGTGCGCATGCCAACGCCGTTCACGTCGGCATCCAGGACCGCAACGGGACCAGCCGGACCTACCCGGCCACGCTCGAGGGCACCGGCATCGCCCAGACCTGGTCGGTGACCTACCCCGCCGGGGCCCTCCGTGGCCTCGCGGACGGCGCTCTCGCGATCGGTGCCAGCTTCATCGGAGACTCAGGTGTCCTGACGGGAGCCGAACGCACGATCCACAAGGACACGAAGGCGCCAGAGGGCCCGAGGATCCGACCGGACGGCGGAAGGTTCCTGCGCAGCGTGTCGGTCCGGCTCGGTTCGCCGGGTGCGCGCGAGATCTGGTACA
Source organism: Nocardioides sp. (assembly GCA_045806805.1). Classification (GTDB taxonomy): domain Bacteria; phylum Actinomycetota; class Actinomycetes; order Propionibacteriales; family Nocardioidaceae; genus Nocardioides. The sequence goes on along the minus strand of JBJMIQ010000097.1, from coordinate 1,400 downwards.
CCCTCGACGGCTCCAGGCCCGGCCCCAACCGCGGGGCGGAGTACCACGGCGCATTCCGCCTCCGGCGCACCGCGACCCTCCGCGCGATCGCCTACGACGCGGCCGGCAACCCGAGCGCGGTGACGAAGGCGCGCTTCCGTCGGATCGCGCACTTTGAACCATCTGGCCGCTTCATTTAACGCGCGGTTGACGTCGCTCCCCGAGTCTTCTCGCACGTGCCCGGAGTCGTGCGCCTTTCGTACGACGACCGGGACGTTGCGGGGACAAACGCACAAGACCACCTGGGTGGGTGGACGAAACGTAGGAGTGGGGACAAATGGAACTTCTCGGCCAGGGACGGCTGCGTGCATGGACGACGCGGCGACACGGATCCTTCAGGAACTCCCGGCGCAAGCTGGTGGCGCTGGCCTCCAGCGTGCTGGTGGGGATTGCGCTCACGCCGTTGACGGTGCTCGCACCGGCGACGGTTCTGGCACCGGCAGACGCGGCCGTCGGAGCGGGTTTCCAGATCACGCCGGCTGACCTGTCGTTCATCTTGAAGCAGATCAAGATCGCCGAGCACCACGCCGCCACCTACACGCCGCAGAACCCGTGCGGCACCCTGGTGGGCGACGGGCCGAACCAGATCCGCAGCCCGCTTCTCTCCTTCGGCCTGCGCACCGTCGACGGCTCCTGCAACAACCTGATCCCCGGCCAGGAGCGCTTCGGCTCCGCCGACCAGAAGTTCCCGCGCCTGACCACTCCCGAGTTCAAGGACGCCGAGAACGTTCCCCAAGGCTTCCCCGGAGCTCCCGGCGCCCCGACGTCGTACAAGCAGAAGAAGGGCTTCGTCTACGACTCACAGCCCCGGGTGATCAGCAACCTGATCGTCGACCAGACCTCGACCAACCCGGCCGCCGTGGCGGCGGCCGCTGACCCCGTGCGCACCCAGGGCAACGAGGGTGTCGTGCCCTGCACCACCGAGCCCTCGACCGCGAATCCCAAGGGCGTGCCGGCAGGCTGCACGCCTGCCCACGAGACGCTGTTCATCCCCAACGTCACGACCGACGTCGGTCTCTCGCCGCCCTACAACCAGCTGTTCACGCTGTTCGGCCAGTTCTTCGACCACGGCGTCGACCTGACCACCAAGTCCGGCGGCACCGTCTTCGTTCCCCTCAAGAACGACGACCCGCTGATCGACGGACCGGACCACGTCCGGGGCACCGGCTGTGGCACCGCGGATGCGACGGCCACCTGCGCCGACAACCTCCCACAGAGCATGCGGTTCATGGTGCTCACCCGCGCCCAGAACGGCCCAGGCAAGGACGGCATCCTCGGGGACCTGCCGAACACCCCCAACGTCGACGAGAGCGCGGACGACGTCCAGGAGGGCACCAACACCGACACGCCGCTGGTCGACC
>JBJMIQ010000096.1:0-10037 GCA_045806805.1 Nocardioides sp. | reverse complement strand
GAACACGAACGCTCCGCGCACCACCGGCCACGGAACCGACCAGTGGTGCACCTGCGACTCGATGTCGCGCGAAGTGATCACGACCGCAGGCCCGCGCCGCATCCCCTGCCGGGCCAGTACGAGCGAACCGCCGAAGAAGAGGATCAGGCAGGCCCACCCCCACACCAGGTCGGAGCCGGTGCCACCAGCGGCCATCAGCCCGCCGACCGCAGCGAAGGCCAGGGACAGCAGCGTCATCAGGACGACGCGACGGCGGCGCAGTCCCACCTCGATCCGGTCGTGCCGGGCCAGCTCCTGATCCCATGAGCGGAACCGCTCCATGACCCGGGCGTCGTCCATGACCGTCCCCCTCAGCCGGTGACGAGGGAGACGAGCTCCTCCCGACCGGGCAGGTCCTCGGGCTCGACGACCGAGCCCGTCCGGACGTAGTAGAACACGGCCCGCACCTGCTCGACCGGGACGTCGTGGAGCTCCGCCCACGCCAGCCGGTAGATCGCGAGCTGGAGGGGATCGGCCGTTGCCGCCCGGTTGGTCTTCCAGTCGACGACGAGGAAACCGTCGGACTCCTCGTAGACGGCATCGATCCGGCCGCGCACCACCTGGCCGGCGAGGACCAGCGCGAAGGGCGCCTCGACGGCGTGGGGTACCCGATCGGCGAAGGGTCCGTCCTCGAAGCGCTTGATCAGCTCGCGAAGGTCGGAGTCGTCGTCGATGCCGGAGTCGCCCCGGCCAGGCAGCTCGTCGGGATCGAGCAGGAGCTGCTGGCCGAACCGCGCCTCGACCCAGGCGTGGAACCGGGTGCCGAACCGGGCTGCCGACGACGGCTTCCTCGGCATCGGCCGCGCCAGGTCGCGGGCGAACGCGTCGGGGTCGTCACGCAGCCGGGCCAGCGACGTGGCGGACAGGGAGGACGGCAGCGGCACCACCACGTCGGGCGACCGGTCGCGCACCGCCTCCTCGAGCAGCCGGCGGATCTCGTCGTCCCACTGCGAGATCTGGTCGAGCAGAAGCATGTCCTCGACGGCATCAGGCTGGTCGGTGCGAGCCGATCGGATCCGCTCGGCGGCCGCGACCCGGCGGTCGACCTCGGCTGTCTGGTGGGAGATCGGCCACGCCTGGTCGGAAGAGACGTCGGCGTGGGGATGGGGCGTGCCCTTGGTCGGGCTGTCGAGCCAGCGGTCGGGCTCGCCGCCCCAGGTGGCCATCGCCTCGCAGGTGCGCCGCAGGTAGTCGGACGGCCCCAGCGGAGCCTTGAGGTGACCGGCCCAGCACCACGCGGACACCGAGAGCACGTGACGGGCGCGGGTCCAGGCGACGTAGGCGAGGCGCAGCTCCTCGCGCGCGTCGTGGGCCTTGGCCGCCGCGGCAAGGGCGGTGATGTCGTGAGGGGTGTGGCCGCGTAGCTGGGGCAGGTCGCGGGCGTCGCCGCGCAGCGCGACCGGCATCACCGACGGGATGGTCAGCCAGCTCGACCGGGTCCGGTTGGTGGGGAACTTGCGTTCGGTGACGCCGACCAGGAAGACGACGTCCCACTCCAGGCCCTTGGCCCGGTGGACAGTCAGCAGCTTGACGGAGTCGGCTTCGGAGGGGGTGGCGACGTCGAGGCCCTGACCGAACTCGTCCTCGGCCTCCAGCCAGGCCAGGAGTGCGGCCAGCGTGACCTGTCCGTCGACCGCCTGGAACTCCGCCACGGCCTGCACGAACAGATCGAGGTTGTCACGCCGGGCCGCGGCGGCAGGGCTCACCGAAGAGGCCAGCTCGACGTCGATACCGCAGGTGTCGATGATCCGGCGGACCAGGTCGAGGATCGGTTCGCCGATGGCGGAACGGAGCCGTCGGAGCTCGTCGGCGAGCAGCCCGAAGCGCTCCCGGGCTTCCGTCGAATAGGCGAGGTCGCCGGGGTCGTCGAGGGCGTCGCAGAGAGAGGCGATCTCGGTGGGGTCGGCGCCCTCGACCGCGGCGGTGAGCTGGGCGCGTACGTCGTCGTAGGTCACCCCACCTGCCTGCAGCCCGGCGAGCTCGCGCGCGCGACGACCCAGCAGGGCCAGGTCACGCGGACCGATCGCCCAGCGTGGACCGGCGAGAAGCGTGAGCAGGCTCGCGTTGGCGGTGACGTCCTGGACGAGAGTGAGGGTGGCGACCACTTCGGCGACCTCGGGCAGCCGGAGCAATCCCTTGAGGCCGACGATCTCGACCGGAATCTCGCGCTCGCTGAGGGCGTCGAAGACCGCGGCCGCGTGGGCGTTGTCACGGGTGAGGACCCCGATCTCCTTCCAGCACGGTTCGGCCATCGCGTCGCGCTGCTCGATCACGCGGTCGGCGAGCCACTCGAGCTCGTCCTCGTAGGTCTCGTGGACCGTTGCCCGCACCTCCCCGGGCTCGGCACCAGGCTTCGGCTCCAGCGGGAGCAGTCCCGAGCCCGAGTCGTAGAGATCAGCGGCGAGGTGGTTGGCGGTCGCCAGGATCCGCTCGTCGGAGCGGCGATTGACCGTGAGGGGATAGGTCACGTTGGAGCCGGCAGTGGACGGGAAGTCTGCCGCGAACTCGAGGATGTTGGAGACCGAGGCCCCGCGCCAGCCGTAGATGGCCTGGTTGGGGTCACCGACGGCCGTGACCGGATGGCCGCGTCCCGAGTCAGGATCGGGACCGGAGAAGAGCCGACTCAGCATCATTGCCTGTGCGACCGAGGTGTCCTGGTATTCGTCGAGCAGCACCACCCGGAACTTGGACCGCTCGATCTCTCCCACTTCCGGGCACTCCTGCGCCAGCCGCGCGGCGAGGGCAATCTGGTCGGAGAAGTCCATCAGCCCGAGGTGTCGCTTGAGCCCGCGATAGGCGCAGACGAGGTCGAGCAGCTCGGCCCGGCGATCGATCGCCAGGATCGCCTTCTCGTTCCTGGCGCGGTAGGTCTTGCGGTGCTCGCCGGCCATGCCGGCCTCGAACAAGGGCCGCTCGCGGGCGTCGTAGGCACGCACCGCGTCGGGGGGCACGAGGTGCTCGCTCATCTCGGCGTCGAGCGAGAGGAGGTATTGCACCACGTGGCTGGGCGAGTCAGTGAGGTGCTGGACGGGCCGGGTGTGGCGTTGCACGGCGCGCGCAGCGAGCTGATAGCGGCTGGCGTCGGCGATCAGGCGGGTGTCGGGCTCGTGGCCGATGCGAAGACCGTGCTCGGAGAGCAGGGCGGAGGCGTAGGAATGATAGGTCGAGACCGTCGGCTCCTCGACCTCCTGGTCGTCCTCGTCGGTCGGTCGCAGTCCGCGGGCCGGGAGCAGCCCCGCCGCACGCAGGCTGTCCCGGATGCGGCTGGCGAGCTCGGCGGTGGCCTTGGTGGTGAACGTCAGCCCCAGCACCTCGCCGGGAGCTACCTGACCCGTGGCCACGAGCCACACCACCCGGGCGGCCATCACGGAGGTCTTGCCGGATCCTGCGCCGGCAATCACGACGGCCGGCTCGAGCGGCGCGGTGATCGCCGCGAACTGTTGGTCACTGAACGTGAAGTCGGCGCCGAGCAGGTTGCGGAGCTGTTCGGGAGTATCGATGGTCAGGGGGGTCACGACAGCACCGTCCCCGCCGCCTTGGTCGGGCAGATCGTCTGGAAGGTGCACCGGTCGCAGTGGCCGCCCGGGCGGGCCACGAACTCCTCGGCCCGAAGCGCGGCCACGGCACGCGCGAGCTGCTCCTCGACCAGACGGGGCTTCCCGGTCGCGGGCGGGGCCTGCTGCTGCACCTTGGGCAGCTCGTCGCCGATCCGCAGCTGCACGAGCTCGGCACCTCCCGAAGTCACGGGGTGGCCGACGAGCTTGTCGGCGGCACCGTGGTCGACGGCGAGCTGGTAGAGGCCGAGCTGTGAGTGCCGCTCGACCTCGGGACCGGTGGGGGGGTACTTGCCGGTCTTGAGGTCGACGACCACGACGCGGCCGTCCTCGTCGAGCTCGAGCCGGTCGGCGTAGCCGTGCAGCCGGACCACCTGCCCGTCGGGCAGCGTGACCTCGGCCTGCAGCCGCGGCTCGGTGGCGACGATCGTGCGGGCGCCCGGACGCTGGTGCCAGGCGACGAAGCGGGCCAGGGCACCCTCCACCGCCTCCCGCTCGCGGGCGCGGGACCACGGCGTGCGGAACTCCATCCGGCCCCAGACGTCGTCGACGAGCGACATCAGGTCGTCGGTGGTGGCGAGGTCTCCCGATGCGATCCGCTCGGCGATGGCGTGGACGACCTTGCCGAAGCCCTGGCTCGACGAGCTGACGACCTCTCCCCCGGCCTCGCGGCTCAGGAACCACTGGGCCGGACAGGTGAGCAGGCCCTCCAGCGCGCTCGCCGACAGGGTGATCGGCTGGTCGGTTGGTCGGACCGACTGGTCGGCACGGGTAGGGGCGCGGAGTCCCCACCAGGACGCAGGGTCCGCGCTCGGGGCGACCGGCCTTCCCTGCACCTCGGCGTCGGCGAGGAGTCGCAGCCGGCGGGCTGCCGCTGCGCGGAGCGGTTCGGGCTGGGCGGGGTCGGCGAGGGTGCGTCGCAGCTCGGCCACGAGACCGGCCATCGACAGTGGGCGGGCCGGACGGCCGATGCGATGCTCGGGCTCACGACCGAGCTCATGGACGAACCGCGAGGGCTGCTCGCCGTCGTCGTCGGGCGAGGCCACGGCGGTGACCACCAGACGCTGTCTTGCGCGGGTGCACGCGACATAGAAGAGGCGGCGTTCTTCGGCCAGCATCGCCACCCGGGTCAGCGGTGGCTGGAGTCCGTCGCGTCCGATCCGGTCGGCCTGCAGCAGGGTGTGGCGTCGCCGGAGGTCGGGCCACACGGCCTCCTGGACGCGGGCGACGACCACCAGGCGCCACTCCAGTCCCTTGGACCGGTGTGCGGTCAGCAGACGTACGGCGTCGCCACGGACCCCGCGGTCGGCCAGCGTGTCAGCGGGGATCTGCTGGGCGCGCAGTGTCGCGAGGAACTCGCGGACGCTGGTGTGTCCCTTGTTCTCCTCCGCCCGTGCGGTCTGCTCGAACAGGGCGCAGACCGCGTCGAGGTCGCGGTTGGCCAGACGCGCGCCGAGACCGCCGCCCTGGGTGGCCGTCCGCAGGCGGGTGCCCCAGTCGGAGGCGTCCCACACCGCCCACAGCACCTCCTCGACGGTCGCGCCGTCGGCCAGGTCGGCACGGGCCGTGGCGAGGATCCGGGCGAGACGCTGCGCCCGCCGGGCCGGCTCCCCCGGCAGCCCGTCGAGGAGCTCCGGGTCGAGCAGCGCCCGGCGGACCAGGTCGCGAGCCGGCGCCTCCCGATCTCGTGCCCGTAGCGCCCGGGTGAGGGACCGGACGTCGGTGGCGTCGAGGCCGCCCAGCGGAGAGGTCAGCAGCGCCTCGGCCCGGTCGGCCCCGACATAGTCGTCGTGGGCGGGATCCGCGATCTCGGCGTCGACGACCACCGCCAGGGCGCCCAGCAGCGGCAACACCGCCGGCTCGCGCACCAGCGGGGTGTCGTCGCTGGCCACCTCGACCGGCACCCCCGCGGCGGTGAGGGAGCGGCGCATGCTGGGGATCGACCCGCGACCGGATCGCACGAGGACCGCCATCTCGGACCAGCCGATCCCGTCCTCGAGGTGGGCGCGGCGCAGCAGGTCGGCGATGTTCTCGGTCTCGGCCCGCGCCGTGTCGTAGGTGAGGACCTCGACGGTGCCGGGTCCGAACTCGTTGTCAGCAGGGGCAGGGTCGCGGAACGCGGCGTACTGGTCACGCGGGATGGAGCCGGTGACGCCGATGCCGGCCGCGATCTCGCGGGAGGCTCTGAGCAGACGCGAGCCGAACCGGCGGGTCGTCCCGAGCGCGATCACCGGCGCCGGGGAACCGTCGGCCTGCGGGAAGTCGGCCGGGAAGTCGAGGATGCCGCGGACGTCGGCGCCGCGGAAGCCGTAGATGGACTGGTCGGGGTCACCGACGACGGTCAGGTCGCGGCCGCTGCCGGCGAGCACCCGGAGCAGCGCGACCTGGCTCGGGTCGGTGTCCTGGTACTCGTCGACGAAGACGTGGGTGAACCGCTCGCGGAGCTCCGCGCGGTGGACCTCGGCCTCGATCACCGCGCGGGCGATCAGGTCGGGGTAGTCGATCGCGCTCTGGTCACCGAGGACGTCGAGGTACTGGCCCAGGAAGTGGCCGGCGGCCACGAACTCCTCGATCCCCTCCGCGCGCCCGAGCGCGACCAGCTGGTCGGGGTCGAGCCCCCGCTCGCGCGCACGGGACAGCACCGCCTGCACCTCGCTCGCGAACCCGCGCGTCCCCACCGCCGCGCGCAGGCCCTCGGGCCAGCGGACGGACTCGGGGTTGTCGGTGAGCAGCTCCTGGAGCACGACGTCCTGCTCGGGGGCGGAGAGCAGTCGCAACGGGGCGGCGTAGAGCTCGGCCGCGGCGTAGCGGCGGATCAGGGCGTAGGCGAAGGAGTGGAACGTCGAGGCCATCGCGGTCGACATGGTCCGCCCGACCCGGGCGGTCACCCGGTCACGCAGCTGCTCGGCGGCCTTGCGGCTGAAGGTGAGCGCCAGGACCTGGTCGGGACTGGCCCCCTCCTCGATCCGGCGGACGATCGCCTCGACCAGGGTCGTGGTCTTGCCGGTGCCGGGACCCGCCAGCACCAGCAGGGGCCCGCCGGGGTGGTCGACCACCCGCTGCTGGTCGACGTCGAGGGCCGGCGCCCCGGCCGTGGCAGGCGGCGGCGCGAGTCGGTAGAGCGTCGGCTGACTCATCGGGGTCCCCGTTCGAAGCGGAGCGAAGCGAGCATTCGAATGGGGTGGTTCATGGGGCCAAGACAATCATCCGGCTCCGACACTAGGTTGGAGGACATGACCGAGGGACCCCTCTCCGACCTGCTCGTGCTCGACCTGACCCGCGCCCTGGCCGGTCCGCACGCGGCGATGATGCTCGGCGACCAGGGCGCCCGGGTCATCAAGATCGAGTCACCGACGGGCGACGACACCCGGTCCTGGGGACCACCGTTCGTGGGACCCGACGACGCGCGGGAGTCGACGTACTTCCTCTCGGCGAACCGCAACAAGGAGTCACTGGTCCTCGACCTGAAGTCCGACGACGACAAGCACGTGCTGGCCCGGCTGGTCGAGCGGGCCGACGTGTTGATGGAGAACTTCCGGACCGGCGTGCTGGACCGGCTCGGGTTCCCCGTCTCCCGGCTCCACGAGCTCAACCCCGGGCTGGTGATCCTGTCGATCACCGGGTTCGGGCACGACGGGCCCGAGGCCTCGCGCTCGGGCTACGACCAGATCGCGCAGGGCGAGGGCGGGCTGATGTCCTTCACCGGCACCGAGCAGCCGACGAAGGTCGGCGTACCGATCGCCGACCTGGTGGCCGGCATGTACGGGGCGTTCGGCGTGCTGGCCGCGCTGAACGAGCGGGCCCGCACCGGGCGGGGGCGCGTCGTACGGACCTCGCTGCTGGCCGGGATGGTCGGCGTGCACGCCTTCCAGGGGACTCGCTGGACGGTGGCCGGCGAGGTGCCGGGACTCGCGGGTGACCACCACCCCGCGATCGCGCCCTACGGCCTCTTCGAGACGGGTACGGCGCCGATCCAGATCGCCTGCGGGTCTGAGGGCCTGTGGAAGTCGCTCTGCCATGCGTTGGAGCTCGACCCCCATGACCCGCGGTTCGCCACCAACCCCGACCGGGTCCAGCATCGTGACGACCTGATCGCCCTGCTGGAGGCGCACTTCGCCACCGACCCCGCCGAGCACTGGCTGGACCTGCTCTCCTCCGCCGGTGTCCCGTCCGGCAAGGTGCGCTCCCTCGACGACGTCTACTCCTGGGAGCAGACGCTTTCCCAGGGGCTACTGGTGTCGGTCCCCCATGACACGCTCGGCTCGGTGGACCTGCCGGGCTCGCCGATCCGCTTCGACGACAACCCGTTCAGCGGCGGCCGCTCCGAGCACCTCGCTCCCCCGACCCTGGGCCAGCACGACGAGTCGATCCGCAGCTGGCTCGACTCCTGAGCACCGGACAGCACACACGAGGAGGAATCCATGACCACCCCGAACGATGCCGTCATTGTCCTGAACCGCGCCCTCGACCAGATGGGCGACGTGCTCGCGTCCATCCACCAGGGGCACCTGTCGAAGCCCACGCCCTGCAACGGCTGGGACGTGGCCCGCCTGATCTCACACGTGCTCGCCACACCCGGCAACTTCCTGCAGATGTCTCGCGGTGAGCAGCCGGACTGGTCGGCGACGACGCCGCTGGCCGAGGACGAGTGGGCGGCGGAGTTCCGTTCCTCGGCCGACGACCTGATCCACTTCTGGCACGAGCAGGGCGACGCGGCCGACGCCGGCCAGGTCGACTGGCAGACCGCCGAGATGGCCGTGCACACGTGGGACCTGGTGCGCGCGACGGGCATGCGCATCGGCCTCGACCCCCAGGTGGCCGAGCGCGGGCTGGCGTTCATGTCCAAGGGGCTCACCCCGGAGAACCGGGGCGAGGCCTTCGGTCCCGCGGTCGAGGTGCCCGACGACGCGCCGATCTACGAGCGGCTGGTGGCGTTCGCCGGGCGCAAGCCCAACTGACGGCTCAGCTCAGCCGAGGTCGACGATCGCGGCCACCGGGCCGCCACCTTCGGGACCCTGGTGGGCCGCGGACACCGAGACGAAGACCGCCGGGTCTCCGGTGACGGCAGCGGTCACCCCGCCGACACAGGCCTTGATCTGCCGGTGCCAGTGCACATCGGAGTCGTCGAGCATTGCGTTGCGCCGACCCCGCACCTCACCGTCCTGCGAGGCCTCACACTTCAGGAACAGGTTCACCAGGCGGCCGCCGAGGTCAGAGGTGTGCGGTCGCTCCGGCAGCTCCAGCCCCGCGGAACGGATCGCCTCCCACAGCCCGTCCTGGTCGAGCGCGTCCTTCATCACCGAGTGCCCGATCCGGTAGCGTCCACCGACCCCCGTGGTGTTGCCGACGACCACGACCTGGGCCTGGTCGAGCTCGACCCCGGAGGAGCAGGAGGCGACCGCGGAGTAGAGCGACCGGTCGTGCATGACGTCCTCGTCGCCGGGCATCTCGATCTCGCCAAGAGCGACCGCGACCCCGAGCGCCGTGCACCCGTTGGAGAGGTCCATCGACTCGTGGGTGTGCTCGGTCCAGACCGTCTTGCCGCGGGACTTGGCGTCGCGGATGGTGTGGATGGTCAGCAGCGGGGTCTTGGTCTGCACGTAGTGGACGTCCGCAGGATCGTCGATGCCGGCACGTGCCATGGCCCCCTTCACGGCATCGGCCACCTTGGTGATCATCGGCGTACGACCGATGTCCTCCGGCGCCAGCACCTCGCTCATCGCGAACCCCACCGTCAGCCGCGGCTCGTCGAGCGCGGGATCGTCGTCGACGGTGTCGACCGTCGCGAAGATCGTGGCGTGCGGGCTCAGCACGCCGTCGGTGCCGCCGGACCAGACGATCGGGACCTGCTTGACCTGGTCGGCGGCGGCTCCCTTGGCGACGAGCACCTCGCGGAAGGCCCGGTCGGCGATGATCCGGGTGTAGTCGTTGACGCCACCGTTGCCCTCGGTCTTGCCGATGACGGCGACGACCGCGTCCGCACTGAACTGACCGGCGAGGATGCGCGCCTCCAGGCCGGAGGCATCCTGCACGTGCTCGAGGACCACCTTCGCAACTTCGATCGCCATGATCGAGACGCCGGCGCGATACTGCGCTGGCGACGCAGACACTGTCAAGCGGCCACGGCCACGGGAGGTCCATCTGAGCGAGCGGCCAGCGAGCTATGTCGGCGCGGCGCTGAGCCCGCGCGAGACGCGCAAGCTGTGTCTCGGGCGCGGCAGCTACATCGGTGATCTGACGGCGCCCGGCGTGTTGCACGCGGCGTTCGTTCGCAGCCCGCATGCCCACGCGCGTATCGCGAGCGTCGACGTCAGCGCCGCGCGCCGAGCACCCGGTATCGCGGCCGTGCTGACCGGCGCCGACCTCGCGCGCATGGCGTTGCCGCTGCGCATCGCGCCGCCGATCGAGGGTCTCGTCCCGATGGAGATGGGGGCGCTGCCGACC
>JBJMIQ010000095.1:0-27878 GCA_045806805.1 Nocardioides sp. | reverse complement strand
GGTTGGCGACCAGGGCCGTCGGCGGCGGCCCGGGCACGGCCTCGATGCGCATCGCATCGGCCAGCACGACCTCGAGGCGGCCGGCCTGGTTGGGGGCGTACGACGCCACCGTGTCCGGCAGCAGCGTCGCCAGCTTGGCGTCGACCTCGATGGCGACGACCCGGCCGGCGACCTCGAGCAGCGCCAGGGTCAGCGAGCCCAGGCCCGAACCGACCTCGACGACGACGTCGTCGGGACCGACCCCGGACTCGCGGACGATGCGGCGCACGGTGTTGGCGTCGATGACGAAGTTCTGCCCGCGCTGCTTGGTGGGTCGGAGGTCGACGGAGGCGGCGAGCGAACGCACGTCCACCGGGCCGAGAAGTCTCGGCCCGGCGGATGTGGTCATGCCTCGAACGTTAGTCCTGTCGGCCCGGTGTCCGGGCGACCGGTGGACCAACGGTCGGTTGCTACCGCGGCATCTACTGGGGCAGCCCCAAGGCCTGCGAGCAGGCCGGCCACGAGCTGTAGCCGCCACCGTCAGCGGCGCGGACCCGTTCGGCGATCATGATCTGGGTCTCGCGGCTGTTCTCGCTCGGGAGACCGCTACCGCCGTAGGCCTGCCAGGTGCCCAGCGAGAACTGCAGGCCGCCGTAGTAACCGTTGCCGGTGTTGATGGCCCAGTTGCCGCCGGACTCGCACTGCGCCAGCTGGTCCCACACGGTGCTGCCGGAGGCGTAGTTGACCGCCGGTGCGGGCTCGGGCTTCTCCTTGGTGCCCACGGCGACGATCCGGTCGCGCGGCGCGTCGAGGACCTTCTGCCTGAGAACCTTGACCGCGACCAGCTTGCCGTTGCGGAAGGTGCGCTTGTAGACCACGTTGCGCTTGCCGGCGTCACCGGATCGGACGACCCGGCTCTTGCCTTCGAGCATGGAGGAGTCCTCACGCTCGACGGTGTCGAAGCTGAGCGTCTCGCCCTTGACCCGCTTGGTGACGACCCGGATGTCGGTGAAGACCACCCGGTCGCCGTCCTCGAGCTCCTTGTCGAGCCCGGGCCTGACGATGTCGTGCTTGCCGACCTTGACGTGCATCTCCTTCAGCGCGTCCTTGGTCGTGAGCGCCGTCAGCTCCTTCTTGACCGGCTTCTTCCCGGCGATCTCGAGCTTGAGCTTCTTGGGCGTGACGATCTCGAGGGCCATTCCGTCACGGCCGATGCCGGCGCTGCGGGAGGTGGACAGGTCGGCGCCGAGGAAGCGCTTGCCGATCTCGCCGAGGGCGGCAGCCACGTCGGTGGAGGTGACCCAGTGGGTCTGCTCGTCACCGTCGACGCTGAGCTCGAGCGGACGTCCGAAGCGCACGCTGATCCGGCTGCCGTCGGCCACCTGCTCGTCGACACTGGGCGCCACGATGTCGTGCTTGCCGACCTCGATGCCCTCGGACGACAAGACGTCGCCCACGGTGCCGCCCATGGCGGTCACCTCGTGCGGCTGGCCGTCCAGGGAGACGGTCACCGACTTGCTGAGGGCGGCGTAGCCCACCGTGGTGCCCGCGAGGGCGACGACGACGGCGGTCACGAGTCCGATCAGGACGCCGCGGCTCCTGAGAAGGGTTCCTAGCTTGCTGTGCTCACTGCTGGGCACGATTCTCCAGTGGTTGTACTTCCCGGTTCTCGGGCCTGCCAGCGCGCCCGTGCGCGCGCGAACCACCGATGGGTGTCACGCTGCGAGACGGGGGATCTCACGGGCGGCCGCGGGTGGCGGCCACGCCTGGCGCTGGACAGCTCGGGGGTCCCGATTCCGGCCAACAGTCACAGGACCATACGGAGACTCATCGGGCACGCCAACTCCCCAACCCCGGATTTGGGGGCAAAGTGACGAGGCTCTCGTAGGCACGAATGGGGTCCTTCCCGCTACCAGGCGCCCCCAAACACGGTCTCGGTGTTGGCGTCCACGGCGGCACACAGCTCCCCGAGGTCGTCCCCCCTGACCTCGGCCATCAGCCGCATCGTGAGCGGCACCAGGTACGACGCGTTGGGACGACCGCGGTAGGGCGTGGGCGTCAGGAACGGAGCGTCGGTCTCAACCAGCACCCGGTCGCGGGGCGTGATGACGAGCGCATCCCGGAGCGGCTGGGCGTTCTTGAACGTCACCGTCCCGGCGAAGCTGAGGTACGCGCCGCGGTCGAGGCACGCCCGCGCGAAGGCGGGGTCACCGGAGAAGCAGTGCATCACCCAGCGCTCAGGCGTCCCCTCCTCGTCCAGCACCGCCAGAATCTGGTCGTGAGCGTCCCGGTCGTGGATGACGAGAGTCTTGTCGAGCCGCTTGGCGAGGTCGATGTGTCGGCGGAAGGACTCCACCTGAGCGGCCCGGCCGTCCTCACCTGTGCGGAAGTGGTCGAGCCCGGTCTCCCCCACCGCCCGGACCTTGTCGTGGGCGCGGGCCAGCTCCTCGATCTCCGCCAGCGCCTGGTCGAGGGTCCCGGCGGCCGCCTGCCGGGGCGCCTCGTTGGGGTGCAGCGCGACGGCGGCGACCAGGGCGTCGTACGACGCCGCGGCCTCGACCGCCCAGCGCGCGCCGGGAAGGTCGCACCCGATCTGCACGATCCGGGTCACCCCGACCGCCTGTGCGGCGGCGATCGCCTCGTCGGTGGCGAACCACTGATCGCCGTCGGCGATGTCGAGGTGGCAGTGGTTGTCGACCACCGGGTGTGGCAGCGACTCCGGGGCGGGCGGGCGCTCGCGGTTGCGGCCGCCGCCGTTCTCGGCGGTGGCGGAGCGGGCGCGGGTCGGGCCTTCGCTCACTTCGGAATCCGGTCGAGGATCAGCTCGGCCAGCGCGTCGGGAGCCTGGGTGGGAATCCAGTGGGTCACGCCCTCGAGCACCTCGAACCGGTAGGGCCCGTCGACGTAGTCGCCGCAGTGCTCCGCGGCCTGCCGCGTCAGCGCCACGTCACCATCGCTCCAGACGTACGTCGTCGGCACGGTGACCCGGCCCCGCGTGGAGCGGGGATCACTGAGCGGGATCGCGCGGTACCAGTTCAGCGCGCCGGGGAGCGCGCCGTACTCGACGATCTCACGATGGAACCGCGCGACGTCCTCGGCGGTCATCCCGCCCTTCTGCAGCTCCGCGTCGATGCGGCCACCGGCCTGCCCCGCCAGTCGCTCCGGCAGCACCGGCAGCTGGAACGCGAGCATGTACCACGACCTGAGCCCCTGCGTTGAGCTGAACATCGCCTTCAGGAACGCGCCCGGGTGCGGCACCGAGACGGCGGTGAGGGTGCTCAGCAGCTCCGGTCGATTCGCGGCGAGAGCCCAGCCGACGACCGCACCCCAGTCGTGGCCGACAAGGTGCACCGGGCCACCGACGCGCTCGACGAGCGCGGCGACGTCGTCGACGAGCAGCGGGAGCCGGTAGTCCCAGCGTCTCCTGGGCCGGGCGCCCGGCGAGTAGCCCCGCTGGTCGGGTGCCAGCGTCCGGATGCCCTCGTCGTGCAGTAGTGGCGCGACGCTTCGCCAGGAGCTGCTGCGCTCGGGGAAGCCGTGGAGCAGCACCGCGACCGGGCCGTCGAGCGGCCCCTCGTCGCGGACGTCGAAGGTGAGGCCGTCGCGGTAGTAGGAGGTGATCCGTGAGCTCATCCGGGGTCCCCGTTCAAAGCGGAGGTTTCGAGACGGGCGCTGCGCGCCCTCCTCAACCCACATCTACGCGAGCATTTGAATGGGGTGGTCATCCGTGCACCAGGTTGTAGACCGTGCGTTTCGGGACGCCTGCCAGGCGGGCCGTCTCGACGATCGCGTCCTTGCGGCTCATGCCTTCCTCCTCCAGCTCGGCCACGGACGTGCGCAGCGCCTCGGGATCGTCGGACACCGCGGCGACGGGTGGTGCGCCGGCGACGACGATCGTGACTTCGCCGCGTACCCCGTTCTGCGCCCATGACACGAGGTCGGCGAGCGGGCCGCGGCGTACCTCCTCGTGGGTCTTGGTCAGCTCGCGGCAGACGGCCGCCGCGCGGTCCCCGCCGAACGCCCCGGTCATCGCCTCGAGTACGGCGACGGTGCGGTGGGGCGCCTCGAAGAAGACCATGGTCCGCTGCTCACCGGCGAGGTCCGCGAGCCGGCGGCCGCGCTCGCCGGCCTTGCGGGGCAGGAACCCCTCGAAGCAGAACCGGTCGACCGGCAACCCCGAGACGGCCAGCGCGGTCAGCACTGCGCTCGGCCCCGGAACCGCGGTCACGGTGATGCCCTCGGCCACGGCGGCCGCGACCAGCCGGAAGCCGGGGTCGGAGACGCTGGGCATGCCGGCGTCGGTGGCGAGGACGACGCGCTCGCCGGAGAGCAGTGCCCCGACGAGCGCGGGGGTGCGGGCGGCCTCGTTGCCCTCGAAGTAGGACACCACCCGACCGCGGACGGTGACGCCGAGGTCGCTCACCAGCCGCTTGAGACGACGGGTGTCCTCGGCTGCGATCACGTCGGCCCCGGCGAGCTCTTCCGCGAGCCGTGCCGGCGCGTCGGCGACCCGGCCGATCGGGGTGGCCGCGAGCACGAGCACGCCGGGCGGGTCCATGTCGCAGATCATGTCAGGAGCCCGCCGATACAGTTTCCGACCGTGACCACCCGTGCTACGGAGCGACCGCTCGTCGGTCGGTCGGGCACCACCGAGGGGGGCGGCGTACCTCCGGCGCGGGAGCGGGCCCTGGGCCGGCTCCGCGGGGAGAACCCGCTGGTGGGATGGGGCGCGGCGGCCGGGGTGGCCCTGCTCGCGTTCGGTCTGCGGGTGTGGCATCTCGGCACTCCGCGGGACTTCTCGTTCGACGAGACCTACTACGCCAAGGACGCCTGGTCGATGCTCAACCACGGCTACGTCCGGGGGTACGTCGAGAACGCCGACGAGAAGATCCTCGACGGAAGAACGAGCGGGATCTGGACCGACGACCCGTCGTTCATCGTGCACCCCGAGGCCGGGAAGTGGCTGATCGCGCTCGGCGAGAAGGCGTTCGGGATGGACCCGTTCGGCTGGCGGATCGCCTCCGCGGTGGTGGGCTCGCTCATGGTGCTGGTGATGGTCCGGCTGGCGCGCCGACTCACCGGGTCGACCCTGCTGGGGTGCGTCGCCGGCCTCCTGCTGTGCTTCGACGGCCTGCACCTGGTGCTCTCCCGGCTGGCACTGCTCGACATCTTCGCGGCCTTCTTCCTGCTATGCGGGGTGGCGTGCCTGGTCAACGACCGCGACTGGTTCAGGTCCAGGCTCGGGCGGCTGGCGCCCGACGGGGTGCGGCACGGCTTCGGTCCGGTACGCCGGCTGCTGCTCCGGCCGTGGCTGCTGCTCGGCGGGGTGTCGTTCGGGCTGGCCCTCGGCACCAAGTGGACGGCGCTCTTCCCGCTCGCCGCGTTCGGTGTGCTGGCGTGGGCCTGGAGCAGTGGCGCCCGGCGCCTGTTCGGGGTCCGGCGCGCGGTGCTGCGCTCGGCGCTGGTGGACGGCATACCCGCGTTCTTCCAGCTGATCGGTGTCGCCCTGCTGGTCTACGTCGCTACGTGGACCGGCTGGCTGATCCACGCTCACGACTACGAGAACCACCTCTCCTCCACGCAGTACACGCGCTACGACCACCAGGACGGCTGCAAGGCGGTCTCCGCCGGCGACGACCGCTGGCCGTCGGCCGGCGAGCCGGACGCGTCCGGTCCGGGAGAGCTGGTGCAGTCGCTGCACTCGCTGTGGAACTACCACCAGGACGTCTACGCCTTCCACGCCCACTTCCTCAACTGCTCCGACCACACCTACCAGTCGCGCCCCTCCGGGTGGCTGCTGCTGAACCGACCGGTGGGGGTCGAGGCCGACGTCGACATCCAGCCCGGCAGCCAGGGCTGCGACGCCCCGCACGGCAGTGACTGCCTCCGGCAGGTGATCCTGCTCGGCACTCCCGCCGTGTGGTGGGGCGGCGCGGTCGCGCTGCTGTTCGCGGTGGTGATGTGGGTCGGGCGGCGCGACTGGCGCTACGGGCTCACGGTCGTCGGCGCCGGATCCACCTGGCTGCCGTGGCTGATGTACGACGACCGGCCGATCTTCCTGTTCTACGCGATCCTGATCCTGCCCTTCCTGGTCCTCGCGCTGACCCTGACGATGGGCACGCTGATCGGCCCGTCGGCGGCACCGTCTCGCCGTCGTACGGCTGGCGTCGTCGCGGCCGGGTCGTTCTTCGTGCTCGTGGTGCTCAACTTCGCGTGGTTCTGGCCGATCTGGACCGACGGGCTGCTCACGCACTCGGAGTGGCTCGACCGGATCTGGTTCGACCGCTGGATCTGACCGCTGGCACGAGCCACCCGGCCGCCGCAGCCTTCTCCTCCTCCAACCCATGGGGGGCGCCGGGCCCCGGCCGGACCCGGCGGACGACCGCGACCAGCACTGTCAGCACCAGGGCCGCGACCACGACCTGCCAGCCACCCTCGACGGACTCGAGGTTGCCAGCGGCATTCCAGGACGCATGCTGAACGGCGATGACCAGGATGCTGCCCCCGGTGTCCATAAGGTGCATACCGAGGAGGTACCGGTAGAACGGCGCCGCCAGGAACAGCACCAGCACGCCGATGCCGAAGTCCGACCACGGGACCCCTTCCCCGATCTGCAGCGGGATGTGGATCGCAGCGAACAACGGCGCGGTGAGCAGCGCCCCCACCAAGAGGCCGTGGCTCGCCATCAGCCTGGTCTGGACGAAGCCGCCCCAGGCGGTCTCCTCCCAGAGGTTTGCGACCAGGGCGCCGAAGACAAGCGTGTTGAAGAAGTAAAGACCCGCTTCCGCAGGCCAACCGTGCTCAGGGCTCCTGATCGTCCCGGAGAGGGCAGCCAGTCCGAGGGTGAGGATGGGCATCCCCAGGACGACCACCGCCCAGCGAGCGACGCCACAGCGCCAGATGAGCGTCCTCCCGAGCAGCTTTCGGATGGCGCCCGGGCCGTCGGCCCACCTCGTGACGATCAGTGCCGGGCCCAACAGGGCGAGGAAGAGCAGCACGAGCAGGAATGGCTCGACGGGGAGCCCGGTCAGGGCGGGGACCATCAGCGCCGGCCAGCCGATCCCGAACGCCAGCAGAAGGAAGGTGGCCAAGGGCCGTCGGCGCGCCATCCTGCTACCCCCTGACCTCGACCTGTCCTGTTCCGGCGCAAGCCTAGGAGTCCGTGCCGCCAGCGGAGGCCACAGCAACGGGCAGATCGGAGATGCCCGGCCATGGCTGGACGAGCCCCGACGCGCCTGGGCGTAAGGTGACCAGTCGTCCAGAGCCAGTCGATCCGAAGGTCCACCATGACCACAGACCAGGAATTTGTCGGGGTGCGGTATGTCGTTGACGACGTCGAGGCCGCCGTCAACTTCTACGTCGCCCATCTGGGCTTCACGGTGCGCAGCAATCCGGCGCCCGCCTTCGCCGACGTCGTACGCGGGAACCTGCGGCTGCTGCTCTCGGGCAAGGAGAGCTCCGGCGCGCGTGCCACGCCGGACGAGAACTCCGCCCCCGGCCGGAACCGCATCCACCTGATCCTCGACGACTTCGACGGCGAGGTGGAGAGGATGCGAGAGGCCGGGTTGTCCTTCAGCAGCGAGGTCGTGGAGGGCCCGGGGGGACGCCAGATCCTGGTCGCCGACCCCGCCGGCAACCTGGTCGAGCTGTTCGAGCCGGCCCAGGCCGAGTGACCCCTGTGAGCGAATGATCATCGCCGCCGGTTCGTGAATGCGCGAGGCGGGTCGTCACACTGGTGTCGTGACCGAACCGCGCCGACCCCGGCACCTCCTCGATCCCGAGGACCTGCGCGGTAGCCACCAGCGCTCGATCGGCAACACCACGGCGCTCACCAACGTCCAGCGCTGGGTGATGTCGGTGCTGCTGGTGACCACGCTTCTGCACTTCTCCGCCGGCATCGCCATCGCCGCGATCCTGTACGACGACAACAGCGTGGGCGCCCGCGTCGTGCTGAACGTGCTGGCCGCGCTGACGGGCGTACTCGCGCTGGCCGCCGGCCGGGCGATCCACGGCAAGCGCCTCCTCAGCCCCTGGCTCCTGCTCGGCCTGGTGCCCGGCATCGTCGGGGCCGTCCTCACCTTCGGGTAGGTCCTGCGCAACTCCGTCAGGCGGCTGACGATTCTTGTTTAGTCAATTACTCTACTTTCATGCCGAACCTGCCCACGTTCCTCATCGTCGGCGCCCCCAAGGCCGGCACCACCGCGCTCCATGCCGCGCTCAGCCGGCATCCGGAGGTGTTCATGTCACGGCCCAAGGAGCCGAAGTACTGGCTGTGCGACGACGCGCCCCCTCCTTCGTGGCGTGGGCCGGGGGACGCGCACTCCCAGCAGGAGTGGGTCTGGCGGCGCCGGGACTACGAGGATCTCTTCGATGATCCTGACCATCGTCCGGCCCGGGGTGAGAGCACCCCGTTCTACCTCTGGAGCCGGGGTGCGCACCGGCGGATCGCCGAGGGCCTGCCCGACGTGCGCCTGATCGCCGTGGTCCGCGACCCCATCGACCGGGCCTACAGCAACTGGATGCACCTGTGGTCGGACGGGCTCGAGCCCGAAGCAGACTTCGAGGTTGCCTACCAGCGGCAGGACGAGCGGATCCGCTCGGGTTGGGCGCCGTTCTGGCGCTATCGCGATCTCGGCCGGTACGGCGAGCAGCTGGAGCACCTGTTCCGGTACGTCGACCCCTCCCGTGTCCTGGTGCTGCGGTACCGGACGCTGGTTGACGAGCCTCGAGCGGCCGTCGACCGGGCGTGCCGATTCCTGGGCATCTCGATGGGGCACGTCTCGTCGATCCCGCAGGACAATTCTCGTCACTACGTGTCACCAGGCTGGCGGCCCCGCATGATCGGGCCCGTGATCCGGGCAGGCGCCCAGGCCGGACAGTTCGCCTCACCCCAGGTGTGGCGCCGGGCCAGTGCGCCACTCATCGGCCAGCTGTCGGGCCCTGGGGCGAATCACCGACCCCCGCTCGCCCATGAGGCCCGGCAACGCCTGCTCGCGGACTTCAGCGAGGACGTGGCGCTGCTGACCCGGCTCACGGGTGAGGACTTCAGCGACTGGCTCTCGCCGCAGGACCGGGGATCCTTCGCTCAGCGCAGGCAGGTCACGAGGTCGTGAGCACCGTCGGGGCGCGCCGACTCAAGGTAGAAGCGGGTGCGCCCGTCCGGCAACGGCACCGCGCAGCCGTAACGGAAGGCTCCGTCGGAGTGGGGGGAGGCAATGGGCTCGACGGCTGGATCTGTGACCAGCCGCGTTCCATCCCACCGGGCCAGACCCGTGGTCTCGTGCCAGTTCGCGAGGGCGTCGGCACGGCCGTCGTAGAGAACCACGAGCGGAGCAGTGGAGAGGACGGCCGTCACCCGGGCCCCGCGTGCGTCCCAGGTTCCGGGCGAGCCGGTGAGCACCTCGCCGCGGTCGTGCCACTCCAGCCCGTCTGAGCTCACGAGGTGGCGGGTGCTCATCCGGTCCTCCTGGCCGGGGTCGTCCAGCGGGTGGCAGCAGACCCACATCTGCCACTCGCGGCCACGGACCAGGATCACGGGGTCCTTCACCGCCAGTTTCGGGTCGCCCGGGAGGACGATCCGCCGTTCCCCGTGGGGCAGGTCCTCCGGGCTGGCCGCGGTGAGGCTGTCCACCCACCAGTGCTTCGAGCCCGGCGTGGCACAGGAGAGGTAGAGGCGCCAGCCGCCCTCGGGCAGGGGGACGAGCACCGGTCGCTCGAACGACTCCGTCCGGAACGTTTCTCGGCCCACTTCCGCGACAGGGGAGAAGCGCACGCCGTCGTCAGACCGGGCCACGACCACACTGACGCCCCGACCGGCCCCGAGAGGACGTCGTACCCGGTAGGTCAGCCAGAAGACGTCGTCGACCAGGACCGCCGAGGCGGCGCCGGCCCAGTTGCCGGGGCCCGCGTCCGGCGCGGGCACCACGACCTGGAGTTCCTCGGGGGACGGCACCGTGTTCGTCGCAACAATCGTCATGGTCCCACCATAGTCGACTTTTTCACTCTACTTTGTCACCTCGGCACGTGGTTCAGCTCATGCGCCCGCGAGCCAGGGGCGCGCGAGGCGCGGGACCGCGGGGATGACAGGAGCCGCCATGAGCCAGAAGGATGCGGGCATGGCCAACCCGACCGGCGAGCACTACGTGATCTCCCACGGCACCAGCGAGGCACACATCACCGAGGTGGGCGCCACGCTCCGCGCCTTGACGGTGGGCGGCATCGACGTGCTCGACGGCTTCGCGGCACCCGAGCGGGCCACCGACGGCCGGGGGCAGGTGCTGGCGCCGTGGCCGAACCGGATCGCCCAGGGGCGCTACCAGTACGGCGGCCGCGACATCCAGTGCCCGCTCACCGAGCCGGCGGGCGGCAATGCGATCCACGGCCTGGTCCGGTGGCTCGACTGGGAGCTGGCGGACCGGCACCCGGACCTGGTCACGCTCTCGTGTGCTGTCCGCCCGCAACCCGGTTACGAGTGGGAGCTCCGGCTGCAGGTCACCTACCAGCTCAGCGACGAGGGGCTGAGGGTTCGGATGGACGCGCTCAACACCGGGGATCAGCGGGCTCCCTTCGGCGCGGGCTTCCATCCATACCTCAAGATCTCCGGTCGTCAGGTCGACGACCTCGCGCTCGAGCTCCCGGCCACGCAGTACCTCTCCGACATCCACACCGGCACCGACCCGGCGCCGGTCGCTGACACCGCCTTCGACTTCCGCTCCGCACGCCAGGTCGGAACCCAGCAGCTGGACACCGCCTACACCGGACTGGTCCGCGACCAACGCGGTCGCGCCACGGTGGTTCTCAGCGACCCGGGCAGCGATCACGAGGTCCGGCTGTGGGTGAGCGATGCCTATCCCCACCTGATGGTCTACACGGGGGATCAGGTCCACGTCTCCGAGCGGAGGCGAGCGTCGGTGGCCATCGAGCCGATGACCTGCCCTCCACAGGCGTTCCGTTCCGGAATCGACGTCATCGAGCTCGATCCCGGGGAGTCATGGACCGGCGAGTGGGGCCTGTCAGCCACCTAGCTCACCGGGGCCGGCGCCCTTCCGGCGGAACCCAGGAAATCGGTAGGTTGCCACGTGAGGAGGAGCCACGAGCGAACTGACATCCACGGCCGATCTCGACCCGATCGAGACGGCCTCGCGCGAGGAGCTCGCCACGTTGCAGCTCGAACGGCTGCAGTGGACGCTGCGCCATGCCTACGACCACGTCGCGTCGTACCGAAGGAAGTTCGACGAGGCCGGCGTCCGACCCGAGGACTGCCGGTCGCTCGAGGACCTGCGGCACTTCCCGATGACCACCAAGCAGGACCTCCGGGACGCCTACCCGTTCGGCATGTTCGCGGTGCCGAGGGACCAGGTCTCGCGGATTCACGCCTCCAGCGGCACCACCGGTCAGCCCACGGTAGTCGGCTACACCGCGAAAGACGTCTCGACCTGGGCGGACCTCATGGCCCGCTCGATCCGCGCCGCCGGCGGACGACCGGGCGACCTGGTCCACGTCGCCTACGGCTACGGGCTGTTCACCGGCGGACTGGGCGCGCACTACGGCGCGGAGCGGCTCGGCTGCACGGTGGTTCCCGTCTCCGGCGGGATGACCGAGCGACAGGTCCGTCTGATCGTCGACTTCCAGCCGACGGTGATCATGGTGACGCCGTCGTACATGCTGACGATCCTCGACGAGTTCGAGCGGCAGGGCGTCGACCCGACGAGCACCTCCCTCAAGGTCGGCATCTTCGGCGCAGAGCCGTGGACCGAGGACATGCGTCGCGAGGTCGAGACGCGCATGGACATGCACGCCGTCGACATCTACGGGATCTCCGAGGTGATGGGCCCGGGTGTCAGCCAGGAGTGCGTCGAGACCAAGGACGGTCTGCACGTCTGGGAGGACCACTTCTACCCCGAGATCATCGACCCGGTCACCGATGAGGCGCTGCCCGACGGCGAGCGGGGCGAACTGGTGTTCACCTCGCTGACGAAGGAGGCGCAGCCCGTTATCCGCTACCGCACACGGGACCTGACCCGTCTGCTGCCCGGCACCGCGCGGACCATGCGGCGGATGGAGAAGGTGACCGGGCGCAGCGACGACATGGTGATCCTGCGCGGGGTGAATCTCTTCCCGACCCAGATCGAGGAGCTGATCCTGCGGCTGCCGCAGCTGGCGCCGCACTACCAGTGCGTGCTGTCCCGGCCGCACCGGATGGACGAGCTCACGGTGCGCGTCGAGACCCGGGCCGCGCACGCCTCCGTGGAGGAACGAGCGGCGCACGCCCAGGAGCTCTGTGCGCTGGTGAAGCAGAGCATCGGCGTCACCGTGCACGTGGAGGTGGTGGAACCCGAGTCGATCGAGAGGTCCCTGGGCAAGGCGAAGCGACTCGTTGACCTGCGCTAGGCCACGGCGACACACGGACTCAGTCGTGACCTCTCCACGGGACTCATCGACAACCATCCGATGGTGCCGATCAACCCTGGACAACAGAAGAGCCGAGTTCGTGGCATCCACGAACCCGGCTCCGACCGCGAGGGCCACGGCAGCTACCAGAGGTGATTCGTCCCGTTGGCGATGTTGTAGTACATGCCGATGTGGGTGTAGAAGTTCATCGCGCCGAAGAGCAGGAGCACCGCGCCGCCGACAACCCAGGACCAGACGGCCCAGCGGAGAAGTTGCAGGCGCTCGGTCCACAGGGCGACCGCGAAGAGGATCGCGCCCAGGGCCACGACGCCCCACAGCCCACCGAGGAAGAGCGCCTCGAGGATGGGCAGGTGACCGACGCGGCCACTGATCGGCTCCTCCGGTGGAGCGGCTCCCAACTGGAAGCGGACGAACGTAATGGCCAGGGCCGCCATCCCCAGACCGAGCGCTCCGACGAAGATGCCGGCCGGCTTGAGCGCGGCGAGAGTCAGGCGGTGGGCCTCCTCGTCTTCACGGTCGTAACGGCTGCGATGCCGCCACAGATAGACCGCCGCGAAGATCAACAAGGCACCGAAGCCGGCAGCAGGCTGGCCGAAGGCGATGTTGGCGTATTCAAAGCCGTCGCCGCCGAAGGGCCACGAGACCGTCGTATGCAGTCCGAGCACCAGTAGCAACAGGCCGCTCACGCCGAAGAAGGCAGCCCAGCCTTCGCTGTCGATGCGCTTGCCGCGAAGCAGATCGGCCAGGAACGCGGCAAAGCCGAGCAGCCCGGCTCCCGCGGTGATGGCCACCAGTTCGTTGTAGACGACCATTGCGTCCACCTTCCTTCCACGGGGCAGTCCGCCCCGAATCGATCAGTTGAAGCTTTCGACAGGTTCAACCGATCAACCGGAAGTTTAATTCCGCTACCTGTAGCGTTTTTTAATTAGCCACTCACGTCGGCTCTGCTCTCATCGCCACCCAGATCAGGTCGACGCAGGTCTTGCTGAAGTCCTTGGCAACCCGACCACGACGCAGCAGTTCACCCAGGTACGCCCCGACAAGCAGGCTCACGACCGCGTCCGGATCCAGATCCCCCCGGAGCTCTCCAGCCGCCATGTCGGCACGGATCAGGTCGACCAGCGCGTCCGCGTAGGGAGTGAGCACACCGCGGAACAGACGCGTGAAGCTCGGCTGGGCGTTACCCAGGATCGCCGACACCCCACCACGGCCGAGCACCTCCGACATCTGGCGCCACGTCTGGTCCAGTGCCCACCGGATCTTCTCTCGAGGCGCATCACCCAATGGCTCCACCGGAGCGCTGATCGCGGCCGTGAGCGCGGCCCGAAGTACCGCCTCTCGGTCGGCGTAGCGCCGGTAGATGGTCGTCTTGGCAACGCCAGACTCGGCCGCGACCGCCTCGATCGTGACGGCAGCGGGTCCGCCTGTGCGAAGCAGACGAAGAGCCGCCGCATGGATGCTGCGGTCGGTCTCCGCCCGACGCGGCCGTCCACGCTTTGAGTTGACTCCGGGTGATGGACCGGGCATGGCCAAGCTCCTCTTGGAATAATTTTCGCTCCGCGTAGCGTTACATTAATCGAGCTACGAAGGAGGGTCAACCGTGATCTTGTTCATTGCCATGGCGATCGCCACCGTGTCGATCCTGGTGGTAGGCACGCTGGCAGCCGCCGACATCATCCGCTTCGGACCGCGAGACACCGCCCCTGACCACCCCCTCAGGGAGAGGTCATCGACATGAGATACCGGCTCGTGCGTCCGCGTGCTACTCCGCCCCCGACGGAAGAAGAGATCGACATGTGGGGCATGGACTCCTTCCCCGCGAGCGATCCACCGCAGAACTGGTGACGCACGTTCATCGGCTCTCCTGTCTCCAGGGCTGGGACACGGCCTCGGACCGGGAGGTGGTGGAGCTGGGGCTGCGAACCCCTGACGCGCGACGTCGCTATGAGTAGGTGCCTATGCTGTCTGTGGGAGGCGTGTGCCATGTCCCGTCACACCGAACACGACGGCGACTATCGTGCAGCGCCCGGACATGCCTGGTACCAGGTTGACCAGATGGGCGGCTGCGCCGTCGTGCGCGTTGGCGGGGAGATCGACGCCCGCACGGTTCACGAATTCCACCAGGTCGTGACCGAAGCAGCCGGTCTGGCCCGTCACCTGGTCATCGACCTCGAGCACGTGAGCTTCATCGACTCGTCAGGACTGGGCGGACTGATTGCCGCGCGAAACACCGCGAAGGAACGCGATGGCTCGTTCTCACTCGTCGCTCCGCCTCCGATGGTTCGAAGGTTGCTGGGTTCGACACGACTCCACGACGTCATCGCCATCTACAACTCGCTCCCCGAGGCCGTGAACGCCGCTAGCGGGCGCTGATCCGTCCGCGACCTTTTGTCGCGGGGCGGTGGATGACGTCGAGCGACGGTGTCTTCCAGCGCCACGCGAAGAGTCTGCGCTGGTCAGATGGTGGAGCTGAGGGGATTCGAACCCCTGACCTTCTCATTGCGAACGAGACGCGCTACCAACTGCGCCACAGCCCCAAGCGAGGGGAAACGTTAGCACCAGCTGCGAGGGCGGGCCGAATCGATCAGAGGGTGCTAGGAACCGACGGCTCGTCGGCCGCCGTCACCCTTGCCACCGGCCCGCGCGGTGCGGGCGGCGTCGTCGGCCTCGCGGGCGATCTGGGCGTCGGCCTCGGTGCGGCCGGAGGTCCAGACGCCGGTGGAGTCGAGGTCGATGGTGCGGACCGAGCGGCGCTCGGCCGCCGGCTTGCCGACGTAGGTCGGGAGCGTGACCGGCATCGGGTCCCACAAGCTCGGGTCCGCGATCGCGGGGGTCGATCCCGTGGGAGCGTCGTCGTCCCAGCTCTCTGCGATCGGCTCGGCGGGCGCTGCGACGCCGGCTTCGGCCTCGGCTGCCGTCTCGACGGAGCGGGTCCGCGAGGCCGGGGCGGCATGTTCCCGGCGCACCATCAGTCGGCACGCGACCAGCCACGCGACGAGCAGTCCGGCCGGGATCGCGGCGTACCACCAGTTGATGACCGAGAACGCGGCGAGGGTGAGCACGACGACGTTGACCAGCAGGACCAGCCCGAGCACCCGGCGGCGCCGGCGGGTGGCCTGCTTCGCGGTCTCTCGTCGCTGGTGGGCGGGGTCCACGCGGACCGGACCCTTGGTCGTGACGACGGGCGCGGACTTCGCCCGCGCCGGGGCGACGACCAGGCGCGCGTCGCGGCGGTTGACCGGCTCACGCCGGGCCAGGACCCGCATGGTGTGGGAGAAGCGCTCCACCGAACGGCTGCGCACGACGTCGTCGTGGTGCCGCAACGCCTTCGGGATCAGATAGACGGCCCACGCCACGGCAAGGGCGACGAAGATCAACGCGCTGAGGTCCACGGTCCGTAAGGCTAGGTTCGATAGCCGAAGACGGGACGGATGTCCATAGGTGTGTCGCAAAACAACTCGTGTGACTGATGGGACTCGAGGTCAGGCGAGGCGGGCGCGCATCCCGTCCGGGCACTCCTCCACGGTGACCGCGTAGATCCGGTGGTCGCGCCAGGCGCCGTCGATGTGCAGGAACCGCGGGGCGAAGCCCACCTCGTGCAGCCCGAGCTTCTCGACCACCCGAAGCGAGTTGCTGTTCTCCGGCCGGATCGCGATCTCGATCCGGTGCAGTCCTGCGGTGAAGAAGCAGTGGTCGATGACCAGCGCCACCGCGCGCGGCATCACCCCGCGGCCGGCGTAGTCACGGTCGAGCCAGTAGCCCAGCGAGCCGAACTGCGCCGAGCCGCGGACGATGTTGTTGACCGTCACCTGGCCGGCGAAGGAGCCGGAGACCTCGATGGCGAAGGGGTACGCCGCGCCATCCCGCGCCAGCGCGTGCAATCGACGGACCAGCTGCCGGAACGTGGCCGGACGGCTCGCACCCCCGGGTGGTGCCGTCGCGTCCCAGGGCGCCAGCCAGGCGACGTTGCGTTCGCGCGCCGAACGCCAGGCGGCCTGGTCGGCGTACCTCAGCGGCCGCACCGTGACGTCGCCGTCGTGCAGACGGGCCGGCCACGGCCTCAATGGTCACTCCCCACGACCTGCTCGACGGCGTGGGGCAGGATCGGCTCCAGGACGGCCAGCCCGTCCTTGACCCCGCCCCGGGACCCCGGGAGGTTCACGACCAGGCACTCGCCCACCACACCGGCGACCCCGCGCGAGAGCACGGCGGTGGGCACACCGGCGTCGACACCGGCGGCCCGGATTGCGTCGGCGATGCCAGGCACCTCGAAGTCCAGCAGCCCGCGCGTCTCCTCGGGGGTGCGGTCGGTCGGCGTGAGGCCGGTGCCGCCGGTGGTCAGCACCAGGCGCGCTCCGCCCTCGGCGGCGGCCGAGATGGCGGCGCCCACCGGCGCGCCGTCCGGTACGACGACCGGCTCGGCCACGGTGAACCCCAGGTCCTGGAGGAAGGTCACGATGAGCGGGCCGGTCTGGTCCTCGTAGACCCCCGACGCCGCGCGGTTGGAGGCCACGACGACCTCGGCGCGCAGGCTCATTCGGGGTCCCCGGCCGAAGCGGAGGTTTCGAGACGGGCGCTGCGCGCCCTCCTCAACCCACATCTACGCGAGCATTCGGATGGGGTGTTCATCGTTGCCAGTCCCCCGACTTGCCGCCCGACTTCGACTCCACCCGGACGTCGGTGATCACGGCGCCCTTGTCGACCGCCTTGATCATGTCGACCACGGTGAGCGCGGCGACCGACACGGCGGTCAGGGCCTCCATCTCCACGCCGGTCCGGTCGGTGGTGCGGACGGTGGCGGTGATGTCGACCGAGTCGTCGCCCACGGTGAGGTCGACGGTGACCCCGGAGATCGCCAGCGGGTGGCAGAGCGGGATCAGCGAGGGTGTCTGCTTGGCGCCCATGATTCCCGCCAGCCGGGCGACCGCGAGGGCGTCGCCCTTGGGCACGCCCTCCCCGCGCAGCAGGCCAACCACCTCGGCGGAGACCAGGACACGGCCCGACGCACTGGCGACCCTGGCGGTCACGTCCTTGCCGGAGACGTCGACCATCCGGGCAGCCCCGGCCTCGTCGACGTGGGTGAGGCGAGCCCCTCGCTCGGTCATCAGAAGTCCTCGTCCAGCAGCGTGACCTGCACCTGCTCCCCCGCCGTGACCGAGGTGACGTCCTCGGGCACCACGATGAAGGCGTTGGACCCGGCGAGGTCGCCGATGAGGTGCGAGCCGTGGCCGCCGACCGGGGAGACGAAGGGCCCTCCGCGGTCCACCTCGTAGGCGCCGCGCACGAACTGCCGGCGCCCCTCCGGTGAGGAGATCGGGTGGGTGAGCCGGGCCCGGGTCGTCGGCCGGCTGTAGGGCGTCCGGCCCATCAGCTTGCGGATCGCGGGCAGCACGAACGCCTCGAAGGAGACGTACGACGACACCGGGTTGCCCGGCAGCGTGAAGATCGGGACCCGCTCCTCACCGACCAGCCCGAACCCCTGCGGCTTGCCCGGCTGCATCGCGACCGACCCGAACCACACCGACCCGGTCGGCGCGAGGGCCTCCTTGACCACGTCGTAGTCGCCTTGGGAGACGCCGCCGCTGGTGACCACCACATCGGCCCGCACCAGCTGGTCGCTCAGCGCATCCATGAAGGCACGCGGTTCGTCGGGCACGATGCCGACGCGGTAGGCGATGGCACCGGCCCGGCGCGCGGCCGCCGCGAGCAGCCAGGAGTTGCCGTCGTAGATGGAGTCGTGGCCGAGCGGCGCCCCAGGGTCGCGCAGCTCCGAGCCGGTGGACAGGATCACCACCCGCGGCCGGGGCCGCGACCGGACCGTCGACCGGCCGACACTGGCCAGCAGGCCCAGGTGGCGTGGCCCGAGCACGCTGCCGTGCTCGATCAGGACGTCGCCGACCGAGACGTCCTCACCAGCCCGCCGGATGTGCTGGCCCTCCGTGGGCGCCTGGAAGATCCGGACCTGCGCCACGCCCCGGTCGGTCCACTCGTAGGGCACCACCGAGTCGGCGCCGGTGGGCAGCGGAGCGCCGGTCATGATCTTCACCGCCGTGCCGGGCGACATCGCGAGGATCCCGGCCTGCCCGGCACCGATCTCACCGACCACCGGCAGGTGCACCGGCGCCTCGTCGGTCGCGCCGACGACATCGGCCAGCCGGACGGCGTACCCGTCCATGCCGGAGTTGTCGAAGGACGGCAGGTCGATCGGGGCGACGACCTCCTCGGCGGAGGGCAGGTCGAGTGCCTCGAGCAGGGGTTGGGGGAAGTCCTTCAGCGGCTCGATGTGGTCGAGGATCCGGTCCAGGAGCTGATCGACGGTGGCGACGCGGTCACCCATCCGTCAGCTCCGTCTCGGGCGCGACCCGCTGCGCGGAGTCGGCCGTCAGCGACACGTTGCCGACCACCCGCACTCCGCGCCCGAAGGTCCAGTCGCCCTCGACGGTCAGGGACTTCGCCTTCTTCAACGACGGCGCCCCTTCCGGGAACCGCTTGTCGAACTCGCCCACGCGCTTGTAGTAGTCGCTGTCGAGGTCGACGAACGGCACGTCGTCGGCCGCGGGGTCGAGCACGAAGTCGCGGCCGAGGTCGTAGACGTCGGAGCGCAGCAGCAGCAGGTCGTTGGTGGTCTTCACCGGCACGAACCGGTCACGGCTCACCTCGATGGTGCGGGCGCCCTCGAAGATCTCGATCGCCGCGCCCATCGCGGTCTCGATCTGGATCACCTCGGGCGTGGAGGAGTCGCTGGGGTCGACGTGCTTGACGTTGCGGATCAGCGGCAGGCCGAGGATCCCGCTGCGCCGCTCGAGCTCCTTCTGCATCGCCCTCAGGTCGAACCAGATGTTGTTGGTCGACGAGAAGCGGTGCCGCTCGAGGTCGGCGACCGCCTCCTTGTCCTCGTCGAGGGTCTGCGCGGTCTCGCGGAGCACGATCCGCCCGTCGCTACGACGACGGGCGAAGTGGCCGCCCTTGCGGTCGGAGGGCGTGCGCCTGACCGCCTCGATCGCGAACGGGGCACCGGAGTCGGCGAACCAGCCCGCCACCACGGGGTCGGGCACCGCGCCGAGGTTGTCGGAGTTGGAGACGAACACCCGGTCGTAGCCGGCGTCGATCAGCTGGCCGACGAGGCCGGTGCCGTACAGGGCGGTGTAGAGGTCGCCGTGTCCGGGCGGGCACCACTCCAGCTCGGGGTCACGCGGGTGGCTGACCGGCGTGAGGTCCTTGACCAGGAGCTTGGGCTCCTTGTTCTGCAGGAACTCCAGGGGCAGGCCCTCGACCTCCAGGTCCTCGTAGCGGGCCAGCGCCTCGAGCGTGTCGGCCGAGGTGCGGAAGCTGTTCATGAAGATCAGCGGCAGCGGGGCGTCGTACTGCTTGCGCAGGTGGAGCACCTGGCGGGCAATGATATCGAGGAAGGACAGTCCGCGTCGCACGCACAGCTGCGACTTGGCGCGGTCCATGCCCATCGAGGTTCCCAGTCCGCCGTTGAGCTTGATGATCGCGGTCTTCGCGAGGGCTGCCGCGCCGTCCTCCTCCGCGACCTCCACATCGGCCAGCCGCTCCATGTCGAGGGGCTCGATGGCGGACTCCGCGATCATGCCGGTCTCGCCGGCCTCGAGGAGTCGGTAGTAGTGGGCGAACGTCTCGATCGCCGTCTCGTCGATACCGGCCGCGATCATCTTGTCGCGTGCGGTGTTCAGCCCAGGGCTTCCCATGCACTTGATCGTAGGCTGGCGCAGTGCCAGAACCACATCGGCCCCACGACTCCGCCGAGGGGCCCGACGCGGCGAAGCTCGCGCTGCGCGACCAGATCGTCACCGTGCGCAACCGGCTGGCGGTCGCCGAGCTGGGCGCGGCGGGCACCGCGATCACCGGGCACCTGTTCGCCGAGCCCGAGGTACGCCGGGCGGCGACGGTGGCGGCGTACGTCTCGACCGCGGCCGAGCCGGGCACCGGGATCCTGCTCGACACCCTGGTCGATGCGGGCAAGCGGGTGATCCTCCCGGTGCTGCTGCCCGACGACGACCTGGACTGGGCGGTCTACCAAGGTGAGAGCGCGCTGCTGCCGGCCCGCCGGGGCATCCTCGAGCCCGCCGGGCCCCGTCTCGGGGTGGACGCGATCGCCACCGCCGACGTGGTGCTGGTGCCTGGTCTGGCGGTGTCGTACGCAGGCGTCCGGCTGGGCCGGGGCGGCGGCAGCTACGACCGGGCGCTGGCCCGGGTGCCCGCCGGGACGTTCACCTGCGTGCTGCTCTACGACGGTGAGGTCGGTCGCGAGGTCCCGGTTGCGCCGCACGACCGGGCGGTGGTGGCGGCGGCGACGCCGGCCGGGATCACTCGCTTTCGTCAGGCACCAGGTTGAGCGTTGAGGCCCCGGCAGCCTCGACCTCGTCGGCCGAGAACGCCCACGGCAGGGTCTGACCCTCGGCCCACAGATCGGTCTGGTCGGTGTAGTGCTCACTGAAGGGGTGACCCGACACCCCGGTGAGGTTGATCCAGCGGGACTCGTCGAGGTCGCGCAACGACACCACCATCCGCATCGACGGCGCGGCCGTGACGGCGTACCCCTCGGCCGCGTCCCAGGACGTCGCGTCGACCGCGGAGCCTCCGCCGCCGACTTCCCACGGGCCGCGGTTGACCAGTGCCTCGACCAGGCCGATGCCGGAGGTGCCGAGCGTCTGGTTGGTCAGGTCGAGGTGGTGGAGGTGCCCCCACGTCCACTCCCCTGGGTCGCGTGACCGGAGCCGCGTCAGCTCGTCGCGCGCGTCGCGGAGCACGTCCTCGAGGATGTCGTCACGGGTCTCCACCTCACCGTCGGTCGTCGAGTCGTCCCACCAGGGGTCGGCCGGCCGGGTCAGCAGGCGGGAGACCACGGCCATCCAGCGCTGACCGCCATCGGGCCAGACCTCCTCTGGTAGGTCGTCGTGGAAGGTCCGCGCCAGTAGGGTGCGCCACACCACGTTGAAGTACGCCGCCGCAGCGCTGTCGGCGTCCTGGGAGTAGTCCCAGCCGCGCAGCAGCTCCTGTCCGTCGTCCCAGTAGCTGGTGGGCAGCTCGATCTCGAGCAGGTAGGGGGTGAGGGCGGGCGCGATCGGGTTGCGGTTGTCGAGCTGCAGGTCCTCCATCTCCGCCACCGAGAGCTCGCCCTCGTCGAGGAGGACGTCGCGGATCCGCTGGGAGCGGTAGCCGCGGTCCCAGTCGTCGGTGAGGTGGAACGGGTAGTCGGTGTCGACCACCGCCTGGTTGGCGGTGACGATGAACCCTTCGTCCGGGTCGAACACGTTGGGGAGGGCCTCGAACGGCACGTAGTCACCGGTCCAGTCGTCGTCGGGACGCCAGCCCTCGGCGGGCAGGTTGCCGTCGTTGCCGGATCTGCGGATCGGGATCCGGCCCGGCGCCTGGTAGCCGATGTGTCCCTCCCGGTCGGCGTAGACCAGGTTCTGCGCGGGGATGTCGAAACGGGCCGCCGCCTTCCGGAAGGAGTCCCAGTCGGTGGCGAGGTCCAGGCGAAGGATGGCGTCGGCGGTCGGCGCGGGCTGCAGGCCCGTCCACGCCAGCGAGACGGCGTACCCCTCACCGCGGGGTTGGGGATGGTCGACCGGCGCGTGCTGGCCGACCTGTGCGTAGTCGTCGGACACGTCGGAGAGGAGGGGGCCGTGGCGGGTCGAGCGCACGGTGAGCTCCACGTCGTCGCCGTCGCGCACCTCGATCCTCTCGGTGCGCCTCCGCAGCTGCCGCCACCCCCCGTCGTACCGCCAGCGGTCCCCCTGGACCCGCTCCAGGTAGAGGTCGCTCACGTCGGGCCCGAGATTGGTGAAGCCCCAGGCGATGTCGGCGTTGTGCCCGATGACCACGCCCGGGACACCGGAGAAGGTGAACCCCGCGACGTCCAGCGGGCACTCCTCGGACACGGCACGGCAGTGGAGTCCCATCTGCATCCAGATGCCCGGGACGGACACCCCCAGGTGCGGGTCGTTGGCGAGCAACGGCTCGCCGGTGGCCGAGTGGTCGCCGTCGACCGCCCATGCGTTGCTGCCGATCCCGTCCCCGCGGCCCAGCATCGCGGGCATCCGGTCGGTCAGGCCGTGCACGTCCCGCAGCACTTCGCTGGCACCGGAGGGGTACGCCGGCCGCTGCGGCAACCGGGTCCGCGGCCCGGTGGCGTCCTGCTCGTAGACCCCGTCGACGACGGCGCCCTGACGCACGATGGGGGCGTGGTCGGCGTAGGGGTAGGGCGGGTACAGCTGCCTGACCTCCGCGGGAGTGTGATCGGCGAGGGTCAGGGCGCGGTCGATCTCGTCGGTCATGTTGCCGCGCAGGTCCCAGGCCATGGCCTTGAGCCAGGCGACCGAGTCGACCGGGGTCCACTTCTCCGGCGAGTAGTCGTTCGCGAAGGACAGCGCCGCGTACTCGACGGACAGGGCGGCGCCGCTGTGCTCCTTCAGGTACGCGTTGACCCCGTCGGAGTAGGCCTGCAGGTATTTCTTGGTGGCCGGGTCGAGCTGGGTGTCGTACTCCCGCTGCGCGACCTCACGCCAGCCGAGCGTGCGCAGGAAGGCGTCGGTCTCGACCTGGTCCTCACCGAACATCTCGGACAGCCGCCCGGCGGTGAGGTGGCGACGGATGTCCATCTCGTAGAACCGCTCCTGCGCGTGCACGTACCCCTGCGCCCGCATCAGGTCCTCCACCGAGTCGCCGTAGAGCTGCGGGATGCCGTACTCGTCGCGGACGACGGTGACCGCGTCGGCCAGTCCCGGCACCGCGAGCTCGCCGGTGGTCTGCGGCAGCGGCCGATGGGTCAACATCAAGCCGGTCACCAGGCCGGCGACCAGGATCAGCACCAGGACCACGACCGCGTAGACCGATGCCCTGGCATAGCCCGGCCAGCTCCGGAAGGTCCGCCGCCAGGAGCGCTCGTCGGGTGAGACGGACTCGGTCTGGTCGGCCATGGTGTTGGCCATTGTGCCGTACCATTGGCAGTCGTACGGGGCGAGTGCCAGCCCTCTCCCCGCGCTCGCCACCCGCAGTCCAAAGGATCCGACCAGTGCCGACCTACCAGTACGCCTGCCGAGAGTGCGGGCACGCCTTCGAGCAGTTCCAGAGCTTCTCCGATGATGCGCTGAGCGAGTGCCCCGAGTGCTCCGGTCGGCTGCGCAAGGTGTTCAACGCGGTGGGCGTGGTGTTCAAGGGCTCCGGTTTCTACCGCACCGACTCCCGGTCGCCTGAGAAGACCGACTCCGGCACCAAGGAGAAGACCGACTCCGGCACCAAGAAGGACTCCGCGGACTCCGGCTCCTCATCGAAGCCCGAGACCCCCGCGGCGAAGCCGGCCAAGGCTGCCAGCTGAACGCTGACCCGCCCGAAGGTTTCGGGCGTCAGCGCATTTTTCGGCCTCTGTGGAGGACGCCAGCAGGTCACCCGGATCTCTCCTAGCGTCGGGTCATGCTGCAGCTGTCCGACCGACGCCCTGCCCGCATCTTCCGACGCGTACGCCGCGTGGTGCTGGCCCGGCGCCGGACGCTTGCTGCCCTGCTCACCGGGGTCGCGGTGGCCGCCGGTGTCCAGGCCGCGACCGCGCCCCCGCCGCCCTCGGTCGGCGTGCTCACCGCGGCGCGGGACCTACCCGCGGGCGCCGTGCTCGGCGGCGACGACCTGGTCACCGTCGACTTCGCGCCTGGGTCCGTGCCGACCGGAGCGGCCCGGGGGGCGATCGGCCGGACCCTCGCCGCTCCGGTCAGGCGTGGTGAGCCGGTCACCGACGTCCGCCTCCTGGGCCCGGCGCTCACGGCGGGCGACCCGGAGCTGACCGCGGTGCCCGTGCGGCTGCCCGACGCCGCGATGGTGAAGCTGCTGGAGGTGGGCGACCGGATCGACCTGATCGCCACGGACCCGCAGGGCTCTGGCGCGTCCGTCGTGGCCACCGGCGTGCCAGTGCTGGCCCTTCCCCCCGCGTCTGCGGAGGGTGACGGCTCCGGTCAGCCCGGCGGCCTGGTGGTCGTGGGGGTCGCGCCCACCGAGGTGACCGGCCTGGCCGACGCCGGGGTGCGACTCTTCCTGACCTACGCGTTCTCCCACTAGCGTTGCCCAATGACTGGATTCAAGAACTTCATCCTCAAGGGCAACCTGATCGAGCTGGCCGTGGCGTTCATCATGGGTCTCGCGTTCGCCACCGTGGTCACGGCCACCGTTGCTTTGATCATGGACATCATCGGCAAGCTCGGCGGCCAGCCCGACTTCTCCGACTACTCCCCTGGCGGCGTCTCTGTGGGAGCCTGGATCACGGCCCTGATCTCGTTCCTGATCCTGGGCGCGGTCGTGTATTTCTTCATCGTCGTGCCCTACACCAAGGCGAAGGAGCGGTACTTCCCGGCAGATGAGCCGGGCACCCCTGCCGACGTCGAGCTGCTGACCCAGATCCGCGACCTGCTTGCCGGCCGGCAGGGAGGCACGACGGGACAATCCGGCGTCTGAGCGCGGCTCAGCCGTGGTGAGGCGGCACCTGGGCACGCAGCCAGCTGTCGCCGTCCCGGCGCTCGTCCGTCGCGTCGGGATCCCGCTCGTCGCCAGTCGTGTCCGGCAGGACGTCCCCGAACACCTCGGCGATCCGGCGCCGCCGCTGCTCCGGTGACTCCTCGGGCCGGGCTGCTGGCGTGCTCATGCGCACAGCCCGTTGGCGGCGGCTTCCTCGGCTTCGTCCTGGGAGACCGCAGGCGCCTTGGAGGGGGTCTGGCCAGGCTTCTTGGATTCCGAGCCGGTCGGCTGCGCGGCGCTGATGGCGTCGCTGCTCAGTCGCTTCGTCAGCGGCTCGTCGGCCGCGATCTTGCCCCACAGCTGCTTGGCCTGCGGCAGCCAGGTGACGCGGCCGCTGTACTCGGGGCGCTGGTCGTACTTCCACGGCACGGTGACGAACTGGATGTTCTGCAGGCCGATGCCCTGGAAGCCGACGCCGATCTTGGCGATCTTGATGACGTTGTCGAGACCGGGGTCGACCTGCAGCGAGTCGGTGGCAGCGTCGAGGAAGCCGACCAGACGGTCGACGCGGGCGAGGGTGCCCGCCGAGATCACCTTGTGGGCCATCGCGGCGATGAACGCCTGCTGCCGCTTGATCCGGCCGATGTCGGAGCCGTCGCCGAGCGTGTAGCGGGAGCGCACGTAGTTGAGCGCCTCCTTGCCCTCGACTTCGCGGGTGCCCTTGGGGATGTCGATGCCATGGGCGTGGTCGACGATGTCCTCGGGGATGCAGACGGGCACACCGTCGATGGCGTCGACCATGGACTCGAAGCCGGCGAAGTCGACCACGATGTAGTGGTCCACGAACACGCCCGTGGTCTTCTCGAACTGGCGGATCGTGCAGCCCGGGCCGCCGAGGGCGAAGGCTTCGTTCCACATCACGTCGGTGCCGCCGGGAATCGACTCGCCGTCCTCACCCTTGCAGGTCGGCCGGGTGACCAGGGAGTCCCGCGGGATGGAGATGCCGTACGCCCGCTTCCGGTCCGCCGAGAGGTGCATCAGGATCGTGGTGTCGGACCGGTCGCTGCTGCCCAGCTCCTGGTTGTCGATGTTGTTGCCGGCCGCGTCGCGGTCGTCGGAACCCATCACCAGGATGTTGAGCGGCTCCTGTGGACCCGCAACCCCCTTCTTCTCGGGACGATCGCCGAGCTGGTCCCTCACGTCGACCACGTCGAGGTTGCCGTTGAGGTGGCGGTAGAGGTAGACAACTCCCAGACCGGTGGCCAGGGCGAGGACGACCGCCGAGGCGAGCAGGACCCGGCCGACGGTACGTCTCTTGCCCGTCCGCCCGCGACGCTTGGGCGCCTCAGCGGGCGCCTGCGTCTTCTCGGGGGGAGCGTCGGCCATGCAGTCCTCAGGTCTCGGGGCGTGCGGAGGTGGGGGAAGTCCCACCCCACGAAGTTTCCAGTATCACTCGGCGCACCCAATTCCGTCCAAACCCCGCCTCAGGCGGCGAGAGCCCATGCGTCGGCTCCGCCTCGACGGGGTCCCGGTCAGGAGGGAGAGACAGCCTCGCGTACATGATCCAGCATCTCCTGCTCGCCCTTGCTGACCCGCTCGGCGTGGAATCCCATGAAACCTCCCTCCTTGGCAGCATCGGCGGCGGCTTGTGCCGTGGCGACCAGCCAGTCGCCGAAGGCCGCGGTCTCCTCGGGGGTCGCCCGCGAGGCGACGATCGACTGAACGGCGCTCAGCTCGACCAACACCTGCTCCCCACTCGGTGCGGTCCCCTGCACCGAGGGGCGGTACCCCGTGAGCGGGTTTCGCTTCTGCTGGAGCTCGTTCTGGATGTCGAGCGCCGCCTCGGCCACCAGCTGCTCGCGACTGGAGGGGTTGGACGCGGCCTTGATCGTGGCCATCGACTCCTTCGCGGCCTCCACCGGGCCGCCGGGATCGGCCAGCGAGATGGCCAGACCGGCCACGAACGGCGCCCGCAGGATCCGACTCCACTCCTCGTCGGGGAAATCGCTCTTGGTCGTCACGACACGTCCTTTCGTCCGGAGCCGGCGAGGCGGGGCCACCGCGGTCCGGTGCCCGTCTTCCAGTCTCACCGCTCGCGCCGGGAATTGTCACGGCCTTCGCCGTGGACATCCCGTCAGCCGGTGTTGCGCATGCCCGCCGCGATCCCGTTGATCGTGAGCAGCAGGGCCCGCTCGAGAGTGCGGTCGTCCTCGCCTCGCCGTTGGCGCGCCAGGAGCTGGCTCTGCAGGTGGTGCAGCGGCTCCAGGTAGTTCTCGCGGATCTCCAGCGTGGTGCGCAGGGTCGGCTCCCGGTCGAGCAGGGCGGTGTCGCCGGTGACTCCGAGAACCTGCTCGACGGTGAGCCGGAACTCCTCACGGATGTCGTCGAGGATGTGCCGCAGCCGCTCCGGAGCAAGTGCGACGTACCTTTCGGCGATGTCGAGATCGGTCTTGGCGAGCATCATCGACACGTTGTCGATGAAGGTGCGGAAGAACGCCCAGTCGCGGTACATGCCCACGAGCTCCTCCGAGGCATCGGCCACGGCCGCGAGACCACTCCCCACCCCGAACCAGCCGGGGACGATCTGCCGCGACTGGGTCCAGCCGAAGACCCAGGGGATGGCGCGCAGGTCGTCGACCCCGCCGCCGGAGCCTGGCCGGTGCGCGGGTCGCGAGCCGATGTGGAGGGCGCCCAGCAGGTCGACCGGGGTCGCGGCGAAGAAGTAGTCGGCGAGGCCTTCGTCCTCCACCAGCGCGCGGTAGCGGTCCTGGGCGCGGGCGGAGATCCGGTCCATCATCTCGTCCCAGCCCGGCGCCCGCTCCGGCGGCCGACGGTCGATGTGGTGCAGGGTCGACGCCTCGATCGTCGCCGCGAGGGTCAGCTCGAGGTTGTTGCGAGCGAGCACCGGGAGGGCGTACTTGTCGCTGATCACCTCCCCCTGCTCGGTGATCTTCACCTCGCCGTCGACTGTGCCGGAGGGCAGCGCCATGATCGCGTCGTACGTCGGGCCGCCGCCCCGTCCG
>JBJMIQ010000094.1:0-11203 GCA_045806805.1 Nocardioides sp. | reverse complement strand
CGTCGAGAGCGTCGGCGGCGTACTGGTGGGTGTGCGGCATCGCGCTCTCGATCAGCCGCGCCATCACCCGCGCGGTGGCCAGTCCGATCGGGTGGGTGCGGTCCCAGGTGGTCGAGAGGTCGATGACCCCGATCTGGTCGCCGGTGACCGGGTCGTGCACGGGCGCCGCCCAGCAGACCCAGTTGTGCACCATCGAGGCGTAGTGCTCGGCGCTGAAGACCATCGACGGGTCGCCGGTGCGCATCGCGATCGCGAGCGCGTTGGTGCCGACGCTGGCCTCGTCCCACCGACCCCCGGGGACGAAGTTGACCGTCTCGGCCTTGCGGCGCATCACCCTGCCGCCGTAGGTCCAGAGGATCCGGGTCTGCTGGTCGGTCACCGCGATGACGAGGTCCCCGTCCTCCGCGGTGCGCCTCAGGTCGGACTCCACGCGCTCGACCGCGGTCTGCAACGGCGTGGCGCGCCAGTACGCCGCCGTATCGCCCTCGTCGGACAGCGGCGCCTCGACCACGTCGGGGGTGATGGCCGCCTGCGACAGCTGCCAGCTCTGCATGATCTCCGGCCTCACCAGCGACTCGGCGGCGTCACCGAGCTCCAC
Organism: Nocardioides sp.; assembly: GCA_045806805.1. GTDB lineage: Bacteria > Actinomycetota > Actinomycetes > Propionibacteriales > Nocardioidaceae > Nocardioides. The sequence goes on along the minus strand of JBJMIQ010000094.1, from coordinate 10,605 downwards.
GAAGCTGGTCCACGCGCGCACGGCATCGAGCCTGCGCGTCTGGAGTTCCTCTCGCCCCACGTCTTGGCCGTCCGTTCCCCGGTGTTGTCGCCACGGTAGCCCCCGATTCCGGGCGGGGGAACCGCTCAGCCGGGGTCCCCGCGGAAGTCTTTGGGGGTCCCTGCGGGAACGCGAGCGCAGCGAGCGTTCTCGTGGGGTGTCAAGCGCGAGCGCAGCGAGAGGTCATGTGGGGTGCTCATCCGGAGAGGTTCCGCTGGTGGTGGATCCGACCCTCGGTGGCCGCGAGCGGCTCGCCCGATCCGCCCCACTGGCCGGCGATGATCTCGGCGGCGATGCTGACCGCGGTCTCCTCGGGGGTGCGGGCACCGAGGTCGAGCCCGATCGGGCTGGAGAGCCGGGCCAGCTCGTCGTCGGTCAGTCCGGCCTCCTTGAGCCGTGCCATCCGATCGTCGTGCGTGCGACGGGAGCCCATCGCGCCGACGTACGCCACCTCGGGCAGGCGGAGCGCCTGCTCGAGGACCGGCACGTCGAACTTCGGGTCGTGGGTGAGCACCGTGATCACCGTGCGTCGGTCGACGCGGCCGGCCTCGACCTCGGCCTGGAGGTAGCGGTGGGGCCAGTCGACGACGACCTCGTCGGCCTCCGGGAACCGGCTCGCGGTCGCGAACACCGGACGGGCGTCGCACACGGTGACGTGGTAGCCCAGGAAACTGCCGACTCTCGCCACCGCGGCCGCGAAGTCGATCGCCCCGAAGACCAGCATCCGTGGCTTCGGCGCGAAGGCCCACACGAAGACCCGCATCCCCTCGCCGCGCCGTTCCCCGTCCGGCCCGTAGGTGAGCGTCGCGTTGTGACCGGCGGCCAGCAGTCCCAGCGCGTCGTCGCGCACGGCGTCGTCGGCGCGGTCCGACCCCAGCGACCCCGATAGTCCCGGACGTTCTGGTTGCATTTCAGGCCGATCGGCAACCACTTCGTCCGGGGCTATCGCGTCAGGCCGGACGACGAGCCGGCGACCGAGCCAGGCCGGGTCGGGGTGCTCGATGACGGTGGCGAGGGCGACCGGGCGTCCCGCCTGCACGTCATCGGCGATCTCGCCGAGCTCGGGGAAGGTCTCGCGGTTCACCTTCTCCACGAACACGTCGAGGATGCCGCCGCAGGTGAGTCCGACCGCGAAGGCCTCGTTGTCGGAGACGCCGTACCGCTCCAGCACCGGCTCCCCCGAATCGACCACCTGCTGGGCCAGCTCGTAGACCGCCCCCTCGACGCAGCCTCCCGAGACCGAGCCGACCGCCGTCTCGTCGGGGCCGACCAGCATCGACGCACCCGCCGGCCGGGGGGCCGACTGGAAGGTCGCCACCACCGTGCCGACGCCCACGGTCTCGCCGGAGCGCCACCACGCCAGCAGCTCGGGCAGCACGTCACGCACGGGACACCAGCTCCGCGAGCTCAGCGAACGTGGCCAGCGAGTGGCCGGCCACGAAGTCGTCGACGTAGGGCAGCGCAGCCACGACCCCCTGCTGCACCGGCTGGTAGCCCGACTTGCCGCGATGGGGGTTGACCCACACCACCCGGTGCGCGATCCGACGGAGGCGGCCCATCTGGGTCGCCAGCAGTTCGGGGTCGCCGCGCTCCCAACCGTCGCTGAACACCACCACCACCGCGCCGCGGGCCAGCCCGCGCTGTCCCCAGCGGTCGAGGAAGATCCGCAGGGTCTCCCCCAGCCGGGTCCCTCCGGACCAGTCCGGGACCGTCTCCCCCGCCGCGACCAGGGCGCGCTCGGGGTCACGCAGTCGCATCGCCCGGGTCACGTGGGTCAGGCGCGTGCCCAGGGTGAAGGTCTCGATGACGGCACCGGAGGGCCGTCCCGCCTGGGTGAACCGGTGCCCGAGCCGCAACAGCGCGTCGGCGTACCCGCTCATCGAGCCCGACACGTCGATCAGCAGCACCACGCGCCGCGGCCGCACGCCCCGGCGTCGCCACTCGATGGCGGCGGGCTCCCCCATCCGGCGGAGGCTGGCCCGCAGCGTGCGATGGGCGTCGATGTCGCCGCGGTGCCAGCGCTGGTGGCGGGCGGTACGCCGCTGGGGTGGCCGGAGGCGGAGGGTCGCGAACATCCCCGAGAGCCGTTGCCGCTCGCCCGGGCTGAGGTCCGCGACGTCCCGGTGCCGCAGCACCTCGGTGGCACTGGCCATCGCCCGCACCGCCTCGTCGGCGGGGTCGCCCTCACCGGTGCCCTCGACGTCGGGGAAGGAGGAGAAGCTCGGCGCCGTCGCCGTGGCGGGCCTGGATCGGGGCAGGCCGTCCCGGGCGTTGAAGTAGGCCTCGAACACCTGGTCGTAGCGGGTCAGGTCGTCCGGGCCGGCGCACAGGGTCGCCCGTCCGGCGGTGTACGTCGTCCGCTGGTCATCAGCGCCCAGGACTGCGACGGCGGCAAGGAACCCGTGGGCCCGGTCCTGGGTGACCGGTACCCCCGCGGCGCGGAGGGCGCGGGTGAAACCGAGGAAGATCTCGTCGGCGCCGCGGCCAACTGTCGGGACAGCTGTCGGAGTCATGTCGCGAGCATCCGGTCCAGCGCCTGACGCACGCGGTCGCTGTCCTCGCGGTACTTCACCAGCGCTCCGAGGGTCGCCGACGCGGTCGCCAGGTCGATCTCGGCGGTGCCGAGGTGCTGCAGGGCGCGTGCCCAGTCCAGCGTCTCGGCGACCCCGGGTGGCTTGAGCAGGTCGTCGCGGGTCCGCAGCTGCTGGACCAGGCCGACCACCTGGCGCGCGAGCGCCTCGGCGACCTCCGGGGCGCGCGACCGGACGATCTCCACCTCGCGCTCCAGCCCGGGGTGGTCGATCCAGTGGTAGAGACAGCGACGCTTGAGGGCGTCGTGCAGCTCGCGGGTCCGGTTCGAGGTGAGGACCACGACCGGCGGGCTGGCCGCCTTGACGGTGCCGAGCTCGGGGATGCTGACCTGGTAGGTCGACAGGACCTCGAGCAGGAAGGCCTCGAACTCGTCGTCGGCACGGTCGACCTCGTCCACCAGCAGTACGGCGGGACTCTGCTGGAGCGCGGCCAGCACCGGTCGCGCCAGCAGGAAGCGCGCGTCGTAGAGGCTCTTCTCGGCCTCCTCCACATCGGTGCTGCCCGCTCCGGCAGCCTCCAGCGCCCGCAGATGCAGGATCTGGCGGGGGAAGTCCCAGTCGTAGAGCGCCTGGGTGGCATCGATGCCCTCGTAGCACTGGAGCCGGATCAGGGGCAGCTCGAGCGACTCGGCGATCGCCTCGGCCAGCGCGGTCTTGCCAGTCCCCGGCTCGCCCTCGACGAGGAGCGGTCGCTGCATCGTCAGCGACAGGTAGGTCACCGTCGCCAGGGCGTCGTCGCACAGGTAGCCGGTGCGCCCGAGCCGCTGGGCGACCTGGGCCACGGAGTCCATGGCCTCAAGGCTACCCAGCGCCACGTTGGGCGAAGGTTGGCAAAAACTGCTCCCACTGGCTCGGCCAAATCGACCTTCACCGGTCCGAAACCGGTCTAGATTGCGGGCGGGATGTATCCAGGCGTCCCGGCCCGTCTCTCGGAGAGTGTGCAGACCATGACTCGGCGACCCACGGAGTCCGACTCGGTCTGGGAGACGTCCGCCCAGCACTTCCAGCGGTGGCGAGACGGCGACCAGGGTGGGATGGACGACCTCGTGCTGCTCCTCAGCCCTGTTCTGTGGCAGGTGGTGCGAGCCTGCGGCCTGGACCGTGAGACGGCCGAGGACGTCGTCCAGACGACCTGGCTGGCGCTGGTGCGCTCGGCGGACGGGATCGCGGAGGCGCGGGCCGTCTCCGGCTGGCTGTGCACCACGGCTCGCCGCGAGGCGTGGCGGGTGTCGAAACAGGGGACGCGCCAGGCCCCCGAGGCGGACGACATCCTCGACCGGCACCTGCCGGAGGAGCCAGCTCCCGAGCAGCAGGTCGTGCTCGACGACGAGAATGCCCGGCTCTGGAACTGCCTCAAGTTGCTCCCGGAGCGGTGCCAGCGGCTTCTGCGCATCGTCGCCACGACACCGCGACCCGACTACACCGTCCTCGCCAACGACCTGGGCATGCCCGTCGGAAGCATCGGACCGACCCGCGGCCGCTGTCTGGAGAAGCTGCGCGTCGAGCTGGTCCGGACGGGAGGCCTGGCATGAACGAGTCACCCCGGCTCGACGACGACGCCCTGCTCGAGGCCATCTCCAACCTCTGGCGGCAGGTCGACCCACCTCCGGCCGATCTGGCCCACGGCGTCCTGGCCCGGCTCGCGGCCGAGGACCTGGAACTGGAGCTGCTCACGCTGGTGGAGTCCTCCGACGCGTTCGCGGGAGTGCGCTCTGCGGACACGGTCGAGGACGCCGACGAGCTCACCTCCACCTTCCTGGAGTACGTCGGCCCCGACCTGCGCGTCTACGTCCACCTGTCCACGTTCGACGACGGCACCCGGCTCGACGGCTGGGTGGTGCCGGCCAGCGCCCTGACGGTGACCCTGCGCGACGAGCAGGGGTCGTCCCTGCAGCAGACCTCGGTGGACCAGCACGGCCGGTTCGCCTTCACACGCGCGGCGTCCGGGGTGGTCCGGTTGACCTTCACCGACGAGCCACCCACGACCGCGCGGCCTCGAGCCACGCCGCCCTTCCACGTCTGAGGAGCCCATGGAACCGCAGCAGCCGGAGTCGCAGTCGCAGGAACGCCCGACTCCTACCCGCCAGTCAGCCCTGTCGGCACAGCGCGAGCCGTACGTCCCGCCCGGGTATGTCCTGGACCAGGTGAGCGGACGGGTGCTCGACCCCGGAACCGCCCTGGCAGTCAAGGACGTACGACCCCGCTCCACGGTGTACGTCGGACCGCGGCTGCTGGTCTCCCGCAGCGGCCAGACCGCTACCACGATCCGGCAGCTCCAGGAGGTCGCCGAGGGCCTCGGCTGGGTCGCCAAGGTCCACTCGGATGACGAATCGGGCGCCACCGACGAGCAGGACTCTCGATTCGGCGTGGTACGACTCGACCTGACCGTCCACGACAAGCGCGCCACGATCGCACCCGACGGTTGGGTCCTGCTCCAGAATGCCCGTGCCGAATACGGCCTCGAGGCGATGAGACGGGTCGGGCTCGACCACATCGTGCTGGTCCGCGACATTGATCCGAACCCGTTCCACTCGAGCAATCCTTTCCACTCCAGCAACCCGTTCCACTCCAGCAACCCGGTCGGTGGCGCGGAGTCGGCCGCCGTGTCCTCCTATGCGATAGCGGGCATGGGCGGCCGGCAGCCGATCGGCTACGCGGGCCCCCAGCCGGTGCGGCGTCCCGACGACCAGCTCGTGGGTCGTCGTCCGGTGGTGGCCACGTTGGACACCGGCTGCGGCAAGCACCCCTGGCTCGCCGGCGTGGTGAAGGCGGGTCCAGCCCTCGATGGGCAGCCAATCGGCTACGTCGACGACCAGACCGACCCGGAGAAGTGGTTCGACCAGGTCGGTCCCCTGGATGGCGGGATCGACGCGCTCGCCGGCCACGGCACCTTCATCGCCGGGCTGATCCACCAGGCCTGCCCCGACGCCGACATCGTGGCCTGGCGCATCGTCGGGTCCGACGGCCCGGTGGTGGAGAGCGCCTTGATCGGTGCACTGGCGGACATCGCGGAGACGGCTCGCCGCTTCCGCGACGGCGAGGACGGCGGCCACCCGATCGACGTGCTCAATCTGTCGATGGGCTACTACCACGAGACGCCTCAAGACCTTCTCTTCGACCCGACAATGTACGACATCCTGCACCGCTTGGGAGAGTGCGGAGTGTCCGTCGTCTGCTCGGCCGGCAACGACGCCACGGCCCGCCCCATGTTCCCGGCCGCGTTCGCACCCTGGGCCGACGGAGCGGGTGGAGTGCAGCCCCAGACCGGAGTGGTACCGATCATGTCGGTCGGTGCGTTGAACCCGAACGGCACCGACGCCCTGTTCAGCAACGCCGGACCGTGGGTGCGCGCCTACGCCCCCGGTGCCGCGGTGATGAGCACCATGCCGGAGTTCCAGGGTGGTCTCGAACCTGCCGCCCGCACCGAGGCGTACGCGCGCCGGCGCGAATCTCTCGACCCGGACGACTTCACCAGCGGTTTCGCGCTCTGGAGCGGCACATCCTTCGCAGCTCCGCTGTTCGCCGGCCAGGTGGCTGCCGAACTCATCGACCACATCGACCCGGACCACGACGATCGCACGGCCGCCGTGGCGCGGGCCCGGAAAGCGTTGAGCGAGCTGACCGATCTCAGTACATGATGAAGGTATGGGGGCGGGCGAACTTCATCGGCGGGCCAAGGAGGCGGTCAACCGCGGCGCCTTCGTCCGGGCTCGGTCGCTGCTCGATCGAGCGGCGGCGGCCACCGAAGATGAGGACCTGCGCGCCCGGATCGACCTGACCCGGGCCTATATCGAGGCCGAGACCGGTGACCCCGCATCGGGACGCGAGCGATGTGCACGTCTGTTAGCGGTGACCGATCTCGATGAGAGGACTCGCGGACTGGTCTGGTCCCAGCTTGGCCTGCTCTGCATGCGGACCGGCGACGTGGACCGCGCGATGGCATCTTTCGCTCACGCTGTGGACCTGCTGCCGCCCGACGCTGAGCAGCTCGGCACTGTGCACCTGAACCGGGGCAACGTGCACCTGCAGCGCGGCGACGCGATCGCTGCCATCAAGGACTTCACTCATGCGCGGGAGGCCTTCGCCCATGTGGGGAACCCCGTGGAGCAGGCGAAGGCGGAGCACAACCTGGGATATTCGCGCCTCTTGAACGGTGACCTCGTCGGGGCACTGCAGATGATCGAGGCCGCAGCACACGTCCTGTCGTCTCAGTCCGCCGCATATCGGGCCACTGTCGAGCAGGATCGAGCGGAGGTCATGACGGCCGCCGGCCGGCCCAGAGAGGCGATCCGGGCGCTCGAGGAGGCCGCACGGGCCTACGGGTCGCGCCGGTTGCGCACCTTCCAGGCGGACTGTGAGCTCACGCTGGCCTGGACGCTGCTGCGCGAGGACCCGGGCCGGGCCCGGGTCGTTGCCCGTCGGGCCGCGCGTCACTACCGCAGTCAGGAGAGTCCGGTGCCTGCGCTGCGAGCGGAGGCGGCGGCCGCGGTTGCGGAGATCTCCGCGGGCGGCCGGACCCCGGCATTGGTGCTCAGGTGCGACGAGCTGGGTCACGAGCTGCGCCAGAACGGACATCCTCGCGACGCCGTACTCCTCCAGCTGCAGGCAGCGCGGGCCGAGATAGCGCGCGGTCAGCTGGCAGACGCGACGGCCCGCCTGCGCTCACTACGGATCGACAAGCGCTCCCCGATCGCGACCCGACTGCTAGCGCGGGAGGTCCGGGCCGAGCTCGCCCGCGCGCGACATGACCGGCGCCGGGCCCACGAGCACGTGCGGGCGGGACTGGGCGAGCTGCACGAGTGGCAGTCCAGCTTCGGCAGCCTCGACCTCCAGAGCACCCTGGTCGGACACGGCCGGGACCTGGCCCTGCAAGGCCTGCGGCTCGCCCTCGCCGATGGCCGGCCGAGCCTGATCTACGAGTGGTCGGAGCGTGCCCGGGCGCTGGTCGGTCGCGTCGCGCCCGTTCGCTCCCCGGGAGACGCACAGGTGGCGAGCGACCTGGCCGAGCTGAGGTGGCTGCAGGGGGCGGAGCAGGATCGGTCTCCCTGGGAGGCCCGGCGGGTTGCCAAGCTGCAGGCGCGGGTGCGGCAGCGGAGCTGGTACGGCGAGGGCGGTGGCGTTGTCGGCGAGCCCGCCCCGATGGATGCGGTCCAGGAGGGACTCGCGGAGTGCGACGCGGCACTGGTGGCCCATGTGGTCGTCGATGACCGGGTCGCCGCCGTGGTGGTGACCGCCGACGACGCCCGACTCGTGGAGCTGGGTAGGGCCGACGGACTCAGGAACCGGCTCGACGCCATCGCCTCCGACCTGACCATGGCCGCAGCCCACCGCACCGGGCCCTTGGCCCGTCCGGTCCGGTCCTCGCTGAGAGGTCAGCTCGATGAGGCGGCCGACCAGCTCATCCGCCCGCTGCTGCCGGTGCTGGGGCAACGTCGGGTCGTGCTGACGCCCTCCGGCGCCCTCGCCGGCACCCCGTGGTCGCTGCTGCCGGGCCTGGCCGGGCGGCCACTGACCATCCCGACGTCCGCGACCCGCTGGCTCGAGCTGCGCCGGACCGAGGCGCCACCACCCACGAGGGTGGGGCTTGTCGCCGGGCCGAACCTGGACCGGGCGGAGGAGGAGGTCAACCGCGCCGCGGCCGAGTGGCCGGAAGCCCAGGTGCGCTGCGGCACCGACGCCACCGCCGCGGAGGTGGCCGACCTCGCGACGCAGGTCGACGTGCTCCATCTGGCCGGACACGGCACCCACCCCGGCGAGAATCCCCTCTTCGCTGCTGTGGAGCTCGCCGACGGGCGGTGGTTCGGCTACGACATCGACCTGCTGCCCACGGTCCCGTCGACCGTGGTGCTCTCGGCGTGCGAGCTGGGCCGCGCGTCGGTGCGCTCCGGCGAGGAGTCGGTCGGCATGACCGCCGCGTGGCTGCATGCGGGAGCACGCACGGTGCTCTCGTCGCCCGTCGTGATCGCCGACGACGTTGCTTGCGAGGCCCTGGCCCGCTGGCACGCTCTGGTCGCACAGGGGGAGCCGCCGGCCGACGCGCTGGCCGAGGTCTCCGCGGCGGCGGAAGACGTGGTGCCGCTGCTCGCCTTCGGGGCCGGTTGGTAACCACAGAAACGCACCCCGCCCGCGTATCTCGCATGCACGGGGTCGCTCCTGAACCACCAGAGCCCCGGGACGGAGGGCTCTCACCTGCGAACAAGGAGCACACCATGAACAGCACTTCACGTCGGCCACTGGCCATCGGGGCAGCCATCGCGGCCAGCGCGATCGTCGTCAGCGGAGCCGGAGTCGGGTACGCCTCCAACGGCGGGTCCTTCCTCCTGGGCCGGGTCAACGACACGACCCGGATCACGACCCTCAACAATTCCGGGGGCACCCCGCTGAAGCTGGTCGGCCCTGCGGCCAAGGCCCCGATGGTGGTGAGCTCCGACGCCAAGGTCGACCGGCTCAACGCCGACCTGGTGGACGGGCTCGACTCCTCGGCCTTCCAGCGCAAGGGCACGATCGTCCGGCAGGGCGAGACGACCTTCACCCCGAGCGAAGGACCGATCAACCGCCAGTCACGGGCCTTCTGCCAGCCGGGCGAGCACGCTGTGGGCGGCGGCGGCCACGTCACCGCGCTGACCGAGGACCGGCTGGGCGAGTACTACACGTTCATCGTGCACAGCAACCCGATCGACGCGAGCGGCGAGGCGCCGACCGCGGCCGGTGCGGCCACCGGGTGGCTGGTCGAAGCCACCAACACCGCGAGCCACATGACCGGGCTGACGGGCCGCAACGCCAACCTCGTCAGCTACGTGGTCTGCGAGCCCAACTGACGCACAGCATCACCGCCACACCGGCCGGGTCGCCCACGGGGGAGCGACCCGGCCGGTTCTTTGTCATGACCGTAAAGATTTCGTTCGCTCCGCATGTATCTGGGTACGACCGAGTCGCTCCTGATGATCGAGGAGCACGCGGCAGGGTTCCTCGCCGGCGCAGGGCGCGACCAGCGCTCACCAGGCGCGTGGTGGTGCGGAACCCGAGACCCGCGCCACCGCCGACCCGCCGGGTTGCCCACGGGGGAGCGACCCGGCCGGTTTTCCTGTCACGGACGGTCGCGATCGCGGCCCGTGGCGAGGTGAGCGCAGTCGACGTCAACGACGCCGTGGCTCGCGAGATAGTCACGGGCTCCCTGGTCACCCGAGACGGAGTCGGCCACGGCCGCCCAGTGGTCCCGGCCGATCACGACCGGGTGCCCGGGCCGGCCGGCGTACGACGCCCGCGCGAGCTGATCGGGCCGGGTCACCCGCATGGCCACGTGCCGGACGACCTCGGCGGTGACGTCGGGGAGGTCCACCAGCATCACCACGGCGGCGACTGCGTCCGACCCGGCGATCGCCCGGAGGCCGGCCCGCAGTGAGGCGCTCATCCCTTCGGCGAAGTCCTCGGCCACCACCACGGCCGCACCGGTACTGGCGAGGAGCGGGGCGGCCTCGTCGGCGGCAGCGCCCAGCACGACAGTGACCGGGTCACAACCTGCTTCCTCCAGCACCGTGACGGTGCGCGTCAGCCATGACCTGTCGTCGGAATCCCGCATCAGGGCCTTCGGTTTCCCCATCCGGGTGCCGGAACCCGCAGCCAGGAGCAGTCCGTGGTGGCCCGTCACCCTCAGTTCCCGAAGGCCTTGCCGTAGAGCCCCTCCAGCCGGGGGGAGAACTCATCGCTGAAGCCGCAGACCATGACCCGACCGCCGTCGGATGCGGCGACCAGGTAGCGGCCCCCGTCCTGGAAGTCGACGGCGACGAGCAGCTGCTGCAGCTCCTCGGACGGACCCTTCACCGTCACCAGGTCGGTCGGCTGGCCGGCGTACCAGTGGGTGGGCCGGAGCGTGACGAGGTTGCCCTTGATGTCCTCCACCGTCCCGTCGAAGGCGAAGTCTGCCCCGGACAGCACGTCCGCGCTCGGTGGCAGGCAGCGACCCGTGGTCGCCCCG
>JBJMIQ010000093.1:0-2796 GCA_045806805.1 Nocardioides sp. | reverse complement strand
ACCACCACCACCACCGCCGCCACCACCACCGCCGCCACCTCCACCACCACCGCCACCCCCGCCTCCGCCTCCGCCTCCCCTGACGTGATGAGGAGCTGAGCCGCTGGGGGCGCCCAGGTTGTCTAGAGAAGAGCCCGTACGGCTTGCCAGCCGTGCGGGCTCGACGCGACTCGGCGAATTCGGGCTGTCCCGGGACAGATCGGCCCACTGCGCCTAACCTTGATGGCCTCCTACATCTCGGGAAGTGCCATGAAGTCAAAGCTGCGGCTGTACGCCGCTGCCTCCGTCGTTGTCGCCGGTCTGCTCTGCGTGGCCCCGGCGTCGCCCGGCTCCTCGATGGCGCAGCAGGCGGCCTCGCTGACGGTTTCGCCACGTGTGTACGTCGGGGGCCAGGCCGTCACCTACCGCGGCAACCTCGGCGTCCGGGGCACGCGGAACATCCACCTCCAGATCAACATGGGTGGGAGCAACACGTGGACCGACCTGCCCGGCACCCGCGCCACGACCAAGGCCGACGGCAGCTTCAGCTTCACCCACCCCGCTCTCTCGATGTTCGGCATCCGGGTCCGCGTGGCATCGGGAGGCACGGCGACGCCGGCCATCACCTCCGACGCGAGGTCCCAGGACCTCGTCCTGGACGCTCCGCCGAAGGTCAACGCCGGACAGAACTTCACGATCAGGGTCGACACGACGCCGACCCTCCTCCGGCGTCCCGACCTCCCCCCGCCGGTCTTCGAGGGACGCACCCTCACGCTGCAGCAGCGGGTCATCGGGCAGCCGGACGACCCTTCCACATGGAAGTGGGAGACGGTCGGCACTCCTACCCAAACGGACGCCTCCGGGAACGGTCAGTTCACCGTGACGGCAGGCAACACCAGTCCGGCGGTCTACCGGGTCCGGCAGGAGGACTGGACGAGGAACGGAAGTGAAATCGGCTGGTTCCCGTCCTTCCCCACCCACGTCGAGGTGGTCGGGGCGTCGGGGCCAGGCGTCGCAGCCCCGTCGAGTGCGACCACGGCCTCGCCCGACGTCGTCTCCACCCGACGCAGCACCGCTCGGGCCGCGGCACGCGCGAGCGGCTCGACCACGGCGAGCCAGAAGTACGGGTGGCGGCCGGCGTTGTGGGACTTCGCCTGGGAGTTCGGGGAGTCCCTCACCAGCCGGCCCTACCGCGGCACCGACCGGCGAGGAGGGTGGCTCGACTCCTCGAACGGGTCCGGCCGCGCGGCCAAGCACAACGGTGGACTGATGCTCGACAGCCAGCGAGGGGTCGACGGCCCGGGTGACTTCGGCACCACCGTCGCGACCCTGCAGGGCAACCCGATGACGTACGGACGCTGGGAGACCAAGCTGCGCCTGAAGTCCCCCGAGAGGAATAGGAGCGACTACCACGTCAGGTTCGAGCTGGTCCCCTCCCGGGCGGCTGACTACCACTGTGGTGGGCAGAACATCACCGTGGCCGACCTGACGCCACACGGCTCGACCCTCACCGTGGGTGCCAAGTCGTTCCGGGGGAACCGACAGTGGACCGCCCACGCGCCCATCGGCTCGCTCCTCGGCCCGTCTGCGACCTTCTCGGTGGAGGTGGCCAGGGGCCACATCTCGTGGTTCCTCAACGGCCGGGTGATCGCGACCGTGCGGGACCAGGCGGCGGTCTCCGACGTGCCGATGACGCTGCGATTCAGCCTCGTCGGGAAGGGCCAGCAGGAGATGAACCGCACGCAGGCCATCTCCGACTGGCAGCGCGGGTTCTCCCTCGATCGCGGACGAACGGTCATGTCCGGGAAGGCACTGCAGCGCGGCTCCTACTCCGGTGGCTGCTGACGGCCGCCGTCACTAGGGTGCGGCACATGACCGCACCTACCCCCTACCTCCAGCTCCCCGGCACCGCGCGCGAGGCGTTGACGTTCTACGGCGAGCTCTTCGGGTGCTCGGTGCGGCTGCACACCTTCGAGGAGTTCGGCAGGAACGACGGGCCAGGCGACGCCATCGCCCACGGCTATCTGGAGGAGGGCCCGGTGGCGCTCTTCGCCGCCGACGTGGCCGGCGACGAGCCGCCGTTCCGGTGCGAGGGGATGATGCTGTCCCTGCTGGGCACCGCCGACCCGTCCACGTTGCGCACCTGGTTCTCCCGACTCGCCGAGGGTGGCCGGGTCGTCGACGATCTCCAGGCCCGCCCCTGGGGCGCTTCGGACGGTCAGGTCGTCGACCGCTTCGGGCTGCACTGGCTGATCGGGTTCGAGGGCGAGGACGGCGCCTGAGACCCGGTCAGACCAGCGGCAGGAACATCACGTGCAGCCCGACGTACCCCTGCGAGGGTGACCGGAACGCACCGGGCACGGTGCCGACGATCTCGAACCCGAGCGCCTGCCACAGGCGTACGGCGGCGACGTTGGTCTCCACCACGGCATTGAACTGGATGCCGCGGTAGCCCTCGTCGCGATGCCACTGCACGACATGCTCCGCCAGCGCACGTCCCACCCCGCGCCCGCGCGTCTCGGGGGCGACCATGAACGACGCGGTGCCGATGTGGTTGCCGGGTCCGGGACGGTTGGGACCCATCTTGGCGGTGCCCAGGATCGACCCGCCGTCCTCGAGAACGACCGTCTGCCCGGGCGGCCGTTCCATCCACAGGTCGCGGGCGGACTCGGGCGTGAGGTCCTCGGGGTAGGCGTAGGTCTCTCCCGCCCCCACGGTGGCGTCGAAGACCGGCCAGATCTTCAGCCAGTCCGCGGCCGTGGCCCGGCGGATGGTCACTCCCCGGTCTGCCCGTCGATCGACTCGCGGAGCAGGTCG
>JBJMIQ010000092.1:0-5741 GCA_045806805.1 Nocardioides sp. | reverse complement strand
CTTGTCGGTGACGGTATCTACGTTGTGCGATCAGCACCCACCCGACGAACTCCAGGGTCCTCGGTCAGGAGCAGTGGCGCCGGCGCGCCGCACAGAGCGCGCGCTCGACGTTGGAGCTAACGGTTCCTCAACACGGCAGAGGCGGAGTTGAGCCGGGCTGGTTGGCGAAGTCGCGGTCCGGCGTTGTGGATCACTGACTGCGCCAGCCAACGATCACCCTCGCCGTTAGTCCCGGACGCGGGCAGCGGTCAGACCGGCTCCTCGTCGAAGGTGATCGTGACGTCGGTGTAGCCCAGCGAACCGAAGAGTCCGCGGAGCATCGCGGTCGTGTTCTCCTTGGCCAGATCGATCAGCGTGCCCGCGCCCGCGGCGGCGGTTGTCATCTGCTCGACAGCCTTGAGCTGGGCCTCGCGTTCGAGTTCCGAACCGCTGAACCTGTTGATGAGGCCTTCGTCGTGGCTGGCGACGTAGCTGTTCTCCAGATCGAGCACAGGCTTGTCGGCCGTCGGCGCAGGCAGCGTGATCGTCACGGACTTGCCGTCGTCGGAGAGGACAACCCGGCGCTCGTCGAGCTCGCCGAAGTTCACGACTGCGTCTACGTCACCCTTGCCGACGTAGAGCACTCGCTCGCCGCTGAGCGCATCGGGCAGGAAACCGTCGTCCTTCTCGATGTCAACCACGGTCTCGTAGTGCGCGCTTGCCGCATGATACTGGCTAAGGTCGGTCAGCGACTTCAGCACGGAGGGGCCGGTGCGGTCGACGGTCTTCTCCTGGAACGGGTTCAGCGAAGACAGAGCGTCCCCGACCTTGTTCCCAATCGCCCCAGGGACCTGAGCCGCCCCGATCGCCAGAACCACCAGGACTGCGACCAGCAACACCGCCTTCTTCATCCAGTCCTCCAACCTGAGTGGCAAGCGTCCGCACTCCGGCCGCCGACAGAGAGACGCGCGTGATCCACTTGCATGACGCGACTTCGCGGGGACGCGACAACGCCTGCGCGGCAGCGCTCGCCGCTGCGGGCGCGGCAGGCGCTGATCGCGGACGGGTTGATGGCGAAAAACCCACTCGGACTGGGCTGACGAGAGCGCAATCGGAGATCCCTGATTGACCACCTCGCCGCCTACCCGGATGACAAGGATTCGGGCGATGTCTCAGTATCGCCGTTCGAGCAGATCACGTCTGCCTTGGCGGAGCCGCAGCCGGATGAGCGGCAGCAGGACCCGGTGACCTGAACCCGGGCGAGGGTCCTAGAACCAATGGACACGAACTCCGCCTCGTCGGTGGCTCAAGCCGTTCCGCGCAACGAATTTCGTTGCATCCGCATTCCCGGACTGCCGGATCCGCAAGTTATGGTGCGCTTAATGGTCCGAATGGGCCAGCCCGGCTGAACACTGATTAGACCCGGAAGGGCGATGGTCCCGTCGGGTTGCGCGCGGCACTGTGGAAGCCGGCAATGGGGAACCTGGGGACGGATCTTCTCTAGGGACGGCCGAGGTAGTGACGACATGGACATAACTCGTCGAGACATGATGAAGCTCGGGGCACTCGGGGTTGCCGGCGCGGCCGGTGCCTCTCAACTGCCGTTGGGCGAGATAATCGAGGCTCAGGCGACCCCACTGCTCGCGCTCGGCAACATGCCGAAGCTGTTCACGACGCCGTTCATGCGTCCTCCGGTCCTACGGCCGACCCATAGCCGCCGCAACCGTGAGGGCGTGATGACGGACTTCTTCACCGTCCGCGAGGGTGCCCGTCGGGCGCGAATCCTCCCGAAGCATGACACCGTCATCTTCGGCTACAACGGGATGGCACCTGGCCCCACGATCAAGACACACCGCGGGCGGCCGGCCGTCCTGCGGGTGATCAACCAGCTGCCGAGCCGTCACCCCTCGTTGGGGCAGAGCACGGAGACGTCGGTGCACCTGCACGGCTCGGCGTCGCTGCCTCAGTACGACGGGTACGCGAGCGACGTCACGAGCCGTGGCTGGTTCAAGGAGTACCACTACCCGAACTTCCAGCCCGCACGCACGCTCTGGTACCACGACCACGGGTTCCACCACACCGCCGAGAACGCCTACGCCGGCCTGTACGCGCAGTACCAGATGCACGACATGGCCGAGCAGGAGCTCATGCCACAGGGTGAGTTCGACGTACCCCTGACGGTGGCCGACGCGCTCTTCAAGTTCAACGGGCAGCTGACGATCGGTGACGACACGTCGGGCCTTTGGGGCAACGTGATCCTCGTCAATGGCCGGCCCTGGCCGGTGATGAACGTCAAGCGGCGGATCTACCGGTTCCGCTTCCTGGTGGCGTCCATCTCGCGCTCCTACCGGTTCCGGCTGGGTAACGGAGACCCGGTCAAGGTCGTCGGGACCGACGGCGGGCTGATGCCCAAGGCACAAGAGGTGACCACGTGGCGGCAGGCCAGCGCGGAGCGGTACGAGGTACTGATCGATTTCCGCAAGTATCGGGCCGGCCAGCAGGTGGTGCTGCACAACCTCTCCAACCCCGACAACCGGGACTTCGCCAACACCGACAAGGTCATGGCGTTCCACGTCACCGACGCGCCCTTCTCCAAGAAGGACCACACCTGGAACCACGTGGACGACAACCTGGTCACCGCCCCGGTGATGAACCTGCGGGAGCAGGACGCGACCCGGACCCGAAGGATTGCACTGGCACGGACCGGCGGGATCTGGACGATCAACGGGCAGACCTGGGAGGACGTGATCAACAGTGACTTCCAGCTGCTGCTCGCCGACCCGGAGCTGAATGCCACCGAGATCTGGGAGCTGCAGAACTCCGGTGGCGGGTGGTTCCACCCGCTTCACATCCACCTCGTCGACTTCAAGATCCTGGACCGGAACGGCAGGCCGCCGTTCGACTACGAGCTCGGGCCCAAGGACGTCGCCTACCTCGGTGAGAAGGAGACGGTCCGGGTCCTCGTGAAGTTCGGTCCGCACCGGGGTCGCTACATGGTCCACTGCCACAACCTCGTCCACGAGGACCACGACATGATGGCCCAGTTCGCCGTCGGCATGGAGCCGGGCACCCGGGACCCGAACGACCCGATCGACGGGGCCCCGCCCCACCGCGTGCCGTAGTACTTCGCAGGAGCGGGCGGCGCGGCGGTCCGGCGTTGGCTGATTTGCCATTTGCCTTCGCGGGCGGGTCGGTGATGACCTCGTACGAGAGCTTGGCGGGCCGCGCGGATCATTCCGCACGGCCCGCCCCGGAGTGTGTCAGCCCCAGTAGGCCGACTTCCCGGTGACCACCCAGCCACGGTCGTGAGACCTGGCGAAGTCGATCGTGACGGAACCCCACCGTGACCGGACGCGGTAGTCACGAGTCTGCTCGGCGCACCAGAACAGGTCGCCGTCCTCGCAGTATCCCCAGTCGATCTCGTGGTAGAACCACGTCTGCCTGCCGCTGATGTCGGCGATCGAGTTGACCCGGCTCATGGTCATGCCCTTGGAGATCCTCTGGAACTCGGTCTTCGAGACGTACGTCGGCGTGTCCGCATTCGCGGGAGCCGCGACGACGACGGGCACGGCCATACCGGCCGCGACGAGCAGGGCAGCAAGAACCTTCTTCATTGACTTTCCCCCATGATGATTCTGGTTATTGGTGATGCCTCAAACTGGCGCTGGTGACGCTACGTCTGCTGGTCTAGATATTCGGAAGATCGGCCGAAAATGGCCCACCTGAGCCATCGATTGGGCGTACCCGCGGTCGACGTGTTAGGTGGCCAAGCCGCGACCCTGGTCTTCAGTCCTCGAGGTCGATGCGGGCGGGGCCGCTAGAGGGGGTAACATGGCCTCACCAAGAGTGCCAACGTGCGCTCGGCTCCTCCGGGATCTCCCGGCGCCTCATCTCGTGACAGTCCGGTCCAGGCGTCTTCTTCCCGTTCGAGGACGTCCGACGCACACGCGTGACTGCCGGCGCAGTCGATGGAGAGTGGATTGGCGACACAGACACGACGGGGTCGTGGCCGCAACGACCGGCGCCCCCGCAACGACAACGAAGGCGTGCTGCCCGTGCTCGCGCAGGCGGTACGCCGTCTGGAGAACGCCGTCCAGCGGGGCCGGGTGCAGGGCGGTGACTACAACCGGTACCAGGCGATCGCCCTGCTCGCCCGCGAGGAGCGGATTCGGGTGCGGAGCGACGAGTCGCTGACCCAGGTCCGCCGCGACTCCGAGCTCAAGCGGCTCGACGGCATCGCCACCATCCTGGCCCAGATCGCCGCGAGCGAGCCGTCGTTCTTCCACCTGCTCGACGAGAAGGCCGACGTCTCCGACGGCACCCGCAGCCTGATCCGGGAGATGCAGGTTGCCGCGGGACGTGAACCCGAGCCGGAGCCGGCCCCGGACGCCGCGATCGAGCTGCCCGACGGACGGGTCGAGCGGCGCGTCGTACCTGCCGCCGTGCGAGCCCGTCAGCTGGCCATCCCGTTCCAGGTGCCCGACTACTCCGCCGTGCCGCAGATGCCCTCCCGGCGCCGGCTGGTCGGCCTCGAGCTGATCGAGCCGTTGCTCAGCGCCTTCGAGGACACCACTCCCGGGGCTCCGGCCTGCATGGAGCTTCCGTCGTCGCCCGAGCTCATGGTCCGCACCGGCCACGAACTGATGAAGCACCAGGCCCAGGTGGTCGCGGCCGCGGCGGAGGGCCACCGCACCTTCTTGCTGGCCGACGAGCCGGGCCTCGGCAAGACCGCCCAGGCCCTGCTGGCCGCGGAGGCGGCCGAAGCGTGGCCGCTGCTGGTCGTCGTACCCAACGTCGTCAAGACCAACTGGGCGCGCGAAGCGGCCATGTGGACACCGGGGCGCACGTCCACCGTCATCCACGGCGACGGGGAGGACATCGATGCGTTCGCCGACATCGTGGTCGTCAACTACGAGATCCTCGACCGGCACGCCGGCTGGATGGGCAACCACGGCTTCCGCGGGATGGTGGTCGACGAGGCCCACTTCATCAAGAACGTGTCGTCCCTGCGGTCCCGGATGGTCCTCGAGATCGCCGACAAGATCCGGGGACGGATCGCGCGGCCGCTGATGATGGCGCTGACCGGGACCCCGCTGATCAACGACATCGACGACTTCCGGGCGATCTGGCAGTTCCTCGGCTGGATCGACAAGAAGAAGCCGCGCCCGGTGCTGATGGCCGAGCTCGAGGAGGTCGGGCTGACGCCGATGGAGCACGACTTCTACCCGGCCGCCCGCCAGAAGGTCGTCGACCTCGGCATCGTGCGGCGACGCAAGGTCGACGTCGCCTCCGACATCCCCCAGCGCCGCATCGCCGATCTTCCGGTCGAGCTCGACGAGGCCGCCACCCGCTCGATCCGCGAGGCCGAGCGCGAGCTCGCCCGCCGCCTCCTCGAGCGGTACGACGTCGCGCTGAAGACCCGTCGCAAGGGCAGCACGGTCGAGGGGATCGACCACGAGCTGGTACGCCGGGTCGCCACCTGGGAGACCCGCTCCGACGACGACAAGACGTCGGAGGAGAACGTGTTCAAGATGGTGCGGCGGATCGGGCAGGCCAAGGCGACGCTGGCCGCCGACTACGCTGCGCAGCTGGCCCGCAGCGCCGGGAAGGTCGTCTTCTTCGCCAAGCACATCGACGTCATGGACACCGCCGAGGAGTTCTTCGCCGCACGCGACATCAAGTACGCCGCGATCCGCGGCGACCAGACCTCGGCGGTCCGGCAGCGCAACATCGACGCCTTCACCAACGACCCGGACGTCGCG
>JBJMIQ010000091.1:0-16715 GCA_045806805.1 Nocardioides sp. | reverse complement strand
GGCCTGCTCGGTATCCTGGCTGCCCAGCAGCTCGGCGCCGAGCGCATCATCGCGTTCAGCCGCCACGCCGACCGGCAGGCCCTCGCGCGGGAGTTCGGCGCCACCGACATCGTCGAGGAGCGTGGCGATGAAGGGGTCGCGAAGATCAAGGAGCTCACCGGCGGGCTCGCCGCACACTCCGCCGTCGAGGCCGTCGGCACCCCGGAGTCCTTCATGCAGGCCGTGGGGCGACCCGGGGCGGGGGTCACCTCGGCTACGTCGGGGTCAACCATGACGTGCAGATCCCCGGGATCCAGCTCTTCTTCGCCGGCATCCACGCCTTGGGCGGGCCGGCCCCGGTGCGGCGGTACCTGCCCGACCTCATCCAGCTCATCTGGGACCGCAAGATCGACCCCGGGAAGGTCTTCGACCTCACCCTGCCGCTCGAGCGGGCAGCCGAGGGCTACCAGGCCATGGACCAGCGCACCGCCACCAAGGTCCTGCTCAGCATCTGAGTCCGATGTCCCTCACGAGAACG
The DNA here is from genome assembly GCA_045806805.1 of Nocardioides sp. Classification (GTDB taxonomy): domain Bacteria; phylum Actinomycetota; class Actinomycetes; order Propionibacteriales; family Nocardioidaceae; genus Nocardioides. The sequence goes on along the minus strand of JBJMIQ010000091.1, from coordinate 16,198 downwards.
GTGCTGACCGCCGTGCCCACGGTCGCCCTGATCGCGCTGCTCGTCGCCGGATATGGCGCCGGTCGCGAGAGGAGCGACGACCAGAGCGCTGCCGACCTCGACTCGACCACCCAGTCAACCCCGGCCCCCCAATCCTCACGCCGGCCCGCCCGCGACGGGGCTGGTGGGCTGGCCGAGAGCCAGGAGAACCGCATGAACATCCAGATCACGATCGGCGACCAGACCTTCGCCGCCACCCTGGAGGACAGCCCCGCGGCGCGCGACCTCCTCGCGCAGCTCCCCGTCACGGTGCAGATGACCGACCACGGCGGCGTCGAGAAGACCGGCCCGCTGCCCCGTCCGCTCTCGCTGGAAGGTCAACGGGAGGGCGCGGACCCCGACGTGGGGGACGTGGGCTACTACGCCCCCGGCAACGACCTCGTCCTCTACTACGGGGACCAGTCCTACTTCCCCGGCATCGTCGTCCTCGGCCGCATGAACGGCGACGCCGCCGAGCGGATCGCGGACATGGAGGGTTCGGTCACCGCGACCGTGGAGGCGCGATGACCACGATGGAGCTGCAGGACTTCCTCGCCCACGTGGACAGCGGTGCTCCCATCGAGGGCGGCTCCGAGCAGCACGAGTTCATGCACGACGCCGCCCATGACGCCTTTCGGGTCACCGCCCAGATCAACACCGGGAACCGCACCCCTCACGAGATGCGCGCCCTGCTCGCAGAGCTCACCGGCAAACCGATCGATGACTCCGTCGTCGTCTTCCCGCCGTTCTACAGCGAGTTCGGCAAGAACCTGACCCTGGGCCGAGGCGTCTTCATCAACATCGGCTGCCGCTTCCAGGACACCGGAGGCATCACCATCGGTGAGGGCACCCTCATCGGACACGGCAGCACGCTGACCACCCTCAACCACCGCATCGACCCGGACCGGCGAGCCGACATGATCCCCGCCCCGATCCGCATCGGCCGCAAGGTCTGGCTCGGAGCCGCCGTCACCGTCGTTCCCGGCGTCACCATCGGCGACGGAGCGATCGTCGGCGCCGGCGCCGTCGTCACTAAGGATGTCCCGGCCGACGCCATCGTGGCTGGCGTCCCCGCAACGCTCATCCGCATGACCGGCTTCGACGCCCAACCTGACTGACCGGGGCGCCGGCAAGTGGCAGGTCATACCGTCACTATCGACCGAGCGGGCTCGCGGCAGATCCGGGCGGAGGAACCGTCGTGCGTGCACACTCGGCATTCCAGTGAGCAGACCTGGACTCGCGTTCCAGGACGTCATACGAAATGCGGGCTATAGCCGCCTGATCGGATGACGTCCCGCGGGTTCAGATGCGCGCTCAGGCCGTTGGATTCATCTGTAGTTGGTGAACTGCACGGCGAAGTCGTAGTCCTGCTGCTTCACCAGCGCGATGACGGCCTGCAGGTCGTCGCGCTTCTTCGACGACACCCTGAGCTCGTCGCCCTGGATCTGGGCCTTGACGCCCTTGGGGCCCTCGTCGCGGATCAGCTTGGAGATCTTCTTGGCGTCCTCGGAGGTGATGCCCTCCTTGAGCGAGATCCCGATCTTGCTCTGCTGGCCCGAAGGACGGGGCTCAGAGGCGTCGAGGATCTTCAGGCTCTGGTTCCGCTTCACCAGCTTGCCCTTGAACACGTCGAGGACGGCACTGGCCCGGTCGTCGGCGGACGCGGTGATCTCGATTGCCTGGTCGCCCTTCCACTCGATGGTGGCGCCGGTGCCCTTGAAGTCGAACCGGGTGGCGATCTCCCGGGCGGTCTGCCCGAGCGCGTTGTCGACCTCCTGGCGATCGATCTTGCTCACGATGTCGAATGACGAGTCGGCCATGGTTCCTCCGGTTTTCGGTCAGTGCGGGTCCGACGCTATCCTTTCGTCTTGCTGTTGCCGGACCAGGTTCGGCCACTCAGCACGGCAGGTTGCCCGAGCGGCCAATGGGAGCGGACTGTAAATCCGTCGGCTTTGCCTTCGAAGGTTCGAATCCTTCACCTGCCACATGACGACGACGGCCCCGCGCACCCTGTGCGGGGCCGTCGTACCTTCCGGGGCCGATCGCGCGTGCACGTGGTGACCGACCAGGCGGCGGTCGGCGAGCGGCTCGGCAGCGGTCGTGCCTGGGCGATCTGGGGCGTAGGCCTGTCCGTCTACCTGCTGGCCGTCTTCAACCGGAGCTCCCTCGGCGTGGCCGGATTGCTCGCCGCGGACCGGTTCGAGATCGAGGCCACCGCACTGGCGTTCTTCACGGTGCTGCAGCTGGTGGTGTACGCCGGGATGCAGATCCCGGTGGGGGTGCTGCTCGATCGCTTCGGGTCGCGGGCGCTGCTCCTGACCGGCCTGGTGCTGATGAGCGCCGGGCAGCTCGCCTTCGCGTTCGCGACCACGTTCCCGGTCGGCGTCGCTTCACGAGCGCTGCTCGGCGCGGGCGACGCCATGGTGTTCGTCTCCGTCATCCGGCTGGTGGCCGCGTGGTTCCGGCCGAGGCAGGCGCCTTTCGCGACGCAGATGACCGGGCAGGTCGGTCAGCTCGGGGCGATCGTGGCCGCGGCGCCGCTGTCGTGGGCGCTGCAGGACCTCGGCTGGACGAGATCGTTCGCGATCGCCTCGACCATCGGCGTGGTGCTGATGGTGGTGGTCGCCATGGTGGTGGCCGACCACCCCTACCCCGACGACCGCGCTACTCCGATCCGGCTGCGGGCGCTGGCGCGCCACCTGCGGCTGGTCTGGGGTAACCCGGGCACCCGCCTGGGCATGTGGTCCCACTTCGTGTCGCAGTTCTCGATGACCGTGTTCACGATGCTCTGGGGCTTCCCGTTCCTCGTGCGCGCCCAGGGCCTGTCCTCCACAGCGGCCAGCAACCTGCTGATGGTGATGATCGGCTGGGTTGTGGTCAGTGGGCTGGTGCTGAGCTGGCTGGTCGGCCGTTTCCCCTTCTACCGCTCATGGATCGTGCTCGGTGTGGTCGCGTGGATGGTGACCCTCTGGACGCTCGTGCTCGTCCGCGACGAACCCGCTCCGATGTGGCTGCTGGTGATCCTGGTCTGTGCGACCGCCTCCGGAGGTCCGGCGTCGATGGTCGGGTTCGACCTGGCCCGGAGCTTCACGCCGCTGACCGAGTCCGGACGCGCCAACGGCATCGTCAACGTCGGTGGCTTCTCGGCCTCGCTGCTGACCATGGGACTGGTCGGGATGCTGCTGGAGTGGCGCGAACCGTCCGGCGTGGCGGCGTACGGGCTCGACGACTTCCGGGTGGCGCTCTCGGTCCAGTACCTCTTCTGGGGGCTCGGAGCAGTCCAGGTGCTGCGCTACCGGCGCCGGGCCATCGCCCACCTGCACCGCCTCCATCCTGGCGCGGTCGAGCAGATGAAGCGGGGGGAGCCGTTCGTGCACCCGGGCTTCGTCGACCGCGAAGGTGTCTGAACCTCCTGAGTGCACCCGCGGGCGAGGCTGACGGGGCAGGCCCGGGCGCCCGACTCAGGTTTGACCTTGCGCGGGCATGGGTAGGGGACCTCGAGTCCCGGCCCCGGGCCTGTGCGTCCGGACGCCCGTCATGCGACGAGGAGAGCCCGTGCATCGCAAAGCCCTGGCCCTGGCGGCCACTGCAGCCCTGGCAACCATCCTGCTCCCCGGAGTCAGCACGATGGCCACCCCATCGGCCGCCCAGAAGAAGCCCGCAGCCGCGAGCGCCACGGCCGACGGTCCCGTGGCGCTGGACGGCGCGGCGGCCGCCGCCTACCAGGTGCCCCGCGACGTGGAGACCCTCTGGCGGGCCACCTACGCCGACGGCACCACCCAGACGCGCTATCAGCAGGTGGTCGACGGGGCCGAGGTTCTCGGCGGGCAGGTGACCGTCTTCCGCGACGCGTCCGGGAGGAGCACGGCGGTCATCGGGTCTCACTTCGCCGGCCTCGATCCGGTCAACGCGGTGCGGGTGAGCCCGGCCGACGCCCGGGGCACGGCGGTCCGCACCCTGGGCAAGGCGGGCACGCGGTCCGCCGCTCTGAAGCTGGATCCGCGCGACGGACGCCTGTTCTACGAGGTCGAGACCCAGAGGTTCGCGCATCGCTGGATCCAGTGGGTGGACGCCTCCACCGGCGCGATCGACAACAAGTACGACGCCGTGGCCCACGGTGAGGGTATCGGCGTGAAGGGCGACCACAAGACAATCGACACGACCGCCGCCAACGGCAGCTACCGGCTCGTCTCGGCGGACGGTCGCCAGGAGACCTACGACGCGAAGAACACGACGACCCTGCCCGGCGAGCTGATGACCGACCCTGACGACGTGTGGGACCTGACCCAGCCGGCCACGCTCAGCCCGGGGCAGTCCCCGGGTGTCGACGCGCACTACTACGCAAACGTCGTCGACGACTTCTACAGCAACACGTTCAGCCGCAACAGCATCGACGACGCCGGCATGACGATCATCTCCTCCGTCCACTACGACGTCGGCTACTGCAACGCGTTCTGGAACGGCGAGCAGATGACCTATGGCGACGGGGACGGCGCCGCCTGCAAGCCGCTCTCGGGCGGGCTCGACGTGGTGGGCCACGAGCTCACTCACGGCGTCACGGAGTTCACGTCCGGCCTCATCTACGAGAACGAGTCCGGCGCGCTGAACGAGTCGTTCAGCGACATGATGGGCAACACCATGGAGTTCTACGCCGACGCCCGGAACCTCGACCCGGCGGCGAAGCCGGATTGGTTGATCGGCGAGGACGTGATCGCCGCGGGCCCGCCGTACGGCGGCACCAACCCGGGCTTCCGGAACATGGGCGACCCGCGCGACGACAACGACCCCGACCACTACTCGGAGCGCTACACCGGGACCGACGACGGCGGTGGCGTTCACACCAACAGCGGCATCCCCAACCACGCCTACTACCTCGCGGTCAACGGCGGGACCAACGCGGGCTGCGACGCCACCGGGTCGGGGGGGCACCGGCACACCGCCGACTGCGGCGTCCGGGTCCCCGCCCTCGGTCTTACCCGTGCCCAGCAGATCTTCTACCAGGGCTTCACCAGCCTGAGCGAGTTCGCCAACTTCTGCGACGCCCGGAGCGCCACGATGGCTGTGGCCGGGAAGAGCCGCAAGGCGATCGACAGCGCCTGGGCCGCCGTGGGAGTCAAGAAGGGTTGCGCCCCGGCCGTGCCGCCCCCGCCGCCGTGCGTGAGTGACCCCAACGCGCAGATCCCGTTCGAGTCTCCCCACCCCTACGGCAACAACGGTGACTGCACCTGGACCTACGACAACGGCACTGCCGGGTTCGCCTTCCACTTCAGCCTGCTGGAGACGGAAGCCGGGTTCGACTACGTCTACGTCAAGGACGCCAACGGCAACGTGCTCGCGAGGTACGACGGCACCCATCCGCTCCCGGGCGGAGTGACCTCGCCCTGCATCCCGACCAGCGTCGGGTCGGTACAGCTGGTCACCGACCAGGGCGTCACCGATCAGGGGTTCACGGTCGACGCGGTCAAGCCCTGCTGACGGTGGTCACGTCGGGAGGTCGAGCTCGCCTGAGTAGAACGGCGAGTCCTTGCGGGAGAGCAGTTCACGACGCTCCTCCGCGCTGAGCGTCTCCACCTGCGCGCGTACGTCGGAGGGGTAGCCGCTGACCTCGGGTGCCTCCGTGACCGGCACCAGTGTGTGCACCACCCGATCGTCGTAGAGGTGCATCATCGTCACCGACTGGTGGGCGTCGACCGCGGACACGAACCGCTGGATCGGTGCCGGGTCCGAGGTGTAGCAGGTCGCGGCCGCCACGGACACCGGGACGCCAGCGAAGGTCGAGTAGGTCGAGAAGTGGAAGTGGCCGCCGAGGATGCCGCGGACGTCGCTTCCGGTGATCGCGTCAGCCAGGCGCTGCTGGTCGGCCAGCTCGATGATCTCGGCCGCCGGCATCATCGGGATCGGGATCGGCGGGTGGTGCATCGCCAGCAGGGTGCCGTGAGGGGCCGGTGTCGCCAGCACGTCGGTCAGCCAGGCCAGCTGCTCATCGGTGAGGTCGCCGTGGTGGTAGCCGGGGACGGTGGTGTCCAGGGCAACGATCCGCAGCCCGGCCACGTCGTGAACGCGGTCCTGCGGTCGGTCGTCGCCCTCGCCGAACAGGCTCTTGGCGTACGCCGCCCGCTCGTCGTGGTTGCCCATCACCCAGACCACCGTCGCCGAGAGGGCCTCGGCCGCGGGCTCGACGAGCTCGCGCAGCCGGTCGTACGCCGCGGGCTCGGCCCGGTCCGCGAGGTCCCCGGTGAACACCAGCGCCTGGGGAGCGGGGTCGAGCCGGGTGAGCCGATCGAGGGCGAGCCGCAAACCGGCCTCGGGGTCGACGACGCCGTACTGCCGTGCGTCTCCGGCAAGCAGGTGGGGGTCGCTGATGTGGGCCACCACGTGGCCGGGGGCGGGGTACTGGCCGAGCTGCACCCGCCCAAGGCTACGGGCGGCCGGTCGCGCTATCCCCCGGTGCCCACGGGCGTCAGGAGGAAGACGGGGATGGTCCGGTCTGTGCGCTCCTCGTACTTCGCGTAGTTCGGCCAGGTCGCGAGCATCACCCGCCACATCCGGTCGCGCTCGTCACCCTCCACCTCACGCCAGGTGACCGGAGTCGTGTCGCCCTTCACCGTGATCTCGGCCCGGTCGGTCTCACGCAGGTTGTGGACCCACACGGGCATCTTCGGACCGCCGAAGTAGGAACCGGCCACCAGCCATGCCCCTTCGTGGGGAACGGCGAGCAGTGGCGTCGTGCGGGGGTCACCGCTTCGGCGGCCGGGGACGGTCAGCGAGAGGTTCGGCAAGCCGGCGATGTCCAGGACACTCACCCGGCCACGGGACACTCTCTGCAGCGCCTTGTCGACAGCCACGATCTGCGGAAGGAGCCGGGGCATCCACGAGACAGACCCGATGCGAACGGCGAGCGGCGTGAGCAGACCCATGGCCGGATCGTAGTGGCGCGGGTCAGGCTCTGGCAGGAAGGATCGTGCCGGCGGCTCGCGCGCGGCCGAATCTGGCCATCGCGATCGCCCCCGACAACGGTCCGATCGCAAGCGCGAGGAAGACGTACTGCCAGCCCACTGCGTCGGCCAGCACCGGCACCACGTGGATGGTCACCACGGTGAGCAGGAAGCCGGTCGCGGTCTGCGCGGTGAGCGCGGTGCCGACGAACTTCTGGTCCGCGGTCTCGGTCAGTGCGGTGGAGAACACCGCGGAGTCTGCGATCACCGCGGCGCCCCAGACGAGCAGGAAGCAGCCGAGCACGCCAACGGGCGTCCCGAAGAACAGCGGTGAGAGCAGGCAGCAGGTCCCGCTCGCCACCATCGCGGTCACCGCCGCGGGCGCCCGGCCGAACCGGTCCGAAGCCACACCGCCCAGCCAGCAGCCCAGGACCCCGGCGACCCCGATGGCCAGGAAGCTGGTGAGGTTCACGATCGAACCGGTCGACCCTCCTTCCTCCTGCTGGCTGAGCAGGACGAACGTGGGCAGCCAGGTCCACAGGGCGTAGAGCTCCCACATGTGTCCCAGGTACCCGAGATTGACCAGCCGAGGTCCGCGCTGGCGGTACATCCGGATGACGTATGCAGGTTCGAGGCGGGTCCTGCCGGTGTCGAGGTTGGGCCCGGGCCGGACCAGGATCAGGGCGGCCAGCCCGCCGGCCGCGGTGACGGCGGCGGCGGCGAGAAGCACGCCCGGCCACGGCAGCTCCCGCAGCCCGCGGATCAGCTGCGGCACCGCGGACCCGAGCGTGAGCGCGCCGACGAGCAGGCCGAGCGCCCGGCCGCGGCGGGCTGGCTCCGACCACGACGCCATCAGCTTCATCCCGACGGGGTAGACACCGGCCAGGGCGATCCCGGTGAACACCCTCAGCGCCAAGGTCTCCGGCAGACCGGTCGCCACCGCGGGGATCAGGGCAGTGCACGCCGCGGCCAGGAACGCGCTCACGGCGTACAGCACAGCGGTCGGGACCCGGTCGGCGAGGTTCAGCACGGCCGAGACCACCGCTCCGACCACGAACCCGACCTGCACGCTGGAGGTCAGCAGCACCGCACCGGTGGCACCGAGGTCCAGGCCCCGCTGCATCCCCGGCGCCACGGCGGACGCCGAGAACCAGCAGGAGAGGGCCGCCACCTGCACCACGGCGATCAGGGCGCGTTGGTTGCGAGCCCTGATCTGGTCCACGAGCTCAGTCTCGCGCGGGCAGGATCGTTCCCGCGACCTCGCCGAGCGCGATCCGGCCACCGCCGGTGCCGGGAGCGGTGTAGCGGAGGACGACCGCGTCGCCGTCCTCGAGGAACGTGCGGCCCTCGCCGAACGGCTCCTTGCCACCCCAACTCAGCTCCAGGAAGGACCCGCGCTGCTCCCGCTCCTCGCCGCTGATGGTGCCGGAGGCGAACAGGTCACCGGTGCGCAGCGAGGCTCCGTTGACGGTCAGGTGGGCGAGCATCTGGGCGGGGGACCAGTACATCGAGGCGTAGGGCGGGTGGCTCACGACCTCACCGTTGAGCTCGATGTCGACGTCGATGTCGAGGCCACGAGCGGCGTCGCCCTGCAGGTAGGGAAGCGGGTCGGGGTCCTGGCCGGGCAGATCGACCCACGCAGCGTCGAGCGCTGCCAGAGGCGTGACCCAGTGGGAGACCGAGGTCGCGAACGACTTGCCGAGGAAGGGTCCCAGCGGCACGTACTCCCACGCCTGGATGTCGCGCGCGGACCAGTCGTTGAGACCGACCAGGCCGAAGACGTGCTGCGCGAAGTCGTCGACCCCCACCCGCGAGGCCAGTGGCGACGGCGCACCGACCACGAAGCCGAGCTCCGCCTCGATGTCGAGCCGCACGCTCGGTCCGTACGTCGGCGCGTCGGCGTCCGGCGGCTTCCGCTGGCCCGACGGCCGCACGACATCGGTCCCACTGGGGACGACGGTGCCGGAACGACCGTGGTAGCCGACTGGAAGGTGGCGCCAGTTCGGGAGCAGGGCCTCGGCGTCGGGACGGAAGATCCGGCCCACGTTGGTGGCGTGCTCGAGCGAGCAGTAGAAGTCGACGTAGTCCGCGACCTCGACCGGAAGGCGGAGCTCGATCTCACTGAGCGGGAGCAGGTGAGGCTCGACCAGACCACGCTCGGTCTCGTCGGTCAGCAGCCCGGTGATCCACTGACGGATCGACGCGGCGACCTGCGGCCCCTCGGCCATCAGCGGGTTGAGCGCCGGCTCCTGGAACACGTGGTGCACGTCGAGCATCTCGGCAGCCGCGACCGGAGCCAGGTCGAGCACGTGGTCGCCGATCCGCACCCCGACGCGCGGCTCCTCGCCGGGGAGCGAGAAGACGCCGTAGGGCAGGTTGTCGACGTCGAACAGGGACCCGGCGGCACCGTCGACCCAGGTGGTCGCGCTCATGAGGGTTCCTCCAGGAGGCCGAGGGAGATCAGGTCGTCGAGCGGCTCGGCCACACTGCAGGATCCGAACGAGGTGAACCACCTCCGCACCTGGCCGAGCTCGTGGCCGGCCAGGGCGGTGCCGTCGCGCTCCTCCAGCAGGGCTTCGGCGTCCTCGGCGGAGGCGCCGTCGAGCACGGCGCGGGTGGCCGCCAGGAGGTTGAGGAAGCCATGGGCACCGCCGCCCTCCGGGTCGTGGCGTACGGCGCGGTGCAGCCCGGCCGTGCCCTTGACCTCCAGCTCCCGGTCGAGCGCAGCGCAGAGCCAGCCCGCAACAGTGGCGCTCGCCGGGATCAGGTCGTGGTCGACGTGGCCGCAGCGGAGCTTGAGCCTCAGCGCCTCGGCCGCGGCCTCGTCGGCGGCGGTCAGCCAGGAACCGGTGACCGGGCCGGGCACCTCGACATAGACCGGCAGGTCGGGGTCGACCTCGGAGGCGCGGACGGCCAGGGCGATGCGGCGTACGTTGCCGGCGGGGTCGTCGAGGTCACGTACGGCGGTCTCGAGGCCGGTCAGCTCGAGCTCGCGCTTGCGGGCCATGGCGACCGCGCCTTCGACGGCGCCGGCGCCTCCCGTGAGCACGACCGAGACCGGGAGGCCGGCCGGCAGTGAGGGGAGGTCGGTGTCACGAACCACGAACGAGCTGACCAGGTCGGCGTACCACTCGTGGCGGCGCGCGGCGAACGCCGCGACGGCATCGTCCAGGGGGCTGTCCCCGGGCGGGAAGATCGCGGCGTCGTCGACCAGGCCGCGCCAGACGGCGGGAACGTCGGTGGTGGCCACCCGGCCACACTAACGACGCGGGTCAGACCAGCGCAGCCCGCCCGCGCTTGGCCAGCTGGTCGGCGATGATCAGCCGCTGCACCTCGCTCGCCCCCTCCCAGATCCGCTCCACCCGCAGCTCGCGGAAGAACCGTTCGGCGACGTTCTCGCGCATGTAACCGCGTCCGCCGAAGACCTGGACCGCGCGGTCCGCGACCCGACCGGCCATCTCGGAGGCGTAGAGCTTGGCCATCGAGCACCTGCCGTGCAGCACCTTGCGGTCGACGCCCTCGTCGATCGAGCGAGCGGTCTCGTAGGTCATCGACCGCGCCGCGAACAGCTCCGTCAGGCTGTCGGCCAGCATGGCCTGGACGAGCTGCCGCTCGATGAGGGGAAGGCCGCCGACGATCCGTTCCCTCGCGAACTCCGTGGTCTCCTCGACCAACCGCTCGGCGGCCCCGAGGCAGCGCGCCGCCACCATCAGCCGCTCGAAGCGGAACCACTCGTAGACGAAGGACATGCCGTCCTCCTCCGTGCCGACTAGGTGGCTGGCCGGGACCCGCACGCCCTCGAAGGCGACGATCGGGTGGCCGTGGCCGAGGGTGTGCGTGTAGGCGGGCGTGCGGACCTCGCGGACCCCGGCTGCGTCCTTGTCGACCACGAACAGGGCCTGGTCGCCCGCGTGGTCGCCTTCGGTGAGGACGGCCTGGAAGAAGACGTAGTCGGCTTCGTGGAAGGAAGTGACGTGCCACTTCGTGCCGTCGAGGACATAGCCGGAGCCCTCGCGTCGGGCGGTGGCCGTCAGGTCCGACACGTCGGAACCGGCGCCCTCCTCGGTGATCGCATAGCACTCGGTGCGCTCACCCCGGACGGTCGGCAGCAGCCACGTCTCGCGCTGGTGGTCGTTGGCGACCTCGGGCCACCACGACGGGGGCGTGGCCAGGCACCAGCCGATGCCGTTGGTGACCCGGCCTGCCTGCTCCTGGACCAGCACCTGTTGCAGGCTGCTGCAGCCGGGACCGCCGACCGACGCCGGCATGTTGGTGGCGAAGAGGCCGAGCTCGATCGCGCGCCGCTGCTGGGCGGCGACCACGTCGCCCGGCAGGGCTCCGTCGTGCTCCTCGGCGGCGAGCTCGCTGCCGATCAGCTCGTCGGTGAAGGCGCGGGCCCGAGCCTGGAGGTCCAGGTCAGCCTCGGTCAGGCCGTACATCGGTCACCACCTCGCGAAGTCATTGACTGACCGTTCAGTCTATGCCAGCCTCGGGAGGGTGACCAGCGCCTCTCCGCGCACCGCCGATGCCGTCGTCGTGGGCGGAGGGACGATCGGCGCCTGGTGCGCGTGGTTCCTCCGCGAGGCCGGCTTGCGCGAGGTCGTACTTCTCGAGCAGCGCACGCTCGGCTCCGGTGCGAGCTCCCGGGCCGCGGGGATGGTCCGGGCCCAGGGCGGCACCGAGCCCGCCATCCGGCTGGGACTGTTCAGCCGCGACTTCTACGCCGGGCAGCAGGAGCGTCTAGGCATCGACTCGGGCTTTGTCGCGCAGGGCTACACGATGCCCTGCTTCTCCGAGCGTGAGGTGGCCGAGACGCACGCCCGGATCGAGCTCCAGCAGCGGCTCGGGGTCGACGTCCGCTGGATCGCGTCCGACGAGCTCGACGACCTCAACCCGGCGATGGCGCGGGGCAGGACGATGGGCGGGTCCCACGCGCCCGGCGACGGCTACATCGACCCGCCTCGGAACGTGCTGGCCTACACCGCGGCGCTGTTCACCGCCGGCGTGCACGTCGTCGAGCACACGGCGTTCACGGGACTCAGGCTTGCGGGGAGCAGGGTCGTCGGAGTCAGCACGACGTCAGGGGCGATCGCCACCGAGCGTGTCGTGCTGACCGGCGGCCCGACCCTGGCCGCGGTCGGCCAGGCGGCCGGATGCCGGATCCCGGCGGGTGGTACGCGCCACCAGGTCGTGGTGACCGAGCCTCATCCCGACCTCGCGCCTGACCGGCTGCCGATGGTCTTCGACGTCGCCTCCGGCATCTACTGGCGGCCCGAAGAGGGCGGGATGCTCTGGGGCATGAGCAACCCCGACGAGAAGTCGGGTGAGGCCACCGAGTTCGACTGGGGCTACTACGACCGGGTCCGCACCCGGATGGCCGAGCTCGTCCCGGTCACCGCCGACCTCGGGCTGCGCAAGGCGTGGGCCGCCACCATCGACTACACCCCCGACCACCTGCCCATCCTGGGGCCGGCGATGACCGCGGACGGCCCCGTCGACGGCACGGTCGTCGCGGCGGCCGGTGGACACGGGATGATGTGGGGTCCCGGCGTCTCGCGCTCCGCCGCCGACCTCGCCGTCGACGGACACACCGACCTGGTCGACGTCACCGATCTGGGACTCGACCGGTTCGACGAGCACGGCCGCAGCCGCCTGACCCCCGACCCGATCGCGCTGCCCTTCCCCGAGTCCGCCGGCAGCTGACCCCCGCCCCGGCCTACCCCAGCGAGCGGGGGACGACCAGGGCATCGACGGCCACCACGCCGTCCCGGTGAACCACCAGCGGATTGACGTCGAGCGCATCGAGCCGGTCGCCGACCTCCTGGGCGATCCGGGAGACGGCAACCACCGCCTCGACCAGCCCCGTCACGTCCGAAGCCGGGGCACCCCGGTGGCCGGCGAGCAGGCTGGCGAGTCGCAGCCCGTCCACGAGCCGGCGGGCGACATCGGTGTCGACCGGCGGCAGCGCCACCGCCCGCTCGGCCAGCAGCTCCACCAGTGCGCCACCCGCGGCGACCAGCAGGAGCGGGCCGACAAGGGGGTCGCGGTGGATCCCGAGCGCGATCTCGACCCCAGGCGGCACCTGGTGCTGGACCACCACGCGCGGTCCGAGACGTCCGGCGAGGTCCGCGTACGCCGTCCGGATGGACTGCGCGTCTGTCAGTCCCAGCCGGACGCCGCCGACGTCGAGCTTGTGTCGGACCTCCGGTGTGGCGGTCTTGAGCACCACCGGCCACCCCAGCGTCTCCGCCACGGCCACCGCCGCCACCTCGTCGTCCACCAGGCACGTGTCGACCACGGGAACGCCGTAGTCGCGGAGCAGCTCGAGGGCGTCGGCGTCGCCACGCGACAGCAGCCCGGTCCAGCGCCGCTGCCGCTCCTCGTCCACCGCCGGCGTTTCCCCGCGGGCCGGCCGCACCGCTTGGTCGCGCAGGTGCCCCAGTGCGCGAAGCCCCGAGCGGGTCCCCTCGAGGACGGGGATGCCTTTCTGCCGCAGCGCCGTGGCCAGCGGCTGGTCGACGGCCGCGGCGAGGTTCGAGAGCACCACGACGGGCTTGTCGGTCGCCGCGACCAGCCGGTCGAGCGCGCGCGGGAAGGACTCGTCGCCGTCGTACTCCGGCACCAGGTCGACCGCGAGCGCCACCACGTCGACCTCGTCGTCGTCTGCGAGGGCGACCAGGCAGTCGGCGAAGAGTGACTCCGGGTCGTGGCCGGCGCCCCAGACGTCGAGCGGGTTGGTGGGTTCGAGCCCGGGGTCCAGCAGGCCGCCCAGTCGCTTCACCGTCCCTTCCGACAGTGGCGCGAACGGCACGCCCAGCGACTCGGCGACGTCGGCGGCCAAGACCCGCTCGGCCCCGGAGTCGTGCACCGTCGCGACCCCGCCGGCCCGACGGCGCACCCGCCGTCCGACCGCGAAGCACTCGAGGCTGTCGACCAGCTCACCCAGGTCGTCGACCCGATGCACGCCGTAGGCCGCGAACATCGCTTCCCACGCGGCGTCGGAGCCCGCGATCGCACCCGAGTGGGCCTCGACGAGGTCGCGGCCGCGTGTCGAACTCCCCACAGTCAGCGCGACCACCGGCACGTCGATCTCCGCAGCGTGTGCCAGAGCGGCCGCCAGCCCGGGGGCGTCCCGCAGCGTCTCCAGCACCAGGCCGACCACCCGGGTCTCGGGTCGCGACAGTGCGTACCCGAGGTAGTCGGCGGTCGTGGTGACCAGCTCCTGGCCCGACGAGACGGCGAGGGAGTACTCCAGTCGGCGGTGGGTGCGCAGCATCGCGGAGAACACCGACCCCGAGTGCGTCACCAGCGCGACCGGTCCCGCGGGCAGCGGATCAGGCTCGAGGTACCCGATCGCCCGCACCCCCGCCGACACGTTGACGAAGCCCATGCAGCCGGCGCCGCAGACCTCCAGCCCGGCTGCGGCCGCCACGATCTCGTCCCGCAGGCCGTGCGCGCTGCCGAAGACGACCGCGCCCGCATCGCCGCGCGCCGAGGCCTCACGCAGCAGTGCGGGTACGGCGGTGTCCGGGACCCCGAGCAGCACCAGGTCAACCGGTTCGGGGACGTCGGCCAGGGCGGGAACGCAGGGCCGTCCGAGCACGGCGCCGCGACCGGGGTTGACCAGCCAGGCCCGCTCGAACCCGGGACTGCGCAGCACCTCGGTCGTCATCCGCCAGCCGAAGCTGTCCGGCCGCTCGCTGGCGCCGAGCACGGCCACGGTTCGTGCCTCGAGCATCCGGCGCAGCCTGGGCCGGACCTCCCACGCCATCAGCGGCCGCGGCCGGCCAGCAGTCGTCGTGGCGACCGGCGCCGTGCCTTGGCGTCCTTGAGCACGGCGCGGGACGCCTGCAGCCCGGGAATGCCGCACACCCCGCCCCCGGCGTGGGTGGCCGAGCTCGCGTTGTAGAGGCCGGCCACCGGCGTCCGGTAGTCGGCGTACCCGGGCGCCGGCCGTAGGTGGAACAGCTGCTCGAGGGAGAGCTCGCCATGGAAGATGTTGCCGCCCACCAGGCCGTACTCCGTCTCCATCTCGTGGGGCCCGACGATGTCGCGGGCGATGATCGAGTCGCGGAATCCGGGCGCGACCGCCTCGTAGAGGTCGATCTGCCGGTCGGCGTAGGCCGCGAGCTCCTCGGTGTGGGGCTCGGTGCTCCAGTCCGCGGGCACCCACTGCGTGAAGAGCGAGAAGATGTGGGTCCCATCAGGGTTAAGGGTGTGGTCCAGCGTGGTCGGGATGACACCGTCGCTGAACGGCGCGAGCGCCGGCCGACCCTCCCGGGCGTCGATGAACGCGCGCTCGATGAACTCCATGGTCGGCGCCATCTCCACCGACCCGGTGTGGTGCTCGGCCTGGCCGTCGGTCGGGTCCGCGGTGAAGCTGGGCAGCCGGTCGATGGCGAGGTTGATCTTGACCACGCCACTGCGCGAACGCCACCGCTCGATGTCGCGCACGAAGTCGTCGGGCAGGTGGGCCGCGCCGACGTGCTCGAGGAAGGCACGCCTGGGGTGGAGGCTGGTGACCACGACGGGGGCGCGCAGCTCCTCGCCCGAGGCCAGCGCAGCGCCCTCGATCTGGCCGTCGCGGACCAGCATCGAGGCCACGGGGGCACTCGTGCGGATCTCGGCGCCGAAGGACTCCGCGCTGCGGCGGATGGCGGCAGAGACAGCGCCCATGCCGCCCTCGGGGTAGCCCCAGCTGCCCAGATGGCCGTCCCCGATGTCGCCGATCGAGTGGTGGGCCATCACGTACGCCGTGCCCGGTTCGTAGGGTCCGGCCCAGGTGCCGATCACCCCGTTGACCGCCATCGCGCCCTTGACCTCGGGGGACTCGAACCAGTCGTCGAGCAGGTCGGCAATGCTCATCGTCATCAGCCGGGTCACGTCAGCCACGGTGCGCGCGTCGACGCCACGGTTGCGCCAGACCATCCTCGCCAGGTCGGCCACGTCGGACGGGCTGTGTGAGCCGATCGTCGGCGGCACGGTCATCAGCATCGGGCCGAGCACGTCGGCGAGCGCGCCGAGCCACTCGTTCCACTCCACCCAGGCCCGGGCGTCCTTCGGTGACCAGCGGGCGATCGACTCGCGGGTGCGTGCATCGTCCTCGTCGTGGATCGTCAGTGAGCCACCCTCGGGAAACGCCTGGTAGTAGGGCCCCATCGGATGCACCTTGTAGCCGTGCCGCGCCAGCTGGAGGTCGGCCAGGATCGTGGGCGGCATCAGGCTCATGACGTAGGAGAGCCGGG
>JBJMIQ010000090.1:0-5513 GCA_045806805.1 Nocardioides sp. | reverse complement strand
CCGATCCCGATGGACGACCTCCCCGCCGCGAGCTGATCCCCCTACTGTTGCCGGCAAGCGACCTGTGGGGAGGAACCATGTCCGGCTTCACGGAGGCGACCACACCGGACGGCCGCACGCTCGAGGTGCTCACGGGTGGTCTGGAGGACGGCTACCCGCTGCTCTTCCACGGCGGGACGCCCTCGGCGGCCGCGCCGTACGCCCGGCTCGACGCGATGCTGGTGCAGGCGGGCCTGCGGATGGTCACCTACTCCCGGCCTGGGTACGGCGGCTCGACCCCGCGGTCTTCAAGCGAGGACAGGCCACGGATTGCGGACGACGCGGCCGATTCCGTGACCGTCCTCGACCACCTCGGGATCGAGGAGTTCCTCACCCTTGGCTGGTCCGGGGGCGGCCCGAGAGCGCTCGCCTGTGCCGCACTGCTGCCCGACCGCTGCCGGGCAGCCGCCACGCTGGCCGGCGTCGCGCCGTACGACGCCGAGGGTCTGGACTGGGACGAGGGAATGGGGCCGGAGAACGTCGAGGACTTCCAGATGGCCGTCCAGGGGCCGGAGGTCTATGGACCGTTCCTCGAGGAGACGATCACCCCGACGTTCGAGGCGACGCCGGATCAGCTGGTGGAGGCGTTCGGCGGCTTGGTGACCGAGGTGGACGCCGCCTTCATCACCGGCGACTTCGCGGACTACCTCAGCCGTGTCTTCCACCATGCCGGCGCCCAGGGCGTGATCGGCGTGCGTGATGACGGGATGCAGATCGTGGCTCCGTGGGGTTTCGATCTGGACAGCATCACCGTTCCCGTCGCAGTCTGGCAGGGGCGCCATGACGCGATGGTGCCGTTCTCGCACGGCGAGTGGCTGGCGGCCAACGTCGCCGGCGCCAAGGCGCACCTGTTCGACCACGAGGGCCATCTGTCGCTGTTCTCCCAGCTGGACGCGATCCTGCTCGACCTCAAGGACCTCGGCGGGGTCTGAGCGGGCTCACGCGGCCACGATCGAAGAGAAGTACACGTCGATCTCGTCGTCATCCCAGCCGTGCGACTCGCGGAGGCCGCGGCGGAGCATGGTGAGGTACGAGGGCGCGGGAAGCGTGTGGGACACGGCGTCGAGGCCGTGCGGCGAGGTGAACGTGAGCATCGGCAGACCATCGTGCCGACCGACCTCGATCAGGGTCTCGTAGCGCCCCGGTCCGGCCTCGTGCCGGCCGGCGTCGAGACCACCGATGATGACCTCCTCGAGCGGGTCGCCCTCCTCGGGCAGGCGGTGCATCTCCTGAGCGGCCACGTCGACGAACTGTTCGACGGTGATCCGGTAGGCGCGCGCAGGCGTGGGGCCGGGGACGTCGTGGTCGTAGAAGGCGACCCCGCCACCCCACGTCAGCGACTCGCCGGCAAAGTACAGCGCCCCGGGCAGCTCGACGGCCATGTCGTCCGCGGGCGGGCTGTCGTCGCGGGCACCGGCGTACTCCCGCGCCCCGCCACGAGGCCGACCGCCCTCGATGTAGCAGCACAGGCGGTCTCGGCACATGTTGGAGCCGTAGCTGACGTACCAGACTTCAGAGGAGGGATGCATACGGCGACCCACCTTGGCGAAGTCGCGACCGGATTGCTGTTGCCCACGCCACGAATGTCGCAATCCATCGGATCAGCGTCGTCGGTGGAAGCGGTAGTCCCCCGACGCGTGTTCTCGCAGATCCCATCGGTCGTCGTGGGCACGGCGGTGGTGATAGCCGCAGAGCGGGAGGCCGTTGTCGAGATCGGTGCGGCCACCGTGGGCCCAGCGGAGCCGGTGATGGTGGATCTCGCACCAGGCGAAGGGACGTTCGCAACCGGCGACGGCGCAGGTGTCGTGGGTCGCGGAGAGCGCTACGCGCTGGTGGTGGGAGTGGAGTCGCTGTCCGCGGCCGAGGTCGAGCGGGACCGACTCGCCGTTCATCACGAGCGGGAGGATGCTGGCCTCGCAGGCGAGACGGCGGACCTCGCCGGCGCTGATCCGGACCCCGCCGTCCAGGGTGGCCGCACCGAGGCCGGACACCAGGGCGTCGAGGTCGAGGTGGGCCACGATCGTGGCGGCGTTGCCGTTGGTGTAGCCGTCGGTGGGGAGGTGCTCGATCAGCTCGCAGAACGCCTGCCCGAGGTGTTCGGTCCACGAGAGGTTGTTGAGCCCGTTGTCGACGGTCTCGTCGACCACCAGGTTGCCGGCCGCGTCCCGGGCGAGTCGCCGAGGTGAGGACAGTCGCTGGGTCGCTTGGCTGAGCCACCGTCCGTGCAGCTCGGGGATGGTGAAACGACCCGACCAGGTTCCGTCTCCGTTGTCGCTGAGGGTCATCCAGGTCTCATGGACCGCACGGCGGGATTCCTTCGCGAGCTGGTCGGACTCCAGTTGATCGGCAAGCTCGACGCTGATGGTCGCGAACATCCGTCGGGCGGCCTGCCGCAAGCGGGTCGCGGTCATCGGTCGACCGGTGGGAGTGCCCTCGCCGGTGGCCATCGCGACCAGTGATTGCTCGGCGTCGGCGAGCTGCTCCGGCGTGATGTCGGCCGGTGCGTGGTCGGCGGCCCGGACGATCTCCTTGGCCTGGGACAGCCGCAGCTTCCCTGCCGCCAGCGCCGCGCGGGTGTGGTGGCACTTGGTCTGCAGCACCCGGGCGATCCGGAGCCCACCGGCCATGATCTCGCGGGGCTCGCCGGTCAACCGCGCCAGCCACGCGTCAGTGCCGGTGTCGGCCGTCTCCGCTGCCACGCCTCTTTGGTCAGCCTCGGCCGACAGCGACAGCCGCAACGCCACGACCTGTGACTCGAGCTCGGCCAGTTCTGCGATCGCTTCGCCCAGCTCGAGATTGGACACCGCTGCGACTCCCATGGAACCGGCCGCACGCACCGCCGCTCGGGCATCGCGCACCGCGGCCGCCATGGCCGGAGGAGCGAGGTGTGCGATCGACATGCCTCATTCTATTCGAACGTATGTTCGAAGCACAATAGCCAGCATGCGACCTGTGGAACAACCACTCAGGCGGCCTGCGGCCCGGTCAGCTCGGCCAACCGCTGCAAGCGCGAGCGCGCCGGCTCAGGAACCAGGTCGGCCCATCGCGACCAGGATGCGTGCTGCCCGGGGGAAAGAACCCGATTGCCCACCTCGGCGTAGGCGTGCGCGTTCAACACCGCCGCCGCGACGTACGCCGCACGGTCAGGGGCCAGCGCCCCGTCACCGGCGGACCGCAGGATGCGCAGGGCGGCCCGGCCGATCTCGTCTCGCCCGCGCCCCAGCGAGTCGAGGGTGCTGGCGAGAGCGGAAGCGGGAGTGCCCACCTCGACGAGCGACAAGCTCGGCACATCGGTGACGAGCTCGCGGTCCTCGGTCTGCAGCAGCGCCCGGTCGACGCGTCCCTCGTCGATCGCCAGCCGCAGCGCCGAGACCCAGGCCCCCGGGCTCGGGTCACCGGCCACCTCGCGGGCCGTCTGCTCGTCGACGGGAAGTGGTCGCGTGTCGAACATCGGTACGCCCTCGATCCCGGTAGGAACCAGCCTCCCGATCAGCCAGCCGTCCGCGTCGGCATGCACCCGGGCGCCGAGGTCGAGCAGCGCGATCGACTCATCGCGAGCCAGATCATGCACCACGAGTGATCCCGGATCGCTCGACTCGAGCCGGAAGCCCCGCATCCTCGCCCCGAACCACTGCTCGCAGAGCCCGGCCTCCGCCTGCAGAGGACCAGTCGCCAGCGACCGCAGGAACACGAACAGTCCGCCGAGCTCAAAGGTGCACAACTGGTGGAACACCCAGTCCTCGCCGCACACCCGCGCGATCAGCGGCACGGGGTCGTCACCCCCGACGTACCGCTCCCTGAGCTGTTCCGAGTAAAAGATCCAGAGCGTGTAGTCGAGGGCGGTGCGCTGGATCAGCATGCTCTCGGTCCCAGGATCCTCCGCGCGCGTGCACTGGTACGCCGCCCAACGTGCCCACATCCACGGCGTCATCTCGGCGGCAAGCCCGGCGAGCTGGGTGAGCATGGCCACGTGCCCGCTCCGGGCGAACATCGGGATGCCGCGGTGGTACTCCAGAGCCGCCTCGGCGTCCCCAGCCCGCTCGGCCGCCTGCGAGCTCAGGAAGAACTGGCGATACTCGTGCGTCATCAGGTCGGCGATTCGTGGGCCGCGACCGAATCCCGATCCACGATCGAACGGTGCCGTGCGTTTCTTTGGCATGGCTTCACCCAACGCGGTGGAGCCGCTCCCCTCAATCGGCCTCTCGCCAGCTGTGGACAAGCCGGGGCCTGGGCGGAGTTGTGGACGGCAGCTGGTCAACCAATCCAGTCGACAGTTCGCCGCGCGATCTCCTCCCCAGCGTCCTCCTGCACGAAGTGGCCCCCTCGCACCCGGGCATGCGGCTGGCCGACGGCACCGGGCACGTGTTCCTGCAGCGGCCGGTCAGCCCGCCCCAGAATTGGATCGCCGGACCCAAAGAGGGTCAGGAAGGGTTTCTCCCACTCCCCCAGACGCCGCCATGCCTCGCGGTTGGCCGGCACCGCCGGGTCGTTGGGCGAGATCGGCACCAGCGCCGGGAACGCCCGCGCACCCGCCTTGTGGCCACGGGTCGGAAAGGGAGCGTCGTACGCCGCCCGCTCGGCGCGGCTGAGCTTCCGGCGCGTGCCCGTGGCGACGATCCGGCCGATCGGCAGCACCGGCGTGTACATCGCGAACGCCCGCCAGACGTGGAACGCCACCGGCGTCTTGCGTTCGGCGGTAGGCAGGAACCCGTTGGCCACGACGATCCGGTCGAACCTGTCCGGCTGCTCGACGGCCAGCCGCAGTCCGAGCAGCGAGCCCCAGTCCTGGCAGACCAGCGTGATCCGGCGCAGGTCGAGGGTGAGGAGCCACTCGGTCAGCCAGTCCATGTGCGACTGGTAGCTGTAGTCGCGGCGGCTCGCGGGCTTGTCGGACTTCCCGAAGCCGACCAGGTCCGGCGCCACCGCGCGGAAGCCGGCATCGGCGAAGACCGGGATCATCCGGCGGTAAAGATAGCTCCACGACGGCTCGCCGTGGAGCATCAGCACCGGATCGGCCTCCGCCGGGCCCTCGTCGACGTGGTGCATCCGGAGTCCGGCCGTCAGGTCCGTCCAGTGCGGCTCGAACGGGTAGCCGGGAACGTTCTGGAACCGCTCGTCGGGCGTGCGCAGCAGTCGCATCCGCTCACTGTGTCAGGCCGACTGGCCCTACGTGCCCCACCCGACACCCAGGGAGTCCTGCCCGACGTCCTCGTCGGCCAGAAGCGACAGCTGTCGGCTGGCCGGACGGCGCGTACGCCGGCTTCGCTCCACGCGCAGCTCGCGAGAGGCCTCCCGGTCGGCGACGAACCGGAGCCCCCGGCGCAGGTGGTCGAGGACCACCTCCTCGGCGTGGTCGCCACAGGCCCGCCTTCCGGCGCGGACCCCAACGATCTGGTGCACCAGCTCGCGGCGGTCGCCGTCGAACAACCCGGCCACGGTCGCCGGAGCGATCCGGCCGGTGTGGAGGATCTCGA
>JBJMIQ010000089.1:0-8811 GCA_045806805.1 Nocardioides sp. | reverse complement strand
CTTGTCGGCGACGGCGAGTCTGCGATCCGCGGCTTCCGCCCGAACCTCGGCCTTCGTGGACGCGCCGAGCGGGAAGATCGAACGGGACAGCTGCGACCGGGTCAGCACCGCCAGTACGTACGACTGGTCCTTGGCCTGGTCGACCGAGCGCCGCAGCAACCCGTCCGGGCCGAGTCGCGCGTGATGGCCGGTGACCACGGCGTCGAAGCCGAGCGCGACGGCCCGGTCGAGCACGGCGGCGAACTTGATCTTCTCGTTGCACCGCAGGCACGGGTTGGGCGTCCGCCCGGCGGCGTACTCACCCATGAAGTCCTCGACCACGTCCTCGTGGAAGCGGTCGCTGAGGTCCCAGACGTAGAACGGGATGCCGATCACGTCGGCGGCCCGCCGGGCGTCGTTGCTGTCCTCGATGGTGCAGCAGCCGCGCGCACCCGAGCGGTAGGACTGCGGGTTGCGGGACAGGGCGAGATGGATCCCGGTGACGTCGTGGCCGGCGTCGACGGCGCGCGCCGCAGCGACCGCGGAGTCGACGCCGCCGGACATGGCAGCGATGACTCTCATCGTTGGACGGTCCTCGCCCGCTCCACGACGGGGCCGATCGCCTCCACCAGGGCGTCCACGTCGGCGGCGGTGCTGGTGTGCCCGAGCGAGAAGCGCAAGGAGTGCCGGGCGGCCTCGTCGGTGCAGC
This sequence comes from Nocardioides sp., assembly GCA_045806805.1. Taxonomy (GTDB): domain Bacteria; phylum Actinomycetota; class Actinomycetes; order Propionibacteriales; family Nocardioidaceae; genus Nocardioides. The sequence continues at coordinate 8,123 of JBJMIQ010000089.1, read as the reverse complement.
CCATCGCGAGCAGCACGTGGGAGGGCTGGGGGACGCCGGCCGAGCACGCCGAGCCGGTGGAACACTCGATGCCGCGGGCGTCGAGCAGCATCAGCAGGGAGTCGCCCTCGCAGTCGGGGAACCCGAGGTGGGCGTTGCCGGGCAGTCGCTCCTGGGCGGCCACGTCGAGCTGGGGCCCGTGCAGGTGCGCGTCCGGCACCGCCTCGATCACCCGGCGCACCAGGTCGTCGCGCAGAGCGGTGAGCCGGGCGGCGTGGTCGGTCTGCTGTTTCACCGCCACCTCGACGGCGGCCGCGAACCCCGCAATCGCCGGGGTGTCGATCGTCCCGGAGCGGACGTCCCGCTCCTGTCCGCCGCCGTGCACCAGCGGAACCAGCTCGAGCTCACGGCGTACGACGAGGGCCCCGACCCCGAACGGTCCACCCAGCTTGTGGCCGGTCAGTGTGAGGGCGTCGACCCCGCAGGCCGCGAAGTCGACCGGGACGGAGCCCAGGGCCTGCACCGCATCGGTGTGCACCGGTATCCCGTGCTCCGCAGCGATCTCGACCAGCTCGCCGACGGGCTCGAGGGTGCCGACCTCGTTGTTGGCCCACATGACCGAGATCAGCGCAACGGAGCCGGGGTCGCGCTCGACGGCCTCCCGGAGCGCGGCCACGTCGAGGCGGGCCCGCTCGTCGACCGCCAGCAGCTCGACCTCCGCGCCCTCCCGTTCGGTGAGCCAGTGGAGCGGGTCGAGCACGGCGTGGTGCTCGACAGCGGTGCTGAGGATCTGGGTGCGGCGCGAGTCCTCACCTCGTCGCGCCCAGAAGAGTCCCTTGAGGGCGAGGTTGTTGGCCTCGGTGCCACCGGAGGTGAACACCACCTCACCGGGGCGGCAGTTGAGCGCCTGCGCGATCTTCTCCCGCGACTCCTCCACGACCCGGCGAGCCTGGCGGCCGGAGGCGTGCAGGGAACTGGGGTTGCCGACATCGCCCAGCCGCGCGGTCATCGCCTCGACCGCCGCCGGCAGCATCGGCGTCGTCGCGGCGTGGTCGAGGTAGACGGTCATGGCCGTCCCAGCCTACGGCGCCGACCCCACCCGCCGGTGAATCGGGGATTCCTGACCCTCGAAACGGGGATTCCGGTCCGTTGAATCCGGAATTCTCGCCCCCGCCCCCGGGAGCCGGGAACCCCCAACTCGTGCGACGTTCATCCCCCACTCAACGGGCGGGAATCCCCTACTCAACGAAGAGGGTGAGCCAGGGGTGGTCCGGATAGAGGCGTCGTACGGCGTCGCTCAGCCAGGCCTGGCGGTCGGGTGCCAGGAGCGGCCAGGTGCGGTCGAGGTCGCGGTCGTCCTTGGGGCGGTGGAGCACCGCCTTGAACAGCAGCACGATCTCCGGATTGAGGTAACGGATCCCGTCGTCTGCGACCCAGGTCGCCTCCTCGAGCGGCAACACGTGTCCCGGCATCCGCTTGTTGGTCCAGAGGCCGTCCCGATCGGGCGTGATCGGAAGGTCGATCACCCAGGGATGCTGGGCATCTGCCCGGATCCAGATCTGGCTGCGGACGTCGAGCACCTCGGGGTGCTTGTCGTTGAGCGGCCGGAGGGTCCCACCGTGGTTGCTCCACAGGTGCCAACGAGCACCGACGTGCTCCCGTAGCACGGGGATGTCGCGCGCGAGGATCGAGAGGTCGACGTCCTCGTGCTCGCGGGGCACGCCGGTGAACGCCTCGATCGCCCAGCCACCGACGATCCACCACGGACGCTGGAAGCCGGACATGAAGTCGGCGAGTCCCGGTGGGTCGAGCGGCTCCCAGTGACCGTAGAGCCGGAAGAACTCCTCGTCCTCCGCGACCTCCTCCGGCGTGCGGTCGAGCGGCTCCCTCACTTCGGGGCGATCTCGGCCACCAGCGCGCGGTGGTCGGTCTCGGGGATGGCGCGCGTGTGGGTGCTGATCGCGGCGAAGGTCGGCGCGAGCACCACGTGGTCGATCTCCACCACGTTGGGGACCGGGATGCCGAGCACGGACCTCCCGCCGGCGGCCGGCCAGGTCGGCTGCCACCCCTCGTTGGCGAGCTCGGCGGCCGAGCGGTAGCCCATGTTGGCCAACGCCCGCATCGGCGGATGGTCCGCCGTGGCGTTGAAGTCGCCGACGACCAGGTCGGGCTCCACGTCGGTCACGGCCGTGCGGATCACGTAGTGGTCGCGTCGCCACTTCGCGATGTTGGTGGGGGCGTGCGGGTGGACGGCGAAGAGCGTGTACTTCCCCATCGGCACCCGCCACGAGGCCCCGGTCGTGTCCAGACGGGTGGCCCGGCCGAGACGGACCTTGGCAAAGACCATCGTCCCCGCCTTGCTGGTCTCGGGTTTGCCCGCCCGGTGCGGCAGGACGTCGTCCAACCCGGCGCTCTCCATACGGGCCAGTGCGGCGGGGGTCATCTCGGTGACGACCAGCAGGTCGATGTCCTCCTCACTCGCCGTCCGCACCACGTCCAGACCGTCGGCGCGGCCGTGGTAGAGGTTGACCGCCATCACCCGGAGCGGCTCGGCGCCTGCACGTGGAGGCGGGTTCGCACCCGAGATCATCGGCGAGAACCACGCGATGTGCAGGGCGAGCCCGAGGGCGACCGCCGCGGCCGCGACGCCCCTGCCCCATCGCCGGGCCATCGCGAACCGGACCCCGAGCACGAGCAGGGCGACGCCGTACATCAAGATCGCCAGCGGCGTGAACCCTTCCAGCCGCACCCAGCGCCCACCCCAGGGTTCGAACAACCGGACCAGGGTGAGCACGACGGCGGGAGCCAGTACCAGCGTCAACGCCAGCAGCCCCGCCACCAGCCGCCACCGCTCCCGCACCCACATGGGGCGAAAATACCGGCCCGGGGCTGCGAATCAGAGCAACACGAGGTCGTCGCGGTGCACGACTTCGCGTTCGTACCCGGCGCCGAGATCGCGCTTGAGCTGGGGGGAGGACTTCCCGATCAGGGCGGGGATCTCGTCGGCGTCGAAGTTGACCAGCCCGCGCGCGACCGGCCGTCCGTCGGCATCGGTGAGGTCGACGGGATCGCCGGCTACGAACCGGCCGGTGACTCCGGTGATGCCCGCGGCGAGCAGAGAGGCCCGGCGCTGCGTGACCGCGCGTACGGCGCCCGCATCGAGCACCACCTGTCCCCGGGGCTCGGTGGCGTGGGCCAGCCACAGCAGCCGGGTGGGACGACGTCGCCCGGTGGCGTGGAACAGGGTCCCGACCGGCTCACCGGCCAACGCGTCCTGCGCCTGGTCGGTGGAGGCGAGGACCACCGGGATGCCGGCTCCGGTCGCAATCCTGGCGGCCTCGACCTTGGTGTGCATGCCTCCCGTGCCCACGCCGGCGGTGCCGGCACGGCCCATCCGGACCCGGTCCAGGTCGGCGGCGGCGGACACCTCCGGGATCCGGGTGCTGCCGGGCTGGGCCGGGTCGCCGTCGTAGAGACCATCGACGTCGGAGAGCAGGACCAGCAGTTCGGCGTGGACCAGGTGGGCCACCAGCGCCGCGAGCCGGTCGTTGTCGCCGAACCGGATCTCGGAGGTGGCGACGGTGTCGTTCTCGTTGACGATCGGCAGCACGCCGAGGTCCAGCAGCTTGGCGAAGGTCTGGTAGGCGTTGCGGTAGTGCGAGCGTCGGGTCATGTCGTCGTTGGTGAGCAGGACCTGCCCGGCGACGACGCCGCGGCTGGCGAGCTCCTCGGTGTAGCGGTGCACGAGCAGCCCCTGCCCCACCGAGGCCGCAGCCTGCTGGGCCGCGAGAGCGCTGGGACGCCGGCTCATGCCGAGGGGGGCGAGCCCCGCCGCGATCGCGCCCGAGGAGACGAGGACCAGCTCGGTGCCCTTCGCGCGGGCGGCGACCAGCACCTCGGCGAGGTGGCGGACCCGCGCCGGGTCGATGCCACCGGCGGCGGTGGTCAGCGACGAGGAACCGACCTTGACCACGACCCGGCGTGCGGAGACGACCTCGGCCCGGCTGTTCATTCCGGATCGTCGCTCGGTGAGGCGTCGTGGGGACGGTCGTGGCGCCGGGCGACGTCGGCCCGGGTCTCACCCTCGGCCCGCTCCGCCATGGCCTCCTCGATCTCGCGTCGCCGCCGCGCCGCGGGCCGGGACTCGTCGAAGCGCTGGTCCTCGCCGCGACGGCCGAGCATCTCGACTCCCGCATCGATGCCGGGCCGGAAGTCGAACACGACGGCGTTGTCGAAGTCGCCGATCAGGACGGTGTCACCTTCGGCCGCCCCCATCCCGAGGAGCCGGGACTCCACCCCGAGCCGGTTGAGCCGGTCGGCGAGGAAGCCGACGGCCTCATCGTTGCTGAAGTCGGTTTGGCGCACCCAGCGTTCGGGCTTCACGCCGACGACCCGCCACGCGCGCTCTCCCGGGCCCGTGCCGGCGTCGACGGTCTCCTCGACGGTGAACTCGTCGCCGCCGTCGGCCGAGGGCGGCCGGATCACGATCCGGGTGGCCTCGGCGACCGGCTTCTCCCGTCGTGCCGCCTCGACCACCCGGGCCATGGCGAAGGTCAGCTGTCGCAAACCCTCGCCCGAGGCGGCCGAGACAGGCACCACTTCCAGGCCGCGGTCGCGGAGGTCGTCGGTCACCATGTCGGCGATCTCGCGGCCGTCCGGGACGTCGACCTTGTTCAGCGCGACGAGGCGGGGCCGGTCCTCGAGGCCGCCGTACCGTCCCAGCTCGTTCTCGATCACGTCGAGATCCTCGACGGGGTTGCGCCCGGGCTCCATGGTCGCGGTGTCGACCACGTGGACCAGGGCCGCACAGCGCTCGATGTGGCGCAGGAAGTCGTGACCGAGGCCGCGGCCCTCGCTCGCGCCCTCGATCAGGCCGGGTACATCGGCGACGGTGAAGGTGGTGTCGCCGGCGGTGACGACCCCCAGATTGGGGACGAGCGTCGTGAACGGGTAGTCGGCGATCTTGGGCCGCGCCCGCGACATGGCGGCGATCAGGCTGGACTTGCCGGCGCTCGGGAAGCCCACCAGCCCGATGTCGGCGACGACCTTGAGCTCGAGCACGATGTCGAGCTCGTCCCCGGGCTCACCCAGCAGCGCGAACCCGGGTGCCTTCCGCTTCGCGCTCGCCAGCGCCGCGTTGCCGAGCCCGCCGCGACCGCCGGACGCGACCACCATCTCGGTGCCCGGGCCGATCAGGTCGGCCAGGACGTGACCCCGGGCGTCGGAGACGACCGTGCCGTCGGGGACCGGCAGCACCAGGTCGGCGCCGTGGCCGCCGTTGCGGTGCCCGCCCGCCCCGTGGCCGCCGTGCTCGGCGCGGCGCCGCGGGCTGTGGTGGTAGTCGACCAGCGTGGTGACGTCGGGGTCGACGCGGAGGATCACCGACCCACCGGGGCCGCCGTTGCCGCCGTCCGGTCCGCCGAGTGGCTTGAACTTCTCGCGGTGCACCGAGGCCACCCCGTTGCCGCCGCGACCGGCGCTGACGTGCAGCGTCACCCGGTCGACGAACGTGGGGACTGCCATGGGTGCTCCTCAGGACGACGCGATGGGCCGATGCGCCTCGAGAGCAACCGGATTTCGAGACGGGTCGCTCAGCTCCTCGCACGCTCGGATCTGAGCCGAGCCCTCCTCAATCTCCCGCCCTGATCGCGACTTCGCAGGCTCAGTCGCGGGGCGCGACGATGTTCACGACGCGGCGACCACGGCGCCGGCCGAACTCGACGGAACCACCGACCAGCGCGAACAGGGTGTCGTCGCCGCCCCGCCCGACGCCGGAGCCCGGGTGGAAGTGGGTCCCGCGCTGGCGCACGATGATCTCGCCGGCGTTGACCAGCTGGCCGCCGTACCGCTTCACGCCGAGACGCTGGGAGTTGGAGTCCCGACCGTTCTTGGTCGAGGCCGCGCCCTTCTTGTGTGCCATTTCTTCGTCCTTCGTTCCTCGAGCCGATTCCCTGAGCCTGGCTCAGAGAGAGATGTCGGTGACCTTGACCTGCGTGTACTTCTGGCGGTGGCCCTGACGCCGCTTGTAACCGGTCTTGTTCTTGAACTTCTGGATCACGATCTTGGGGCCCTTGGCGGCACCGACGACCTCGGCGGTCACGGCCGCCTTGTCGAGGCCGGTGGAGGTGACGTCGTCACCGTCGACGACCATGACGACCGGCAGGGTGAGCGACTCGCCGACGCCGGTCTCGACCTTGTCGATCGAGATGACGTCGCCGACGGCAACCTTCTGCTGCTTGGCGCCTGCGCGCACGATCGCGTACACCGCGGTCTCCTTCGTCTCACTGTTGCTTCGGGTCTGCGGCACGCCTCAGCCTCCGGTGGGAGTCGGGATGCCGTGCAGAGAGATGCGCGCAAAGCGCACCGAGGGTCAATAGTACGGATCGGGCGCTCGCCCCGCAAAAGCGAAGCCGCCGCGGGTGAGTCCGCGAACCCCGCGATGAGCGGCGAAGGTTGAGGAGCGTCGACTCAGACTCGAGGTTTCGAGACGGGCGCTGCGCGCCCTCCTCAACCCACATCTCCGCGAGAGTTTGAGTGACGTGTCTCGAAACCCGAGCCGCTGGTCAGCGCCTGCGGGAGCCCTTCTTCTTGATCGGTACGTGCTCCACGGCGGTCAGCGAGGCGCTGGTGCCGGGCTCCGTGTCGACGGTGCCGGGCTCCACCTGACCGGTCTCCGCGATTCCGCCTACCTGGCCCTTGGCACCTGGTTCCTCGGAGAGGATGTCGCGCGTCGTGGGCCCGTCGGTCCCGGCTGCTGTGCTGGCGGTCGCCGGCGGGCCGGCCGGGCGGCTGGCGCTGCGGCGTCGGGTCCGGGTGACCACCTTGGGCTTCTCAGGATCTTTCTGCTCCGGGTCTGTCTTCTCCGATTCCGTCGTCTCTGGCTCCGCCTTCTCCGGCTCGGTCTTCACGGGCTCGGTCTTCTCGGACTCCGTCGCCTCGGGATCCGGCGTCGCGACCGGTTCCGTCGTGGCCGGCGTGTCGCTGTCGGTGGGCTCCGGGGTCTCCAGCGCGGCCTTCCCCGGCTCGTCTCCGTCCGGCTTCCTCGCCTCGGGCTCGGCATCCTCCGGCTCGTCCTCGCGCTGGGCCTTCTCCGGCTCCGGGGTCTCCGGCCGGGCCATCGCCGCCACGTCCTTCGGCGAGGGCGGACCCTTGGGGGCGCCGTTACCCCCGCCGTTGCCGCGGTTGTCGTCCCCGCGGCCACGGCCGCCCTTGCTGCGGCGACCACTCCGGCGGGAGTCGTCCTCGGACTTCTTGGGCTCGACGGGAACGTCCCGGAGGATGATGCCCCTGCCCTGACAGGCCTCACAGCTCTCCGAGAACGCCTCGAGCAGGCCGGTGCCGATCCGCTTGCGGGTCATCTGCACCAGACCGAGCGAGGTGACCTCGGCGACCTGGTGGCGGGTACGGTCCCGGCCCAGGCACTCCACGAGTCGTCGCAGGACGAGGTCCCGGTTGGACTCGAGGACCATGTCGATGAAGTCGACGACGATGATGCCGCCGATGTCGCGCAGCCGGAGCTGCCGGACGATCTCCTCGGCCGCCTCGAGGTTGTTCTTGGTCACCGTCTCCTCGAGGTTGCCGCCGGATCCGGTGAACTTTCCGGTGTTGACGTCCACAACGGTCATCGCCTCGGTGCGGTCGATGATCAGCGAGCCACCCGAGGGCAGCCATACCTTGCGGTCGAGGCCCTTGGCGATCTGCTCGTCGATCCGGTACGTCGCGAACGAGCCCGACTCGCCGTCGTACCTCTCGAGGCGGTCCTGGAGGTCGGGCGCCACGTGGGCGACGTACTGCTGCACGGTCTCCCAGGCGTCCTCGCCCTCCACGACCAGCTTCTTGAAGTCCTCGGTGAACAGGTCGCGGACGACCTTGAGGGTCAGGTCGGGCTCGGTGTAGAGCGCCTGGGGTGCCTTGCCCTTGGACTTGGTGTCGATGTCCTCCCAGCGGGCCTTGAGGCGCTCGACGTCGCGGGTCAGCTCGTCCTCACTGGCACCCTCCGCCGCGGTCCGGACGATCACCCCGGCGGTGTCGGGAACGATGTCCTTCAGCAGGTTCTTGAGCCGGGTGCGCTCGGTGTCGGGCAGCTTGCGGGAGATGCCGCTGGTCGTACCGTCGGGCACGTAGACGAGGAACCGGCCGGCCAG
>JBJMIQ010000088.1:0-6472 GCA_045806805.1 Nocardioides sp. | reverse complement strand
GGCCGTTCCCACGGTCGCGCTCGGCGCGACCCCGGCCCAGGCCGGCATACGTGAGGCAGGACAGCACCCCTGGGCCTCACGTGTCGAGTTCGGCGATGTCAGGGGCGGCTGGTCGCTGGCTCACGTCCAGGACCACTTCGACACCCGCGGCACCTTCCAGTACCAGGGAGGAGGGCAACTCACACGCACCTACAAGGGCTGGCGCCGGAACATCGAAGTAAGCGTGACCTACAAGCGCGTGTATGGCGTCTGGCGCGTCGGCCACGACCGCTACGGCGTCTGGAAGTACGCCTACAACGTCGTCTGATCTAATCCCGGTCGCGCCGTTCGGCTCTCCTCTCGGGAGGAAGGCACGGTCTAGCGACCCAGCGCCCCGGCGCGCACCCTCTCGGTCACGCGAACTCCCGGCGCAGTCTGATCCGGGAGCGCAGGCGGGGATCGGCGCGTTGCTGACGCACCGCCCCGCCCAAGACGCGGACAAGGCCGTCTGGGGGAACGCCTACCGGGACCATGGCCTTGTCTTCGCCCAGGCCAACGGGACCCGATCCAACCCGAGCGGATCACCAAGCGCCTCGCCAGCTCGTGCATACCTCCGCTTTCCGGAAGGTCCGGCTGCACGACCTCCGCCACGGTCGGGCATCGCTCCTGCTCGCAGCCGGGACGGACATCCGCTGGTCTCCAAGATGCTCGGCCACAGCTCGATCACCCTGACCGCCGACACCTACTCCCACCTCCTCGATGGGGTGGGCAGGCGGGCAGCTGAAGCTGCGGACGCATTGATCCCGCGGACCTCGCGTGACCAATCCGTGACCACACCGGCCCCGGAGGCGGAAGAAGCCCCTCTCGACGTTGGACGAGAAGGGCCTCTGACCTGCGAAAACACTGGTACGCCATCAGGGACTCGAACCCCGAACCCGCTGATTAAGAGTCAGCTGCTCTGCCAATTGAGCTAATGGCGCGCGCTGCATGAGCGACGCACACGATACCAGCGGGGGAGGGCACCGAAAAATCGGGAAGAGCCCCTACCGAAGGGCAAGAACGGCCTGGGCGGAGTTGTGACCGCCGATGCCGGAGACCGCGCCGCCGCGACGGGCGCCGGAGCCGCAGACCAGGATCGACGGGTAGTCGGTCTGCACCCCCCACTGCCGGGCCGGGGTGTCGAGGAGCGCGCGGTTCGGGGCCCAGGGCCAGTCCAGGTCGCCGTGGAAGATGTGGCCACCGGGCATGGCCAGGTCAGCCTCGACGTCCTGCGGGATCTTCGCCTCGATGCAGGGCGCCCCGTTGGCGTCGGTGGCCACGCAGTTCTCGATCGGCTCCACCAGGTGCTCGTTGAGGGAGGCGAGTGCCCGGGAGACGGCGAGCCGCTTGGTCTCCGCGGAGTCCCGCTCGAACAGCGAGGCCGGGGTGTGGAGCCCGAAGTAGGTCAGGGTGTGGGTGCTCTCGTCGGCCGAGCCGAGGATCGAGGGGTCGCTCAGCGAGTGGCAGTAGACCTCGCCCGGCATCACCGACGGAACCCGGCCGGCCGCCGCCTCGGCGTACGCGGCCTCGAGCTGGGTGTAGTCCTCGCCGAGGTGGAGGGTGCCGGCGAACGCGACCTCGGGGTCGAGACCCGACCTGAGCCGGGGCAGCCGGTTCAGCAGGAAGTTGATCTTGAGCTGGGCGCCTTGCGGCTTGGTCTCCACGTCGTCGGGTTCGCCCATCAGGATCCGCAGCACCCACGGGGCGACGTTGGCCAGCACGAATCGGGCGGAGGCGGTGTGGGACGTCGTCCCGTCGTGCCAGGTCACCTCGGCGCGTTCGTCGCCGCCCTGGATCCGACTCACCCCGGCCGAGGTGATGATCTCGGCACCGGCAGATGACGCGGCGGCGGCGAGGGCGTCGGTGACCGCGCCCATTCCGCCGATCGGGACCCGCCACTCGCCGGTCTGGTTGCCGATCAGGTGGTAGAGGAAGCAGCGGTTCTGGATCAGGGACGGGTCGTGCAGCGAGGCAAAGGTGCCGATCAGCGCGTCCGTGCCGACGACTCCGCGGACCGTGTCGTCGGTGAACCGCGCCTCGATCGCCTCGCCGAGCGGGCGCGAGACCAGGTCGTCCCAGACCCGGGGATCGACCCGGTCGCGGACCTGGCGCTCGGTCGGGAGGGGTGAGAGGAGGGTGGGGGCCACGACCCGGGCGAGGTCCGAGACGTCGGAGTAGAACGACCGCCAGGCGTCGTACTCGCCGGTGCCGCCGGTCAGGGTCTCGAACGACGCCGCCGTCGCCGGACCCTCGGGCCGCTCGACGAGCAGCCCGCCGGGCTTGCCGTCCCTCAGCGTCGGCGTGTACGACGCCGTGCTGCGGGAGGCCAGGGAGATGTCGAGGTCGAGCTCCTTGATCAGCTCCTCGGGCATCAGCGACACGAGGTAGGAGTACCGCGAGAGCCGGGCGTCGTGTCCGGCGAAGGCCTGGGCAGAGACCGCCGCGCCGCCGACGTGGCCGAGCCGCTCCAGGACCAGGACCGAGAGTCCGGCCCGCGCGAGGTAGGCGGCGGAGACGAGCCCGTTGTGTCCGCCACCTGCGACGACCACGTCGTACTGCTTCGCTGAGGAGCTCACCGAACCAACGTAGTGGGGGGACGGACTAGTTCGTCATCGCCATGCGGAACGTCCAAGATTCAACTACCATGGAGGTCGGGGAGGGAGGGTGGATAGGCATGCCAGCTGTCAACGTCGGTGACCTGACGATCCTCCCGCGCCTGCCCGAGCCCGGGCTGGGCGACCAGCCACGGCCCGTGCGGAAGATCACCACCGCGCCGCAGGGCTACGAGGGCGAGGGATTCCCGGTACGGCGAGCCTTCGCAGGGGTCGACCTCGCCGACCTCGACCCGTTCATCATGATGGACCAGATGGGCGAGGTGGAGTACGCCCCCGGCGAGCCCAAGGGCACACCCTGGCACCCGCACCGCGGCTTCGAGACGGTCACCTACATCATTGACGGCGTCTTCGACCACCAGGACTCCCACGGCGGCGGCGGTACCATCACCAACGGCGACACGCAGTGGATGACGGCCGGCTCGGGGATCCTCCACATCGAGTCACCACCTGAGTGGCTGGTCGAGTCCGGTGGGCTGTTCCACGGCATCCAGCTGTGGGTGAACCTGCCACGCGAGGCAAAGCTGTCGGCGCCGGCCTACCAGGACATCCGTTCCGGAGAGGTCGCGCTGCTCACGACGTACGACGCCGGCGCGCTCGTGCGGGTCATTGCCGGGTCGGTCGGTGGTCACCCCGGCCCGGGATCGACCCACACGCCGATGACGCTCGTGCACGCCACGGTGGAGCCGGGTGCCCGGCTCGACCTGCCGTGGGACGTCGGCTTCAACTCCCTGGTCTACGTGCTCAACGGGGCCGGCACCGTGGGAGCCGACCAGCGGCCGATCAGGACCGGCCAGACCGCCGTCCTCGGCTCTGGCGACTACCTCACCGCGACCGCCAACCGCAGCCAGGAGTCGCGCTCACCGAAGCTCGACCTGATCGTCGTCGGCGGGCGCCCGATCCGTGAGCCCCTGGCCTGGGCGGGTCCGTTCGTGATGAACAGCAGGTCCGAGGTGGTCAAGGCCTTCGAGGACTTCCAGCGCGGCATGTTCGGACACGTACCGACCTGACCCCCGGGGACGGCACCCACCGCGACGTGAGCGTGCGGTTCAGTAGGTGAACTCCTTCGGCGCGCCCTCACCGACTCGGCCATCTGCAGCCTCGCGGAGGATGTCCGCGTGGCCGGTGTGTCGCGCATACTCCTCGATCATGTCCAGCAGCATCGCGCGGACCGTAGGCGTCCGACCGTCCGGCCAGGTGAAGGACGCCGGTCCGTCAAGCCCGCGTTCCTGGATCACCTCGGCCACGAGCTCGCGCGAACGCTCAACGGCGGCCCGCCACAGTGCATAGATCTCGTCCGGGGAGTCGAGTGCACCGGTGCGCCACTCCCAGTCAGGGTCGGCGTCGAAGTCCACAGCGTCCCAAGGAGATCCGTACTCCTGACCGGCGAGCTTGACGGCGAGCCAGTCGGCCTCGACCAGGGCCATGTGCTTGGCCAAGCCCCCTAGCGTCATCGAACTGGCAGCGGTGGTTGCCCGCAAACCTCCTTCGTCGAGCCCCGATGTCTTCCAGGCGAAGGTCCGACGGTTGCGCTCGAGGACCGACTGCAGCGACTCGGCTTCGGTTGCAGGGGCCGACCGAGAAGGCTGCGGGACTGCATCGCTCATGGTCGGACCATATCCAGCCGGATTGCGCGCCGCCCATCCGCACGTGGCCCACTCGCGGGAGATGACCACACCACGAAGGGCCCCGGCTTGCGGCCGGGGCCCTTCGATGACTGGGGTGAGCGACGGGGCTTGAACCCGCGACCCTCGCGACCACAACGCGATGCTCTACCAGCTGAGCTACGCCCACCACGAGGCTCCGGACCGGCCGGAGCCGGTGTGAAGTGTAGCCGGATCAGGCACTCGGTTCCGCATCGGGAGGAGCCGTCCCGAGCTTCCCGGTCAGGGAGCCGCCGTGCTTGGCGGCGATGGTCCGCGCGGTGTCGCTGTCGGGTCCCGGGGGCGCCACGAAGACCGCCTCCCGGTAGTAGCGAAGCTCCTCGATGCTCTCCTGGATGTCGGCCAGCGCCCGGTGGTTGCCCCGCTTGGCCGGAGCCTGGAAGTAGGCACGGGGGAACCAGCGTCGGGCGAGCTCCTTGATCGAGGAGACGTCGACGATCCGGTAGTGCAGGAAGCTCTCGAGATCCGGCATGTCGCGGGACAGGAACGCGCGGTCGGTGGCGATGCTGTTGCCGGCCAGCGGCGGCCGGGCCTTCTCGCCGCAGTGCTCGTGGACGTAGGCGAGGACGCGTTCCTCGGCCTCGCCCAGCGCCATGCCCGTGTCGAGCTCGGCGAGCAGGCCGGAGGTCTCGTGCATGGTGCGGACGAAGTCGGTCATCTGGGCCAGCGCCTCGGCGGGTGGCTTCACGATCAGGTCGACGCCGTCGCCGAGGACGTTGAGATCGAAGTCGGTGACCAGAGCGGCGACCTCGATCAGCGCGTCGGCGCGCAGATCGAGTCCGGTCATCTCACAGTCGATCCAGACGAGTCTCTCGTTCACGTGCGCCACCCTAACCTTCACCGCCGGTTGTCACTTCGGCTTTGTGCGCTGAGAGACTGCGCCGATGAGCCTCTCCACCTTCATCGCCGGGCTACCCAAGGCCGAGCTCCACGTCCACCAGGTCGGCTCGGCCTCCCCCCGGATCGTGTCCGAGCTGGCCGCCCGCCATCCCGGCGTGGTACCCAGCGACCCCGACGAGCTGCGCAAGTTCTACGAGTTCCGCGACTTCGCCCACTTCGTCGAGGTCTACCTGGCCGTCGTCGACCTGATCCGAACCGCGGACGACCTCCGGCTTCTCACCTACGAGGTCGCCCGCGAGATGGCCGAGGGCCAGCGGATCCGGTACGCCGAGCTGACCTGCACGCCGTTCACGTCGGTCGTCACCGGGATCCCGATCGAGGCCTTCACCGAGGCGATCGAGGACGCCCGGGTGGCGGCCGAGCGGGACTTCGGCCTGGTGTTGCGCTGGATCTACGACATCCCGGGCGAGTCCGGGGTCCCGGCCGCGGACGCCACCCTCGACTTCGTCCTGAACCACCGGGTCGACGCGCTGATCGGGTTCGGGCTGGGCGGGCCCGAGGTCGGCGTGCCCCGGCCGCAGTTCCAGCCACACTTCGACGCCGCCCGGGCTGCGGGGCTGCGCAGCGTTCCCCACGCCGGCGAGACCACCGGGCCGGAGACGATCTGGCATGCGCTCCGGCTGCTGGGCGCCGAGCGGATCGGCCACGGTACGACCGCGGTCGAGGACCCCAGCCTGCTCGCCCACCTCGCCGAGACCGGCATTCCACTCGAGGTGTGCCCGTCCTCCAACGTCGCCACCCGCGCGGTCGCCGCGATTGCCGACCATCCGATCGCGGCGTTCCGCGACGCCGGCGTCACCGCGACCGTGAACTCCGACGACCCGCCGATGTTCGGCACCTCCCTCAACCGGGAGTACGAGATCGCGGCCGACCTCCTCGGCCTGGACGAAGCGGGGGTCGCCGAGCTGGCCCGCACCGCCGTGCGCGCGTCGTTCGCGGAGGAGTCCGTGAAGACGACCGTGCTCGCGGAGATCGCCGGCTACGCCGGCGCCTGAACGGTCCGAACGCAGAAGCGCCCCCGGCTGCGTGAGCCGGGGGCGCTGCGTGATGCGGATCAGAGGCTCAGGTTGAGAGCCTTGCTGACGTTGTTGAACACGGCGAACACCTTGGCGGGTCCGTCCGCGGACACAGCGCCCTTGGTGATCGCACCGTAGGTCACGCCGGTGGGCGTTGTCTGCATGTCGAAGGATGCGAACGGCACGGTGTCGTGCTCGGTGATCGGGCCGTCGACCACGAGGCCTTCGGTGATCGCGCCGGGCGTGATCACGTTGCTGATCT
>JBJMIQ010000087.1:0-12937 GCA_045806805.1 Nocardioides sp. | reverse complement strand
GCCTCTGGGGACCGGCCGGAGCGCCGCACCGGGCCTACCTCGCCGCGTCCCTGCGGTCGCTCGACGGCGCGCTTCGACAGCGGAAGGGGCGGCTCCACGTACGCCACGGTGACCCCGTCCTCGAGGTCGCCCGCGCCGCCTGGGCGGTGGGGGCCACCCGGGTGCACACCGCCGCCGACCACGGTCCCTACGGGACCCAGCGTGACCAGGACGTCGAAGCGGCGCTGGCGGAGCGGGACGTCGAGCTGGTCCACACGGGCTCGGCGTACGCCGTCGCGCCCGGACGGATCACCAACCGCGGTGGGCAGCCGTTCCAGGTGTTCACCCCCTTCGCGAAGGCCTGGACCGACCACGGGTGGCGCGCGCCCGTCGAGGCACCCCGCGGCGCCACCTGGCTGCAGGCGGAAGGGGCCGTCGACCTGCCCGACCACGGCACGCCGAGCGGGATCGACCTTCCCGAGGCCGGCGAGCCGGCCGCTCGCCGGCGCTGGCGCGCGTTCCTCGACGAGGGGGTGGCGGCCTACGACGAGGACCGGGACAAGCCCGGCATCGACGGCACCTCCCGCATGTCCGTGCACCTGAAGTGGGGCGAGATCCACCCGCGCTCGATGCTGGCCGACCTGGCCCGGCTCCGCAGCGCCGGCGCCGCGACCTACCGCAAGGAGCTCGCCTGGCGGGAGTTCTACGCCGACGTGCTGTTCCACCGGCCGGCCACGGCACGCGAGTACCTGCGGCCGGAGTACGCCGGCATGGAGTACGACGCCCCCGACGGCGCGTTCGACGCCTGGCGGGACGGACGGACCGGCTTCCCGATCGTGGACGCCGGCATGCGTCAGCTACGTGCCACGGGCTGGATGCACAACCGGGTGCGGATGATCGTCGCCAGCTTCCTGGTCAAGGACCTGCACGTGGAGTGGCAGCACGGCGCCCGGCACTTCCTCCGCTGGCTGGTCGACGCGGACCTGGCGTCCAACCAGCACGGCTGGCAGTGGGTGGCCGGTTGCGGTACCGACGCGGCTCCGTACTTCCGGGTGTTCAACCCGACCACGCAGGGCCGCAAGTTCGACCCGGACGGCACCTACGTGCGCCGCTGGGTCGCCGAGCTCGCAGAGCTGGACGCCGGTGCCGACCCGCACGACCCCGACGAGGAGTCGCGGCAGCGGGTCGACTACCCCGCGCCGATCGTCGACCACGCCGAGGAGCGGCGCGAGGCGCTGCGCCGCTGGGAGGAGATCCGGACGGGGTGAGAGGATCCCTCCGTGCGCGAGCTGATCGTCCCCAGCCGCTTCCGTGGCCCCCGTTCCTCGGGCAACGGCGGCTGGACCGCAGGCGCCCTCGCCGCACTGGTCGATCACGACGTGCCCGCCGACCACGCGGCCAGGTGGCCGACGATCGCCGTCTCGCTGCGGCAGCCGCCGCCCCTGGACACACCACTGCGGGTCACCGACCAGGACGGACTGACCGTGGCCGCCGTCGACGGCGTGACCGTCGCCCAGGCGGAGGTGCTCCACGAGGCGCCAACTCCGGTCGACCCCGTGCCGGCCGACGAAGCGCGCGCGGCCATGTCGGCGTACCCCGGTCTGCGCCAGCACCCGTTCCCCACCTGCTTCAGCTGCGGCACCGAACGCGAGGAAGGTGACGGCCTGCGGATCTTCCCGGGCCCCGTGACCGCCTCCGGCGGCCCCACCCGGGTCGCGGCCACCTGGACCCCGCACCCCAGCCTGTTCGAGGACTGGCACGCCTACCACGACGACCACCCCCGCGCTTCGCTGCCGGTCGCCTGGGCGGCGCTGGACTGTGTGGGCGGCTGGGCCGGCGACCTCAACGAACGGATGATGGTGCTGGCGAGGATCACCGCCCAGGTGCACACGCTGCCGCTGATCGGACAGGAACACGTGGTCGTGGGCGAGGCGCGCGGCACCGAGGGGCGCAAGACCTGGACCGCCTCCACCCTCCACGACGCCGACGGCCAGGCGCTGGCCGTCGCCGAGCACCTCTGGATCGCCGTCGATGCCGCCGCCTTCCGCTGACCCGCCCGAAAGTTTCGGGCGGGTCAGCGATTTGACCGAGTCGGAGCCACCCCTCAAAGATGGGGAGCATGGATTTGAACGATCAAAGCGAACGCTGGTGGCGGGACGCGGTCTGCTACCAGGTCTACGTCCGCAGCTTCGCCGACGGTGACGGCGACGGCATCGGCGACCTGCCCGGAATCACCTCCCGGCTGCCCTACCTGGCCGACCTCGGTGTCGACGCCCTCTGGATCACCCCGTTCTATCCCTCGCCGCAGAACGACCACGGGTACGACGTCGCCGACTACTGCGACGTCGACCCGCTGTTCGGCCAGCTCGCGGACGCCGACAACCTGATCGAGCGCGCCCACGCCCTCGGGTTGCGGGTGATCGTGGACCTCGTCCCGAACCACACCTCCGACCAGCACCAGTGGTTCCAGGAGGCCCTGGCCGCTCCCGGCAGCCCGGAGCGGGGCCGCTACATCTTCCGTGACGGCGAGAACGACACTCCGCCCAACAACTGGCAGTCCGTCTTCGGTGGACCGGCGTGGACCCGCTGCCCGGACGGGCAGTGGTACCTCCACCTCTTCGACTCCACCCAGCCCGACCTCGACTGGCGCAACCCCGAGGTGCAGGCCATGTTCGAGGACGTGCTCCGCTTCTGGCTCGCCCGCGGTGTCGACGGGTTCCGGATCGACGTCGCCCACGGTCTCTTCAAGGCGGAGGGCCTGCCGAACCAGAAGGATCCCTCGGTCCGCAGGATCGAGCAGATGCTGGGGTCCGCGTACGGCGATGACGAGCCGATGTGGGACCAGCCCGAGGTGCACGACGTCTACCGACGCTGGGCGGAGATCCTCGACGAGTACGGCCCGGACCGGATGGCCGTCGCCGAGGCCTGGGTGCCGGACAACGCGTCGCTGGCGTCGTACGTTCGCCCGGACGAGCTCGACCAGGCGTTCAACTTCTCCTGGCTGCTGGCGGACTGGTCCGCGGCGGCGTTCGCCGACGTCATCCGCGGCACGTTCGAGGCCACCGAGCCGGTCGGGGCCTCCCCGACCTGGGTGCTCAGCAACCACGACGTCACCCGCCACGTGACGAGGTACGGCGGCGGTGAGCAGGGCCTCGCCCGGGGCCGGGCCGCGACCCTCACGATGCTCGCGCTGCCGGGCGCGGTGTACCTCTACCAGGGCGAGGAGCTCGGCCTCGAGGAGGTC
Source organism: Nocardioides sp. (assembly GCA_045806805.1). GTDB lineage: Bacteria > Actinomycetota > Actinomycetes > Propionibacteriales > Nocardioidaceae > Nocardioides. Next base: position 9,714 of record JBJMIQ010000087.1, on the reverse strand, counting down.
GACGTGGCGCCCGAGCACCGGCAGGACCCGGCCTGGTTCCGCACCCGCGAGCCCGGGCGCGACGGCTGCCGCGTGCCCGTCCCGTGGAGCGGCGCCGAGCCCCCGTTCGGGTTCGGCCCCGGCGAGGGTCAGCCCTGGATCCCGCAGCCCGAGTCCTGGAAGACACTCACGGTCGAGGCCCAGCAGGACGACCCGGCCTCGACCCTGACGTTCTACCGAAGGGCTCTCGAACACCGCCGGCAGCACGCGACGCCGGCCGGGCAGGTCGTGGAGATCCTCGACCAGAGCCAGAACGTCCTCACCTTCCGGCGCGGTCCGCTGACGGTGGTGCTCAACTGCGGCGCCGAGCCGGCCGAGCTGCCGTCCGGCGAGGTGCTGCTCAGCAGCGCCCCCCTGGCCGACGGGCTGCTGCCTCCCGACACCGCCGTCTGGATAGCCTGACGGTCCACCAGCTGGTTGCTGCCCTGCGCTCGCGCGGGGGTTTCGAGGCTCGGCCCGTGAGACGGCCCTCGCACCTCAACCACCGGCGGCGGTGGTGTCAGCTGAGCGTGCGGTTGTAGCGACCGAGGGCGGTCACCAGGGCGCCAAGGTCGTCGTCGGACCAGTCCCCAAGCCGTTCGTCGAGACGCCGGCGGCGCTGCTTCGTGACCTCGTCCAGGCGTCGACGGGCGTCGTCGCTGGGCGAGAGCAGCGTGGCCCGGCCGTCCTCGGGATCGGGCGCCTTGTCCAGCAGCCCGAGGCCGGACAGATGCTGCACCTGACGGCTCACGGCTCCCTTGTCGGCGCCGAAGGTCTCGGCCAGCGTCGACGAGCGCATCGGGCCGCTCTCGGCGAGGTGCGCGAGGAGCAGGTAGGACATCGGCTGCAGGTCGGGGTGCACGAGCCGGGCGCGCTCGCCGATCGCGCGGCGTACCCGCCGGATCAGCACACCTACCTCGTGCTCGAGTGCCCGCACAGTCTCTGTCCGGGGCATCGTCGTCACCTCTAGAGTCGTCCGGCCGTGGCCTTCCGTGCGGCCTCGGGTGCCAGCTCGTCGGCCCTGAGGATGGTAGTACGGAGCGGCACCTCCTTGATGAAGACCACGCACACCAGCGCCAGCACCGCGAACGGCACGGCCACCAGGAAGATGTGCCCGGTCGCTTCGCCGAAGGCGTGCTCGAACACGGCGCGAATCGGCGCGGGCAGCGTCGCGAGGTCGGGGATCGCGCCCGTGCTGTGCCCGCCGCCGCCGATCCCGAGTCTGGCCAGGCCCTCGCGGACGCCGTCGGCGACCTGGTGGCTGAGCACCGCGCCGAGGGCGGCGACCCCGATCGATCCGCCCATCGAGCGGAAGAACGCCACGATCGAGCTGGCGGCCCCCAGGTCGGACTGGGCGACGTTGTTCTGGACCGAGAGCACGAGGTTCTGCATGGTCATTCCCAGCCCGAGGCCGAGCACGGCCATGAAGGCGCCGACCAGCGTCAGCGGGGTGGCCTCGTCGATGGTGGCCAGCAGCGACAGTCCGATCACGACCATCGCGCTGCCGCTGACCAGGAACCGCTTCCAGCGGCCGGTGGCGGTGATGATGCGGCCGCTGATGATGCTCGAGACCAGCAGCCCGCCGACCATCGCGACCGACATCAGGCCGGCCTCGGTGGGGCTCATGCCCCGGGCAAGCTGGAAGTACTGCGACAGGTAGACCGTCGAGCCGAACATGGCGAGACCGGTCAACACCGAGGCGCCGGTGGCGAGCGAGGTGGTCCGGTCGCGGAACAGCCGCAGCGGGATGATCGGTTCGATGGCCACGCGGGCCTCGACATAGAGAGCCGAGGCCACGATCGCCAGGCCCACCAGGACCAGGGCCCCGCTGATGCCTGAGCCCCATGCGAACTGGTTGCCGGCCAGGGAGACCCAGACCAGCAGCACCGAGACGCCGGACATGAGCAGGGTCGCGCCGAGGTAGTCGACGTGCACCTGGCGGCGTACGACGGGCAGGTGGAGGGTCTTCTGCAGCACCAGGAAGGCGAGGAGGGCGATGGGCAGGCCGAGGAAGAAGCACCAGCGCCAGCCCAGGCCGGGGGCATCGACGATCAGGCCGCCGATCAGCGGGCCGCTGACCGTGGCGAGGGCGAACGTGGCGCCGATGTAGCCGGAGTACCGGCCACGCTCGCGCGGGCTCACCATCGAGGCGATCACCACCTGCACCAGGGCGGTCAGGCCGCCGACGCCGAGACCCTGGACGGCGCGGGCACCGATCAGCACCTCCATGCTCGGCGCGAAGCCGGCGATCAGCGAGCCGATGCCGTAGATCACCAGCGCCGACTGCACGAGCAGCTTCTTGCTGAACAGGTCCGCGAGCTTGCCCCAGATCGGGGTGCTGGCGGTCATGGTCAACAGGGTCGCGACGACCACCCAGGTGTAGCCGGTCTGGCTGCCCTCGAGGTCGGTGACGATCCGGGGCAGGGCATTGGTGACAACGGTGCTCGACAGCATCGCCACGAACATCGCGAGCAGGAGACCGCTGAGCGCCTCCAGAACCTCGCGGTGGGTCATCTGGCCGGACTGCTCGGCCGCGACGGTCGCCTGGGTCACGGGTGCCTCTCGATCGGAAAAAGGTTGACGAAGACAACTATATCCGGAGTGGATCGAGGATCCCAATCCCCGAAATGGAGCGACCCGCAGGCGTGACCCCTCGGAACAAGTTCCTCGGGACCGCTCCGGTGGACGTGGTTACCGGATCACCTGCGGGTCGGGTGGCTGCCTTGGATTCGCCAGCAGCCTCACGGGCCTACGCCTTCGCGTCGCCCGATCGTGTTGCCGGGCTGCTAACGGGCAGCCACCTCACGCGTCCAACAAGAATTCATTCTTCGGACCACCTCCTTTCCCGTGTGGGACAACCGTAAGGGTCGGGCCCCTCCCGCTCAAGGGATTTCCCGTACGACGGCCCCTCGTCAGGCCAGCGCGGCCGCGAACTGCGATTGGTAGAGACGGGAGTAGGCGCCGTCGCTCGCGAGCAGCGCGTCGTGTGTGCCCTGCTCGACGATCCGGCCGTCCTCCATCACCAGGATCAGGTCGGCGTCGCGGATCGTGGAGAGCCGGTGGGCGATGACGAAGGACGTGCGGTCGGAGCGCAGGGCCGACATCGCCTGTTGCAGCAGCAGCTCGGTGCGCGTGTCGACCGACGACGTCGCCTCATCGAGGATCAGCAGGGCGGGATCGGAGAGGAAGGCCCGGGCGATCGTGATCAGCTGCCGCTCGCCGGCCGAGAGGTTGCCGCCATCCTCCTCGACCACGGTGTCGTAGCCGTCTGGGAGCGAGTGGACGAAACGGTCCACGAACGTGGCCCGGGCCGCCTCCAGGATCTGGTCCTCCGACGCACCGGGCCGGCCGTAGGCGATGTTGTCGCGGATCGTCCCCTCGAACAGCCAGGTGTCCTGCAGCACCATGCCGATGTGGCTGCGCAGCTCCCCGCGCGGCATCGCCGTCACGTCGACGCCGTCGAGGGTGATTCGTCCGGCGTCGAGCTCGTAGAAGCGCATGACCAGGTTGACCAGGGTGGTCTTGCCGGCCCCGGTCGGCCCCACGATCGCGACGGTGTGGCCGGGCCGGGCGACCAGGGAGAGGTCCTCGATCAGCGGCTGGTCGTCGACGTACCGGAACGACACGTGCTCGAGCCGCACCTCACCGTGGCGCCGCGGCGGAGTCGGCGAGGGTGGCCCGTCCGGAACCTCGTCGTCGGCGTCGAGGAGCTCGAAGACCCGCTCGGCCGAAGCGACACCCGACTGCAGCAGGTTCGCCATGGACGCCACCGTCGTCAGCGGCTGGGTGAACTGGCGGGTGTACTGGATGAACGCCTGCACCTCGCCGAGGGACAGGGTGCCGTTCGCGACCCGCAGCCCGCCGACGACGGCGATCACGACGTAGTTGAGGTTCCCCACGAACATCATCAGCGGCATGATCAGCCCGCTGATGAACTGGGCGCGGAACGACGCCTGGTAGAGCTCCTCGTTCTGCTCCTCGAAAGTCTGCTCCACCTCGCGTCGGCGCCCGAACACGCTGACCAGGGCGTGTCCGGAGAAGGTCTCCTCGATGTGGGCGTTGAGGACGCCGGTCCGGCGCCACTGGGCGATGAACTGTCCCTGCGAGTGCTTCATGATCTTGGCCGTCGTGAACATCGACAGCGGCACCGAGACCAGTGCGATCAGCGCCAGCAGAGGAGAGATCCAGACCATCATGGTCAGCACCGCGACCACGGTCAGCACCGAGGTGAGCAGCTGGCTCATCGTCTGCTGGAGGGTCTGGCTGATGTTGTCGATGTCGTTGGTGACCCGGCTCAGGAGCTCACCGCGCGGCTGTCGGTCGAAGTAGGCCAGCGGCAGCCGATTGACCTTGTCCTCGACATCGGAGCGCATCCTCATCACGGTGCCCTGGACGACGTCGTTGAGCAGGTAGCCCTGGAGCCAGGCCAGCACCGAGGCGCCGGCGTAGATGGCGAGCACCGTGAGGAGGACGTCGCGGACCCCGTCGAAGTCGATCGGCCGGTGCGCGAGAAAGCCCTCGAAGATCAGGTCGGTGGCGTGGCCGAGGAGGCGCGGGCCCAGCGCCATCAGGCTCACGCTGACCACGGCCAGCAGCACGACGGCAGTCGCCTTCGTCCGCTCCGGTGCCATCTGCCGGACCAGCCGCTTCGCGGAGGGCCAGAACGTCATCGCCTTCTGGCCGACCAGTCCACCGCCCATCGGGCCACGGCCCGGGCCGCCCATCGGCGCCTGGATGCGCTCGGTCTGCTTCATCGTGCTTGGGGAATTCGAACCGCCCGGGGTCTGCGTGGTGGTGCTCATGCGGCCTCCTCGGCGCTGAGCTGGGACGCGACGATCTCCTGGTAGGTCGGGTTGTCGGCGAGCAGCTCGGCGTGGGTGCCGCGGCCGACCACGCGTCCGTCCTCGAGCACGAGGATCAGGTCCGCGTCGCGGATGGAGGAGACCCGCTGGGCCACCACCACGACCGTGGACTCCCGGGTCTCGGGGCGGAGCGCCTGCCGGAGGCGGGCGTCCGTGGCGAGGTCGAGAGCCGAGAAGGCGTCGTCGAAGAGGTAGATCTCGGGACGGCGTACGAGCGCCCGCGCGATTGCGAGCCGCTGGCGCTGGCCGCCCGAGACGTTGGTGCCGCCCTGGACGATCGGGGCGTCGAGACCCTCTGGCATCGCTTCCACGAAGTCGCGGGCCTGCGCGATCTCGAGCGCCCGCCACAGCTCCTCGTCGGTGGCGTCGGGCCGCCCGTGCCGCAGGTTGGTGGCCACGGTGCCGGTGAACAGGAAGGCCCGCTGGGGGACCAGCCCGATCCGCGCCCAGAGCGCCTCGGAGTCCAGGTCGCGCACGTCGACGCCGTCGACCCGGACCGAGCCCGACGTGACGTCGAAGAGCCGGGGCACCAGGTTGACCAGGGTCGACTTGCCGGCGCCGGTCGACCCGATCACCGCCACGGTCTGACCGGGGCGCGCCGAGAAGGAGATGTCGGCCAGCACCGGCTGCTCCGCGCCGGGATAGGTGAAGGAGACCGCCTCGAAGTCGAGGTGCCCGGTCACCTCCGCGTGGGTCACCCCGCGCTCGGACGGCACGACGGAGGACGCGGTGTCGAGGACCTCGCCGATCCGGTCCGCGCACACCGAGGAGCGCGGCACCATCATCAGCATGAAGGTCCCCATCATCACCGACATCAGGATCTGCATCAGGTAGCTGAGGAAGGCGGTGAGGGCACCGACCTGCATCTGGCCCGAATCGACCCGGTGCCCGCCGAACCAGATCACCGCGACGCTGGACACGTTTACCACGAGCATCACCAGCGGGAACATGGTCGCCATCCACCGACCGGCCCGGACCGAGACCTCCGTCAGGTCCTCGTTGGCCTTGCGGAACCGCTGCGTCTCATGGGGCTCGCGCACGAAGGCGCGGACCACCCGGATGCCGGTGATCTGCTCGCGCAGGACGCGGTTGACCTCGTCGATCCGCTGCTGGACCAGGCGGAAGCTGGGCACCATCTGCGACACGACGACGCCCACCGACAGGAACAGGGCTGGTACGACGATCGCCAGCAGCCAGGACAGCCCGAGGTCCTCGCGCATGGCCATCAGCACTCCCCCGACCATCATGATCGGGACGGCGACCGCCATCGTGCAGCTCATCAGGGTGAGCATCTGGACCTGCTGGACGTCGTTGGTGGTGCGGGTGATCAGCGAGGGCGCTCCGAAGGTCGCCACCTCGCGTCCGGAGAACGAGCCCACCCGGTGGAAGACCGACGCCCGCAGGTCGCGTCCGAAGGCCATGGCCGTCCGGGCCGAGCACCAGACCGCGACCACCGAGCAGAGGATCTGGAGCAGCGAGACGCCGAGCATGACCATGCCGGTCCGGAGGATGTAGTCGGTGTCGCCCACCGCGACGCCCTGGTCGATGATGTCGGCGTTGAGGCTCGGCAGGAAGAGCATCGCGACCGTCGAGGTGAACTGCAGGACGACGATGACGGTCAGCCAGCCGCGGTAGGGGCGCAGGTAGGTGCTCATCAGGCGGAGCAGCATCACTTCTCCTCCCCGAGGGTGCCGTGGAGGACGACCGAGACGATCTCGCGCGGGGTCAGCGTCCTGCCGTCGGAGATGTGGGGGTGGCTGCCGGAAAAGGTCAGCAGCCTCACCAGACGGACCACCTCCTCAGCCGGGACGCGAAACCGGTCGGCGTCGGGTGCGATCACCCGGATGATGCCGTCCTCGGCCAGACGGCGGCGCTCCTCGGGGGCGTCGAAGCGCGGCGGCGGCTTGGGCAGACCCAGGGCCGCCATCAGGTGGAAGATCGAGATGAACCGACGCTGGAGCAGGGTGGTCACCGCTACGAGTCGCTCCTCGAGGGGCTGGTCGAGGTCGATCTGGCGCACGTCGTCGAGGAACTGCTGGGGGTCGAACTCGGCATCGAGCACCGCGTCGACGAGCTCCTCCTTCGTCGCGAAGGCGCGGAAGACGGTGCCCTCGGCGATGCCGGCCGCCTCGGCCACCAGCCGGGTGGTGGTGGCGTGGCCGTACCTGTAGAAGAGCGGTCGTGCCGCCGCGATGATCTCGGCGCGACGGTCCTCGGGCGAGAGCGGTCGCGCGCGCTTGCGGGTGGCGGGCATGCCCGCAAGGGTAAGTGAGTGAGCACTCACTCACAATCGGATTAGGGAGCCAACCGCTCCGTCCCCCACCCGCCCGGATCGCGGCGGTAGACCAGCCGGTCGTGCATCCGGCCGGGCCGTCCCTGCCAGAACTCCACGGCGTCGGGGATCACGACGTACCCGCCCCACCAGTCCGGCACCGGCACCTCGTCCGGGAAGCGCGCGTCCATCGCGGCGAAGGCCTCGTCGAGCTCGGCACGAGAGTGAACCGCGCGAGACTGGTGCGATGCCCAGGCGCCCAGCTGGGCGCCGCGCGGCCGGGTCGCGAAGTACGCCGCCACGTCGTCGCGCGGGAGTTCTTCGGCGACGCCATCGATGCGGACCTGGCGCTCGAGCGGGTGCCAGGGAAAGAGCAGCGAGCACCGGTGGTTGGCGGACAGCTCGGCACCCTTGCGGGAACCGAGGTTGGTGAAGAACCGGAACCCGTCCTCGCCGACGCCCTTGAGCAGCACCATCCGGGAGGACGGGAGGCCCTCGGCGGACACGGTGGCGATCACCATCGCGTTGGGCTCGTGCATGCCGGAGGCGACCGCTTCGCCCATCCAGGCGCGGAACATCGTCACCGGTTCCGGGGCCAGGTCGGACTCGTGCAACCCGCCCAGGGCGTACTCGGCGCGCAGCGCTGCCAGGTCCATGGCGTCGACACTAGACCGCGTGGGGCGGCAGAATGCCAACGGTTCGACCGAGCGGTCGGCCCCGAGGAGGATTCCCATGACCGAGGTGCACCACGGGCTCGAGGGCGTGATCGCGTTCGAGTCCGAGATCGCCGAGCCCGACAAGGAAGGCTCCGCGCTCCGCTACCGCGGGGTCGACATCGAGGAGATCGTCGGAAGGGTCCCGTTCGAGAAGGTCTGGGGCCTCCTGATCGACGGCGCCTACGAGCCCGGGCTCCCGCCGGCCGAGCCGTACAACCTCCCGATCCACACCGGCGACGTGCGCGCCGACGTCCAGGCCGGCGTGGCCATGCTCGCGCCGATGCTGGGCATGAAGCAGACCTACGACATCAGCGACGAACAGGCCCGCCTCGACCTCTCGCGGATCGCGGTCATGGTTCTCTCGTACGCCGCCCAGTCGGCGCGCGGCATCGGTCTGCCGATCGTCCCGCAGGGCGAGGTCGACCAGGGTTCGACCCTCGCGGAAAAGTTCCTGATCCGCTGGAAGGGTGAGGCCGACCCCAAGCACGTCAAGGCGATCGACGCCTACTGGTCCTCGGCCGCCGAGCACGGCATGAACGCCTCGACGTTCACCGCGCGGGTCATCACCTCCACCGGTGCCGACGTCGCCGCGGCGTTCTCCGGCGCGATCGGCGCGATGAGCGGCCCCCTCCACGGCGGGGCCCCGTCCCGGGTGCTGGGCATGATCGAGGAGGTCGAGAAACGCGACGGCGACGCCTCGACGTACGTCAAGGAGCTGCTCGACAACGGCGAGCGGCTGATGGGCTTCGGGCACCGGGTCTACCGCGCCGAGGACCCGCGGGCCCGCGTGCTCCGGCGAACCGCCCGCGAGCTGAACGCGCCTCGTTACGAGGTCGCGGAGGCACTGGAGAAGGCGGCCCTGGCCGAGCTGCGCGAACGCCGGCCCGACCGGGTCCTCGAGACCAACGTGGAGTTCTGGGCGGCGATCGAGCTCGACTTCGCCGAGGTGCCGGCCAACATGTTCACCTCGATGTACACCAGCGCCCGCACCGGCGGGTGGTCGGCGCACATCCTCGAGCAGAAGCGCACCGGCCGCCTGATCCGGCCGTCCGCCATCTACACCGGTCCGAAGGAACGAGCGGCGACTGACGTCGAGGGCTGGAACGACGCCTGGGCTGGGTCCTGAGCCTGCCGACGCTGACGACCGACCGACTCCGCCTGGAGCCGGTCGGCGACCACCACACCGACCTCCTGATCGGGCTCAACTCTGACCCGGAGGTCATGCGCTTCATCCTCGGCCGGGCGGCGACGCCGGAGGAGACCCTCGAGGAGTGGGAGCGCCGCCGCACGGCGTGGTCAGACGAGGAACGCGGCCTCGGCTACTGGGTGGGCTTCGCCGATGACAAGTTCGCCGGGTGGTGGTCGGCGAGTGCCTTCGCCGCAGACCCGACCAGGTCCGGAACGGGATACCGCCTGCCCCGCCCGGCGTGGGGTCGGGGCCTCGCGACCGAGGGTGCGCGGGCCATGATCGACCACGCTTTCGCCGACGTCGGCGTCGACCTGGTGGTCGCGTCCACGATGGCGGTCAATCTCCCCTCGCGCCGGGTACTGGCCAAGGTCGGGATGACCCACGTCGACACCTTCGTCGGGGAATGGGACGACCCGATCCCCGGATCGGAGCTGGGCGAAGTGGTTTACGAGCTCCGCCGGTCGGCGTACCGCTGACACACGGGACCGTGCACGAGGCAAACGCCTTCGATTCACGCCGGATCCGGAGGCGCCAGCGGCGTTTGCCTCGGGGAGGGCACCGCCGGGAGCTCAGCCCTCCGGAGGACCCTCCTCGCCCAACGCGGGTGGGGTGTACTTCGGCTGGTAGAGCGTGATCGTGCCCGCTCCAGGGACCACG
>JBJMIQ010000086.1:0-19322 GCA_045806805.1 Nocardioides sp. | reverse complement strand
GGCGATCCTCTACCTCGCCGGCAGCTGGACCATCGTCGGCCGGAGCTACGGCTGCTGGCTGATGGGCCTGCGGATCGTGGACCGTCGAGGCCGCTCACCGCGGTTGATGATGGCGCTCCTGCGGGCCCTGCTCTACGTCCTCTTCCCCGTGGGCTTGCTGTGGTGCGGCGTGGGTCGGTCGCGCAAGTCCGTGCAGGACCTGCTGCTCCGTACGTCGGTCGTCTACGACTGGATGCCCGAGCACCGACCCCGGGGGGCCGTGGCCTGACTATCCACCGGATCCCGGCTGCCGGGTGGGGATCGAGCGGGCCGTGAAGAGGGCGCCCAGCGCCACCAGCGCGAGCGCGGCGAGTGCCAGGCGAAGCCCCTCCAGGCGGGCGTCCTCGTTCTCGGCGACGACTGCGTCGGCGGTGTCACCGCTGACGCCCGCCGCGGTGAGCGCCTCCTCGAGCTGGTCGTCGGAGACGAACGGCACGCCGCTGCTCAGCTGCACCTCGGCCTGGGACGAGAGGTTGTCGGGCACGTCGGGGTTCCCCTCGATGCCCTGGAAGAACGACGTGGTGAGCGCGGACATCAGGATCGCCCCCGCCAGAGCGGTCCCCACAGCCGCGCCCATGAAGGTCACCGTGTTCTGCAGCCCACCGACCTCGGCACTCTGCTCGTCCGGCACGGCGGCCACCGTCACGCTGCCGAGCTGGGAGGCCAGGGCACCGATCCCCAGTCCCGCAAGCAGCATGGGCACCGTGACCACCTCGGGGCCGACCCCGATGCTCAAGCCGGCGGTGAGCAGGGCGGTGCCGACGAACAGGGACGCGAAGCCGAACCGGACGACCTTCCTCGGCGACACGTCGGGCAGCAGCTTGGGAATGGCGAGGGCCGTGGCCAGCAGCGCCAGAGAGAGCGGCAGTAGCCGTAGGCCGGTCTGGATCGCCGAGAGGCCCAGGGCGACCGACAGGAAGAGTGGCACGACGAAGAACAGTCCCGACTGGAGGAAGTACTGCAGGCAGAAGGAGACCAGCCCGCCGCGCAGCCGCTCGTTCCGCAGCATCTCGGGGTCCAGCAGGATGGACGCGCCCCGCGCGGACCGGCGGGTCTCCCACCCCACCAGCGCCCGCAGCACCAGCCCGCCGCCGAGGATCATCCACAGGACCGGCGAGAGTCCCAGCCAGACCGGGGCGCCCGGCTTGGGCGACACGAACCCCCAGGTCCCTCCCTGGAGGACGCCGAGGACCGCCAGGCCGAGACCGAGGGCCGACAGCGCGGTCCCGACCAGGTCCAGCTTCACGCCCTCGTCGGGTGGGGCGTCGGCCATCCGGCGCATCAGGACGAGGATGACCAGCACGATCAGGACCTCCCCGGCGAACACCCAGCGCCACGAGGCGTACGTCGTGAAGACTCCGCCGATGAGGGGACCGACGGCCACCGCGATGGCCGCGAAGGCCGCCACCACCCCGTAGGCCCGGGGGCGTTCGGACTGCTCGAAGTTGGTGGCCACCAGTGCCACGATCGCCGGCATGATCAGCGCCGCACCGATGCCCTCCAGAAGGGACCATCCCAGGATGAGCACGCCGAGGTTCGGCGCGATCGACGTGGTGAACGAGCCGCATCCGTAGATCACGCAGCCGATGCCGAAGACGCGCTTGCGACCCAGGATCTGGCCGAGCTTGCCCCCGGTCATCATCAGGGACGCCATCACGAGCATGTAGAGGGTGATCGCCGTCTGGATGCCCGAGACCGTGGTGTCGAGGTCCTGGGCGACGGTCGCGATGGACACGTTCATGACCGAGCTGTCCAGCGCCATCAGGAACTGGCCCGACGCCAGGGTCACCAGGACGAGCCCGGTCCCCTGCGCGGCAACGGTGCCCTCACGCTGTTGCATGCGTTCCCTCCCGTGCCGCAGGGTCAGCCCAAGCACAACGCAGCCGTTCGCCACGTCGCCTCATCCCAATCGGGTGAGCGCGCGTCGCCTACCTTGGGCGGCATGGCTGAGGCGTTGCGGCTCGGGTTCGTGACCGGCGCGACCCCCGACAAGTGGGCCCGCACCTGGCGTCAGCGCCGCCGGGAGCCACTCGAGCTGGTGCCGCTCGAGCAGGCCGGCCAGACCGGCGGGCTCCACGACGGCACGCTCGACCTGGCGCTGGTCCGGCTGCCGGTCGACCGGGACGGGCTGCACCTGATCCCGTTGTACGACGAGCAGGCGGTGGTGGTGGTCGGCAAGGACCACCTCGTGACGGTGGCCGACGAGGTGACCACCCACGACCTGGCCGACGAGCAGCTGATCCTCCCCCACGAGTCGGGCTGGCGACCACAGGCCGAGCAGCTCGACTACCCGCCGATGGCGCTCAGGGAAGCGGTGGAGGTGGTCGCGGCCGGGACCGGGATCCTGATCGTGCCGATGTCCGTGGCGCGGTTGCACCATCGACGGGACGTGACGTTCCGGCCCGTCACCGACCTGCCCGCCACGACAGTGGGCCTGGCGTGGTTGGTCGACAACGACGACCCGAGGATCCAGGACTTCATCGGGATCGTTCGCGGTCGCACCGAGCGCAGCTCACGAGGCTGAGCCCCACCTTTGCTGAGGGACTACCAGCTGGTGTCGAGTGGCCGGCCCTCGTGGAACCCCGCGGCCGACTGCACGCCGATCAGGGCGCGCTCGTGGAACTCATCGAGGGAGCGGGCCCCGGCGTACGTGAAGGCCGACCGCACGCCCGAGCAGATCTGGTCGATCAGGTCCTCGACCCCGGGCCGGGCCGGGTCGAGGTACATCCGCGAGGAGGAGATGCCTTCCTCGTAGAGACCCTTCCGGGCTCGGTCGAAGGGAGATTCGTTGTGCGTGCGGTTCGCCACGGCTCTGGCCGAGGCCATGCCGAAGGAGACCTTGAAGGGACGTCCGTCGGCGTCCTGGAGCAGGTCTCCGGGCGATTCGTGGGTGCCCGCGAACCAGGACCCGATCATCACCGACGAGGCGCCGGCGGCGAGCGCGAGCGCCACGTCCCGCGGGTGACGTACGCCGCCGTCGGCCCACACGTGCTTGCCGAGCTCAGCCGCTGCGGCCGCGCACTCGAGCACCGCCGAGAACTGTGGGCGGCCAACCCCGGTCATCATCCGGGTGGTGCACATGGCTCCCGGGCCGACGCCCACCTTGACGATGTCGGCGCCGGCCTCGATCAGTGCCCGGGTCCCCTCACCGGAGACGACGTTGCCGGCCGCGACCGGAATCGACGGCGACAGCGCGCGGACCGCGCCCAGTGCCTCGGTCATCCGGTCCTGGTGTCCGTGCGCGGTGTCCACCACCAGGCAGTCGATCCCGGACTCCAGCAGCTCCGCTGCTCTGGACTTCACGTCACCGTTGACCCCGATGGCGGCCGCGACCCGGAGGCCGCCGTCGCCGTCGACCGCCGGCTGGTACAGCGTGGTGCGCAGCGCACCCGTCGGCGTCAGCACGCCCACAAGGTCGCCGTCGTCGTCGACGGCGACCGCGATCGGTGTCCGTGCGGCGTCCAGGGCGTCGAACGCGTCGCGGGGGGCGGTGTCGGCGGCGATCTGCACGAAGGACGGGTTCATCACCTGCCCGACCTGCGCGAACCGGTCCACCTCGATGCAGTCGGCCTCGGACACCACGCCGACCGGCTTCCCGTCGGACACCACGACCGCGGCCCGGTGGGCCCGCTTGGGGATCAGCGCCAGGGCTTCCGCCACGGTCTGGTCGGTCCGCAGCTCGATGGGGGTGTCGTAGACGAGGTGGCGCGACTTCACGAACGCCACCACGTCGGCCACCACGGGCAGCGGGATGTCCTGGGGGATCACCGCGATCCCCCCACGGCGGGCCACGGTCTCGGCCATGCGCTTGCCCGCGATCGCCGTCATGTTGGCCACCACGAGCGGCAGGGTCGTGCCGGTGCCGTCGGAGGTCGCGAGGTCGACGTCGTACCTGCTGCCCACGCCGGACTGCCGGGGGACCATGAAGACGTCGTCGTAGGTGAGGTCGTGGGACGGGGTCGCGTCGTCGAGGAAGCGCACGGGTCCAGTATCCACTCCCGGGACTTCCTAGGCTGTCCTCGTGGACTTCCATCCTGAAGCAGTCGGCCGGGCGCCCGGACGGGTCAACCTGATCGGTGAGCACACCGACTACAACGCCGGCTTGTGCCTGCCGCTCGCGCTGCCCCGGTCCGCCTCGGCGGCCGTCGCCCCCCGCCCGGACGACTCCCTCCGGGTGCGCAGCAGATCGTTCACCGAGCCATGGGAGGGCAGCCTCGGGGAGCTCACCCCCGGATCGACGTCAGGATGGGCGGGTTACGTCACCGGTGTGCTCTGGGCGCTGCGCCAGGGAGGTCTCGACGTGCCGGGCCTCGACATCCGCATCGACAGTGACGTCCCGATCGGCGCCGGACTGTCCAGCTCGGCCGCCCTGGAGTGTGCCGTGGCGGTCGCGGTCGCGGGCCTCCTCGACCTGCCGCTGGACGAGAGGGTCCGCACCCGACTGGCCCATGCCTGCGTCCGCGCCGAGACGGAGTACGTCGGCGCACCGACCGGCGGCATGGACCAGACCGTGGCGATGCTGGCCACGGAGGGTGCCGCACTGCTCATCGACTTCGACGACGACTCCACCCGTGACGTCCCGCTCCCCCTCTCCGAGGCCGGCCTCAGCCTCGTGGTCACCGACACCGGGGTCGAGCACTCCCACGCGAGCGGCGGCTACGCCGACCGCCGCGCTGAGTGCGAGGCCGCGGCGAGCGCGCTGGGCCTGGACTCGCTCCGGCAGGCCACGACGGACGACCTCGGGCGCCTGACCGACGAGCGCCTTCGGCGCCGGGCGCGGCACATCGTCACGGAGAACGGCCGGGTGGAGGACGCCGTGGGGGCGATCCGCGAGAGCGAGTGGCAGGCCCTGGGTGCGCTGCTCGACGCGTCCCACCACTCGCTGCGCGACGACTTCGAGGTGTCCTGTCCCGAGCTGGACCTGGCCGTGACCACCGCTCGCGAAGCCGGCGCCCTGGGTGCTCGAATGACCGGCGGCGGGTTCGGCGGCTCGATCGTCTCGCTGGTCCCCGAGGAGCGGTCCGGTGCCCTCACGACCGCCCTCGACGTGGCCTTCGCCGCCGCCGGGCTGGGTGCGCCCGCCCACCTGGAGGCGACACCTTCCGCCGGCGCGTCGGTGGAGTGAGGGCCAGCTGCCGGCACGGCGGGTCGAGCGGGGCGTCAGAGGTATCGACAGACCGTGTCCTCAGCGCACGTGGACGGATCGGCCGTGGCGGCGTGGTCACGTTGCCGTACGAGGGTGGCGCGCAGAAGCTGAAGGTCAGCAATGTGTCGATCGATGTCCGCCACTCGTGCCGTCAGCAGCTGGTGCACGTGGTCGCAGGGTGCGTCGCCGCCGTCGCGGATGTCGATGACCTCGCGGATCTGGGCCAGCGTCAGGCCGGCAGCCCGGCCACGGCGGATGAAGTCCAGCCGTGACAACGCCGTCGACTCGTACTCGCGGTACCCGTTGGCGGCACGTTCGGCCGGCGGGAGCAGGCCCCGCTCCTCATAGAACCGCAGCGTCTTCGTCGTGGTCCCAGCTGCCGCGGCCAGCTCGCCGATGCGCATGTCGTTCCTCCGTCGCGGTTGACCTTCCCCTTCACGGGAGGGTTCATGATGTGCAGCGTAGTTCCGCCGCGCGAGGGCCGAGGAACCGGTCGGTAGCGCGCCAGCGGATATCGGCCTCCCGCTCCGGGAATCCCCCGTCCGGAGCGGGAGTTTCCGCTCTCAACCCGATCAAGGGCCGCTGCACGGTCGCAGGTTTGGTGGAGCGCCCGTTGACCGCCGTGGCGGGTCGCCCCGGGCTTCCACGCGGAAGCCGGCCGCAAAGCGCTGATGAACGTGCACCAGCCGATCTGCCAGAGTGACGCGTGTGAGCATGTTCCGGACACCGCAGGTCGTTCTCTTCAGCAAGGACCTGGCTCGCACGGCGGCGTTCTACCGGGAACTGGGGTTCGAGGAGGTCTTCCGTACCCCACGTGAGGGGCCTCCGATTCACATCGACCTCACTCTCGACGGCTACCGCATCGGTCTCGCGAGCGAAGCCTCGACGCGCGACGACCACGGCCTGGTCCCCGTCGTGGACGGGCAGCGGGCTGCGGTGATCCTGTGGACCGACGACACAACGGCGGCGTACTCGTCTCTCCAGGTCCTCGGCGCCCGACCCGTCAAGGCGCCAGCACCTTGGCTTGGCCGGCTCCTCATCGGGTGGGTCGAGGACCCGGACGGTCACCTGGTCCAGGTCGTCCAACCCCTGGACTGATCCGCACAGCTACGTCGCGGAGACCCCGATCCGGCCCTCGCGGAAGGCTTCGACGAAGAGGCTGTGGTCGGTGCGCACCTGCACGGCGTAGTCCATCCCGAAGTCGGTCACCCAGCCGGTGAACTCCCTCCGGCGACCCTCGAGGCTGTCGGCGATCGCCTGCTCGACCTGGAAGTCGACGAGGTCCTGCTCGCTGTCCTCGTCGGAGGCGCAATGGATCTTCGCCGTCGCCCGGCCGAGCAGGTCCACCACGGCACCGATGTCGTCCGGCTCGGTGATGCCCGACCAGTCGAGGTCGACCTCGTAGGGAGACACCTCCGCGACGACGTACCCCACGCCGTCGATCGAGGTGTGGCCCAGCAGCGGGTCGGTGTGCACCTGCAGGGAACGTTGGCTCACCGCCGTGCGGTGCCCCTCGTTCTCGAAGTAGTCGTCCACGTCGCTGGTGTCGACGAACCGGCTCACGGCCGGGACATTGGCCTGCTTCATCGACAGCACCACGTCGTTGTCCAGGGCCTGGCTGAATCCCTCCACCAGCAGGTTGTAGGCAGGAAGCCCCGCACTGCCGATGCCGAAGCCGGTCTTGCCGACGACATCGCGCAGGTCGTAAAAGAGCTCCCGGTCGAACCGCTTGTCCTCCGGGATGGTCTCGAGATAGCGCTCGAAGGCCCGCACGACCTTCTTCCGCTCGGTCTTCGACAGCTCGCGGATCGACGAGTCGCGCCGGAACATGCGGGTCCCGTCCTCGAGCACCGTGGTGCCATCGAGCAGGTCGGCCCGCCGCCGACACCGGGCGTGGACCAGAGCCTCCCGGATCGGTCCGCTCGTGTTCTCCAGGTGCAGTGCGAAGTCGTCGTCGTCGTGGCTCTTGCGGTAGTTGTCCACCTGGGCAAGGTAGGAGCGCACGTACTTGCCGATCAGCCGGCGCACGTCCTCCTCGGGCAGCGCCTTCTGCCAGCCCGTCAGCGCCAGCGAGGCGGCGAAGCGTTGCAGGTCCCAGGTGTACCTGCCGAGGTAGGCCTCGTCGAAGTCGTTGATGTCGAAGACCATTCGGCCGTGGGAGTTCAGGTAGGTGCCGAAGTTCTCGACGTGCAGGTCGCCGTGCACCCAGATCTGGCCGCTGTGCTCGTCGACGTACGGGTCCTCGGCGTCGGCCACGTCGGCGTAGAACACACACGCGGAGCCGCGGTAGAACGAGTGGGGGTCGGAGGCCATCTTGCGGTACTTGGAGCGGAAGGCCACCGGGTCCGCCTTCATCAACGGCGCGAACGCGTCGTCGAGGACGGAGATGATGAGGTCGCTGCGCTTGTCCGACATGCCGTGCAGTCTGCCAACCCGATCCTCGGTCAGGCACCACTCAGGCGCGGCGGCTTGAGTCCCAACGACCGCATCTCGAGCTTGGCGAGGGCGTGTACGACGTCCCGGTCGCCGCGCTGCCAGGCCCCCACCGGATCGGCCGAGACCCTGGCCAGCTGGTGCATCGGCTGGTTGGACATCGCCCGGAGCGCGAACAGCTGGAGGTCGGCCTCCGCGTCCACGAACCTCTGGCCAGCGGTCGCCTCGCGGACGAAGCGCCACCGCACGGGGACGAAGAGGGCTCCGATGACCAGGATCGGAATCAGCGTCACCGCCAGCCGCAGCCAGAACGCCAGACCCTCGACCGCCTCCACCTCGGCCTGACCGGCGTCGGCCAGCGCTCCTGAGGCCTCGGCCGCCTGGTCGAACGGCGCCCGTGCGCTGTCGCCGACGATCGGCACGTCGTCGAGCGCATCGCCGGCATCCTGCATCGACTCGGCCAGGCTCGTGGCCGAATCCTGGGTCTGCCGGCCGGGCCCGGCGAGCTCGAGGGTGGCGTCGTGGACGGCGTTCCCGGCCATCACCCACATGAGCAGCCAGAGCAGGAAGAGGACGTCGGCCAGGACCTGGCGCGTGGCGCGGGCGGGGGTGTCGGCGTACAGCTTCATGGGCTGAGGCTACGTACTCACCGCGGACGGGTACGAAGGCCCGCGGCGAGCGTCGGCGTCACCGACCGGGGCGGGCACGAGTTTGCGCGGACATGCTTGACTGCCCAGCAAGCCCGACCGACCACCAGGAGGGATGCCCGGTGAGCAAGCCCCACCCGAGGATCAGCAGCACGTTCAAGGTCGGAAGGTCCGTCGCCGGACGGGTACTGCGCGGCGCTGCCGCGGTCGGAGGCCAGACCGCCGGGGCCGTGGTCGCGCGCATCCCCCGGCGCAGGCCGGCGGCGCCCGCCCCCGCACCCGCCTCTCCCTCGCGGGGCCCCGAACGGGATGGTGACGGGCCGAGTGCGTCGCCAGCTCAGCCGACCGCCGCGCCGGTCGGGCCGCCTCCCCCGGTGCCGGCGGAGGCTCCCGTCACCCCGGCCACTGTCGCGAAGAACGTCGCCCCGAAGCCGCGGACGAGGAAGAAGCCGGCGAAGCAGTCCTCGCCCAGCGCGAAGCTCCCGCCGCCGCGGAAGCGGGTCGAGGACGCCCCCGGCGAGACGGCACCGAAGAAGACCGCTGCCAAGGGGGCGTCCGCGTCTCGGGCGGGTACGTCGAGCGGCTAGCACTCCTGCGGGTTGTGACCCAACCCGGACCCCGTTCCCGGCACGCCCCCGGCACGGTCCACAACCGGTGAGCCAGGGCCTACTTCAGCTCGGCACTGGAGAGCCCCAGGATCCGGCGAGCCACGATCAGCTGCTGGATCTGCTGGGTGCCCTCGAAGATGTCGAGGATCTTGGAGTCGCGTGCCCACTTCTCGAGCAGCTCGGTCTCGCTGTAGCCGACGGAGCCGGCAAGCTCCACGCAGCTGAGGGTGATGTCGGAGCCGACCCGGCCCGCCTTCGCCTTGGCCATCGACGCCTCCAGCGAGTTGGGCTTGCGGTTGTCGGCCATCCAGGCGGCTTGCAGCATCAGCAGGTGCGCGGCCTCCCAGTCGGCCTCCATCTGGAGGAACTTGGCGGCTGCCGCCGACTGGACGACGGCGGGTCGGTCGTAGTCGATCTCCACGCCGGCCTCCTCCAGCAGCTCGCGGGTCAGGTCGAGCGACGCCTTGGCACAGCCCACCGCCATCGCGGCCACCAGCGGACGGGTGTTGTCGAAGGTCGCCATCGCACCAGCAAAGCCCTGCTTGACGTCGACCTCTGGCGAGCCGAGCAGGTTCTCCGCCGGCACCCGACAGTCCTCGAACCGGATGGTTGCGGTGTCGGAGGACCGGATCCCGAGCTTGTGGTCGAGCCGTTCGACAGTCATCCCCGGCGTGCCCTTGGGCACCACGAAGGACTTGATCGCGGCGCGGCCGAGCTCCTTGTCGAGAGTCGCCCAGACGACGACCGCGTCGGAGCGGTCCCCGGCGGTGACGAAGATCTTCTCGCCGTTGATCACGTAGTGATCACCGTCGAGGCGGGCGGTGGTGGAGATGCTGGCAGAGTCCGAGCCGGTGCTGGGCTCGGTGATCGCCATCGAGGCCCACAGCCCGTCGAAGCGCTCGTGCTGCTCCTCGTTGGCGACCGAGGCGATGGCGGAGTTGCCGAGGCCCTGGCGAGGCATGGACAGCAGCAGGCCGACGTCGCCCCAGCACATCTCGGCAATGGACATCACCGAGGCCATGTTGGTGCCGTTCTTGACCGCACCGTCGTCCTCGCCCTCGGAACGCCGGACGCCGGCAGCCCCGGCGCCCTCGCTGGCGCCGGACTCGGAGAGCCCGTCGATCATCGCCGCGAGCATGTCGAGCTCCTTGGGGTACTCGTGCTCGGCGAGGTCGTACTTGCGCGAGATCGGTCGCAGCATGTTCATCGCGACCTGGTGGGCCTGCCCGGTAAGGGTGCGGAACTTCTTGGGGTCGTCGAGATTGATCATCAAACTAGGACGCTTCCTTCCATGACGCCGATGGCCCGCAGGTCGCGGTACCAGCGTTCGACGGGGTGCTCCTTGACGAAGCCGTGGCCGCCGAGCAGCTGGACGCCGTCGAGGCCGATCTGCATGCCCTTGTCGGCGCAGAGCTTGCGGGCCAGTGCGACCTCGCGGGAGAAGTCCTTGCCGGCCGCGGCACGGCCGGCCGCCTTGTAGGTCAGCAGCCGCATCGACTGAAGCTCGATGGCGATGTTGGCGACCATGAATGCCACCGACTGGCGGTGGGCGACCGGCTCTCCGAAGGCCTCTCGTTCCTTCACGTACGGCGTGACGTAGTCCAGCACGGCCTGACCGGTGCCGACTGCGAGCGCGCACCAGGCGAGGCGGGACAGGCGCACGCACTCGGCGTACGTCGTGCCGTCGGTGGCGCCGAGGACGGCCCCGGGGTCGACCGTGACGTCGTCGAGGGTCAGCTTCGTCATCGACGCCGCACGGACGCCCATCGCCGGGTCGCCCTCGACGGCGAGTCCCTCGGTGCCGGACTCGACGAGGAAGAGGACCGGCCGGCCCTCGAGCGCGGCGCCGACGATGAACAGTTCCGCGTCGGCACCGCGCGGGACGAGGCTCTTCACGCCGTTGAGGACATAGGAGTCGCCCTCCCGGACGGCAGTGGTCGTGGGTTCGAAGACGTCGAACAGGACCGTCGGCTCGTTGAGGGCGAGGGCGGCTGCCGGCACGTCGTCGCCGGCGAAGGCGGGCAGGTAGGTGTTCTGCTGCTCATCGGTGCCCCACAGGCCGATCGCGGTGGCGACGGAGCCGGGGGCGAGCGTGGACACCGCCACGCCCATGTCGCCCCTGGCGAGCGCCTCCGCCACCAGGGTGCCGGCCATCGCGGAGCGTTCCTCGGAGATCCCGCCCAGCGACTCGGGCAGGCCCAGAATGGGCAACCCGATCTCCAGGGTGGCCTTGAGGAGCTCGTCGGGGGCAGCGCAGGCCTCGTCGGCGGCGGCCGCCGCCGGCCGGACGACCTCCTCGGCGAACTCGTTCACCACGTCGACCAGCATCTGCTCGTCCTCGGTGGGGGTCAGGTCGAAGATGCCCCGGGAGCGCGTCGGCGCGACCCGGACACCCGCCTTGCCGCGCTTGCCCCGGCGGGCAAAGGTGCGGCTGGCGTTGGTGACGGTCGCGAAACCGCTCCGGGTCACGGTGAAGACCGTCTGTTCGGCCTGCTTGCGCAACCCGATCCGGTCGAGGACGTCGCTCGAGGCAAGCTTGTTCAGCGCGGCGACGGCGAGCCCGATGGGATCCCGGCTCTCCTTGGAGGAGATGCCGTGCCGGCCGCCGGGCCGCAGGGTCTTGGTCAGGGACATGGCGATAATGTAACTCTGGGTTACAGGTAATGCCACAACCCGGCCGGTGTCCCCGATCACACGGGCCCCCTCTAGGCTCCCGTCCATGTCAAAGCCGTCGGACCCGCCGCGCCACGCGCCCTTCGGCCACCTGCCAGAAGGCGGAACCGTGCGCCCGATGACGCGGTGGGGCACCCCCGTCATGCACCGCCCGCAACAGTCCGTGACGGCCTACGACGATGGCCTGAAGTCCCTGGTCGCCGACATGGTCGCGACCATGTACGCCGCCGACGGGGTCGGCCTGGCCGCGTGCCAGATCGGGGTCGACCTCGCAGTCTTCGTGTTCGACTGCCCCGACAAGTCGCTCGAGCGCACCGTCGGTGTCGTGTGCAACCCGGTTCTCACCCTGCCCCAGGGGCGCGAACGCAAGCTGGACGTGGCCGAGGAGGGCTGCCTGTCGTTCCCGGGTGCGTTCGTGGAGTGCCCTCGACCCGATGCCGCGTCGGTCTCGGGCACCGGGCTCTCGGGCGAACCGGTGACCTTCTCAGGGGATGGCCTGCTCGCCCGCTGCCTCCAGCACGAGACCGACCACACCCGGGGCACGGTGTTCGGGGACCGGCTCCCCACCAAGCTCCGCAAGAAGCTCCAGAAGCAGCACGACCAGGCGGTCGACGACTATCCCGCCGACTGGCCACTCGAGAACGCTCCCGCCGACGCATAGCGGTGGCGAAAGCCGCTGTGCGCGTGTTGTTGCCTCGATGGTGGGTACGGGCGCCCGAACCCCACGCCCTACGAGGAGGGTTCGGACATGAGCACGGAGCAGCTCGAGACCCTGACCGGCGACTACACGGTCGACGTCGCGCACTCGCGGATCGGTTTCGTCGCGCGGCACGCGATGATCACCAAGGTGCGCGGACAGTTCAACGAGTATGAAGGCCATGCGCACATCGACTTCGAGAATCCCGAGAAGTCATCTGCGGCGGTGACCATCGACGCGGCGAGCATCGACACCAGGAATGAGCAGCGGGACGGTCACCTCCGCACGAACGACTTCTTCGACGTCCCCAACCACCCAGAGATCACTTTCACCTCCACGTCCGTGGAACGGATCGACGACGAGACCTTCCGGGTCGCCGGTGATCTCACGATCAAGGGGGTCACCAAGTCACTCGCGATCGATTTCGAGTTCACCGGATCGGCCAAGGACCCCTATGGCAACATCCGCGTGGGCTTCGAGGGTGAGCTCACCGTGAACCGTCGAGACTGGGGTGTCGAGTGGAACGCGCCGCTCGAGACCGGAGGAGTCCTCGTCAGCGACAAGGTGGTGCTCGAGTTCGAGATCTCCGCTGTCCAGACGATGCCCGAGGCGGGTTGACCGGCGCCCGGGTCATCCACCCGGAAACGCCGTGCCGCCCTCGGCCGCCAGCGACTCGGCCACGATCCTGAGGTGCTCGGCCTTCATCTCCTCCGACATCGACGGCAGCACGTCGTCCCAGAACGCCAGCATCGCCCCGCGGCCCTGCATCATCCCGGCGGGCCTGGCCAGTGCCCACATGTGGAAGTGCTCGGAGCCGTCGCCCCATCGGGCGAAGTGGCACCGGGCGACCCCCGGGATCGACTTGACCGCGGCGCTCATCCGCTGGAGAAGCGGCCCGAGCGTGGTCAGCAGCTCGATCGGGGCGTCCTCGAGCCGGTGGTGCTCGCGCGAGGCGATGCCGCCGACGTAGGGGATGCCCATCCGGTCCCAGCCCGCCCGGACCTGCCACAGGTCGTCGGACCAGATGGTGTGCTCGGACGGGCGACAGTGGCCGCACTCGTCACGGTCGAGCTCACCGGCTCTGGGGTTCTCCGGCACCAGCATCGGCGCGAGGGGCTTGAGCGTCACGTCGTCGAAGCACGACAGGTCGTCTTCGATCAGTGGCCTGGCGGAGAGCCGTTCTCCGATCGGAAGGGTGCGGTGGTACGCCGAGTCAGCGGGCGAGGCCTCGTAGTCGCTCATGGCGGCAACCTAGCGGCGTGCAGTCACGTAGCAGGCCACCGCGGTCGCGGCGGCCACGTTGAGGGAGTCGATGCCCTCACGCATCGGGATCACAGCTCGCCGGTCGGCCGAGGTCTCCCAGCGCGGTGACAGGCCGTGCCCCTCGGACCCGAGCACGAGCGCCACCCGGTCGAGACCGCGCACCGTGTCCTCGATCGGGACCGCGTCGTCGGCGAGCGTCAGGGCGACCGTCGTGAAGCCGGCTTCGGACAGCACCGGGAGCGCGTCGTACCAGTCAGGCAGCCGGGTCCAGGGCAAGGCGAAGACGGCCCCCATCGCGACTTTGACAGCCCGGCGGTAGAGAGGGTCTGCGCAGCGGGGCGCGAGCAGCACGGCGTCGAAGCCGAGCGCGGCGCCGGAGCGGAAGATGGCGCCGACATTGGTGTGGTCGACGATGTCCTCGAGGACCAACACTGATCTGGCGCCATCCAGGACCTCGTGCACCGACGGGAGCGGGCGCCGTTCGAGCGAGGCGAGGGCGCCTCGGTGGACGTGGAAGCCGGTGACCTCCTCGGCGAGGGCCTCGGAGACGACGTAGCACGGTGCCTCGCAGTCGCCCAGGACGTCAGCCAGCCCGTCAAGCCAGCGCCGCGCCATCAGGAAGGACCTGGGGGTGAAGCCCGCCTCGACCGCTCGGCGGACCACCTTCTCGCCCTCGGCGAGGAAGAGCCCGTGCTCCGCCTCGAGGTGCTTGCGCAGCTCCACGTCCCTCAGATCCCGGTAGTCGGCGAGACGCGGGTCGGCGGGGTCAGCGATCTCGTGCAGGTCGGCCATCAGGTGTAGTGGTCGGGATGCGCGACAGCGACCACCTCGCCCACCACGATGATGGCCGGGGGGCGGACGCTCTCGGCGGACAGGTCCTGCCCGAGTTCGCCGAGCGTCGACAGCACGGTCCGCTCTCCAGGCATCGTCCCGTCGCAGACCACGGCGACCGGCGTGTCGGCCGGGCGGCCACCGGCCACCAGCGCTCCGGCGATCGGGACGGCATTCTCGACGGCCATCATCAACAGGATGGTGCCGTCCAGTCCGGCGACGGCCTTCCAGTTGACCAGCGAGTCCGGGTGGTCCGGCGGCAGGTGTCCGGACAGGACAGTGAAACCGTGGGCCACGCCCCGGTGGGTGACCGGGATGCCGGCGACGGCCGGTACGGCGATCGGGCTGGTGAGGCCAGGGATGACGGTGACCGGTACGCCGGCGTCTCGGCAGGCGAGCACCTCCTCGAAGCCGCGACCGAAGACGAAGTTGTCTCCGCCCTTGAAGCGCACCACGCGCTGCCCGGCCCTGGCCCGCTCGACGATGATCCGGTTGATCTCCGCCTGCTGCGCCGAGCGGCCGCGCGGCAGCTTCGCAACGTCGATCAGCTCCACGTCGGCGGGCAGCTCGCCCAGCAGCTCACGCGGCGCCAGCCGGTCGGCGACCACGACGTCGGCCTCCATCAGCGCCTTGCGCCCCGCCACCGACATCAGCTCGGGGTCACCGGGCCCGCCACCCACCAGGACGACACCGGGCGACCGGTCACGGTGGTGCCGCGCCGCGATGGTGCCCTCGCGCAGTCCTTCGAGGATCTCGTCACGCACGCCGGCCGAGCGGCGCGGGTCGCGGTTGCCGAGCACCGCCACGGTCACGCCGGCGTGCCGGCCCACCGCCGGGGTCCACGCGGTGGCGGCGGTGGCGTCATCGCTACGCACGCAGAAGATCCGCCGCGCCTCCGCACCGGTGCTGACGGCCTGGTTGACCACGGGGTCGTCCGTGGCCACGATGACGTACCACGCCCCGTCGAGGTCGTCGTCGCGAAAGCCCCGGTCCGCCCACGCGACCTCGCCGGCACCGATGAGCCCCTCGATGGCCGGGGTGACCTCCGGGGAGACGACGTGGACCTCGGCGCCGGCGGCGATCAGCGCGGGGATGCGGCGTTGCGCGACCTGTCCCGCGCCGACCACGACCACCCGGCGGCCGGCCAGGCGCAGCCCCGAGGGGTACGTCGCGAAGTCCACGTCGCTCATTCTCCCGGCTCGGGATCGGCCGACCGTTTCGCTCGCTCACCCATCGGACTAGGTTGACTGGCAGCGCCGGACGAACCCCGAACTGTGAATCGAGCTGTGAGGAGCGCACATGAGCCTGGACCGCCCCGTACACCCGAACCCCTACGACCTGCTGCCCGAGGTGCCGTCGTTCACGGTGACCAGCGAGGACGTCTCCGACGGCAAGCCACTGAAGGACGACCAGGTGGCCTCGGCGGGCAACACGTCACCCCAGCTGTCGTGGGAAGGAGCCCCGGAGGACACCAAGAGCTTCACGATCACCTGCTTCGACCCCGACGCCCCGACGCCCAGTGGCTTCTGGCACTGGGTGCTCGTCGACGTGCCGGCGGACGTGACCTCACTCGATGCTGGCGCTGCCGCCGGTGACCTGCCGGGATCGGCCTTCCACTGCCGCAACGACGGCGGCGAGAAGGGGTTCATGGGGGCGGCCCCGCCCGAGGGCGACCAGGTTCACCGCTACTTCTTCGTGGTTCACGCAGTGAAGGAGGAGACCCTCGGGGTCGACTCCGACGCCTCCCCCGCCGTGGTGTCGTTCAACCTCGCCTTCAAGACGGCGGGCCGGGCGATCATCCACGGCACCTACCAGCACTGACCCGCCCGAAACTGACCTGAAATCGCGTTGACCCGCCCGAAAGTTTCGGGCGGGTCAGCGTTGTTTGGTGACAGTTTCGGGCGGGTCAGCGTTCGCTGGCGCGGCGCAACAGCTCCTCGAACGGGGTCGGGTTCTCGAACTGGTCCGCGACGGACCGCCGGTCGTCAGTGATCGGCTGCGCCACGGGCTCGGCATCGACGCCCATCAGCACGGCGAGCTCGCCCGCGGCGCGACGGACGCGCTTGTCCAGGTGACCCTCGTCGGTGCTCCCGAAGTCCTCGCTCGCGGCGAACACTCCGGTCGGCACCACGACGGCTCGCAGGTGGGAGAACAGCGGCCGCAGCGCGTGGTCGAGCACCATCGAGTGCCGGGCGGTTCCGCCGGTGGCGGCAATGAGCACAGGCTTTCCGTCCAGAGTCCCGGGCTCGAGCACGTCCACGAACGTCTTGAACAATCCGGAGTACGACGCGGCGAACACGGGGGTGACGACCACCAGGCCGTCGGCGCGGCGTACCTTCGCGATGGCCTCGGCCAGGTCGCCGGAGGCGAAACCGGTGAGCAGGTGGTCGGCCAGCTGATGGGCGAGCGGACGCAGCTCTACGTGCTCGATCTCGACCCGCGATCCCCTGGCCTGCATGGCCGACACCGCGGCGTCGGCCAGCCGGTCGGCGAGCAGCCGGGTGGACGACGGGACCGAGAGCCCGGCCGAGACGACGACGAGACGCTTCATCATGCGGTCACCTCCTGCGGTGTGCCTGCCGCGACCCGCGCCGCGTGGGTCGGGGGGTCGGGGACGTGGTCGGGCTTGAGCCCGGCGAACTCGCGTCGGAGCACCGGCACGACCTCCTCACCGAGCAGGTCGAGCTGCTCGAGCACGGTCTTCAGCGGCAGCCCGGCGTGGTCCATCAGGAAGAGCTGGCGCTGGTAGTCGCCGACGTACTCACGGAACCCGAGCGTCCGCTCGATCACCTGCTGCGGCGAGCCGACCGTCAGCGGGGTCTGCGCCGTGAACTCCTCCAGCGACGGGCCGTGGCCGTAGACCGGGGCGTTGTCGAAGTAGGGACGGAACTCGTTCACCGCGTCCTGGCTGTTGCGGCGCATGAAGACCTGCCCGCCCAGCCCGACGATCGCCTGGTCCGCTCGACCGTGGCCGTAGTGCTCGAAGCGCCGCCGGTAGAGGCTCACCATCTGCGCGGTGTGGGAGGAGGGCCAGAAGATGTGGTTGGAGAAGAAGCCGTCACCGTAGTAGGCCGCCTGCTCGGCGATCTCGGGGCTTCGGATCGAGCCGTGCCAGACGAAGGGCGGAACCCCGTCCAGCGGGCGCGGTGTGGAGGTGAAGCCCTGGAGCGGGGTGCGGAAGCGGCCTTCCCAGTCCACGACGTCCTCGCGCCACAGCCGATGGAGCAGGGCGTAGTTCTCGATGGCCAGGTTGATGCCCTCGCGGATGTCCTTGCCGAACCATGGGTAGACCGGCCCGGTGTTGCCGCGGCCGAGCATGAGGTCCATCCGCCCGTCCGTGAGGTGCTGGAGGGTGGCGTAGTCCTCGGCGATCCGCACCGGGTCGGTGGTGGTGATCAGGGTGGTGGAGGTGGAGAGGATGATCCGCTGGGTCTGCGCGGCGATGTAGGCCATTGTCGTGGTCGGGGACGACGCGACGAACGGCGGGTTGTGGTGCTGGCCGACCGCCACCACGTCGAGGCCGACCTCCTCAGCCTTCTGCGCGATCGCGACCGTGTTCTTGATCCGCTCGTGCTCCGACGGGGTCCGACCGGTGGTCGGGTCGGTCGTGACGTCTCCGACGGTGAAGATGCCGAACTGCATCGGACCGCTCCTCCTGTAGTTGAAACTGCAACTATCGCTTCAACGTCAGGAGAGAGCGTGCTATTCCACGGGCTGGGCCACGCCCAAGACCGGCCCACGAGCGCACGGCCACACCGAACGCGGCCGCCCCCCACCCAGGGGCGGCCGCGGTCAGTCGGACGCGAATCGTCAGCCGCGTGCTCGGCGGCGGACCAGTGCCCCGGCCATCATCGCCAGTCCGATGAGCATCATCACGACCGGAACCGCGGAGGGTGACTCCGGGCTGCCGGTCAGTCCGGCGCTGACGGCGGTCGGGACCTGAGCGCCCCGCGCGCCCGCCTGGGTCGGCGAGGTCGAGGCCTGTGCGCCGAGAACCACGGTGCTTCTGTCACCACCCTGGGTGCCGGAGTCATTGCCGTTGTTGGTCATGGGCCCGGTGCCCGGGTTGTCCCCGCTGTCGCCACCCGGGTTGGTGCCCGGGTCCGTGCCGCCGTCTGTGGGGCAGTCTCCGTTGCCGGGCCCGCTGTTGGCGCTCGGCCCACTGTTGGACCCACTGTTGTCGGACCCGCTGTTGCCCGAGCCGCTGGACCCGCTGGTGGTGGAACCGGGGCCACTGTTGTCGTGACAGGCGTTGCCAGGTCCGCTGTTGGCAGAACCGGGGCCGCTGTTGTCTGTCTGGCAGCCACAGTCGTGGGCCCCCGCGGGCACCGTGACCCCACCGATCAGGGTGATGAACAGCGCCGTGAACAGGGCGATGACGAACTTGAACATGCTTGTGAGAGCGGAATTACGAACCATCTTGGATCCCCCATATTGCTGCCCGAGTCTCCTGGTTTCGGGCGCGGGGTCCGAGCGCTCTGGACGGTTCCCGATTCTACGAATGGACTCATGGACTCATCTCAAAAGCCCGTTAAGGATCGCGTTTAGCAAGGGGATAGGAATCTCTTAGGGATGCTGGTAGGCCGGAACGGTCCCACCAGCAGAATGGCGAACGCGGCCGCTCCTTGCAGGGGGCGGCCGCGTTCGGGTCGTTCGGTGGGTCAGTCGTTCTCTACTGGCTGGACACGCGTCCGGCGGCGAACCAGTGCCACGAACGTCGTTCCGAGCCCGAGCATCACGAGCAGGAGCGGAAGGACGGACCGGGACCACTCCTCGCCGGTCAGGCCGGACTCGATCGCGGTCGGGACCTGCGCAGCCTGCGTGCCGGCGGCCTGCGCAGCGGCCTGGGTGCCCTGGCTGTTCTTCACCGAGGCCTGCGCCCCGAGGACGACGGTGCTGGTGCCACCACCGTTCTCGCCGACTGTCTGCTGGACGCCACCGGGGGTGGTGCCACCGGGGGTGGTGCCACCGGGGGTGCCGCCACC